>UQNA01000024.1 GCA_900542195.1 uncultured Sutterella sp. | reverse complement strand
AAGAACGACCCTGAAGTTGTCCGTAAAGCGCCTTCGGGAGTCACTGAGGAAGGCGGCAACTATTATTACACCAACCGTAAAGATGCGATTCCGTCTTTAGGTGTTGATGAACAGCCTGCAGACAATGATCCGTTAGGAGCTTTGATTCAGAATTCGAATATTCGAGGTCAAATTTTCTAATAAGGGTAAGTCCCTATATAAACTAAATGAGAATTATTCTCGTTTGATGTATAGTTCTACTTACTGAATCAATTTTGATTCGACTCCTTGATCGAGGCCAGCCTCGTGGGTAGTTAGTTAATGGGGATTGCCTTTCTAAAGAATAGGCATTTAACCGCAGATGGCAACAAAACCATCTGCGGTATTTTTTCGTCAACAATCGTAGATTCTGTGAGATTGTGGACAAACAATTCTTACTATGCTTTGCCGCCGGACTTTACAAAAAGCCTTCGGAGAAACAAAGATGCTGTGAAAACAACAAGTAAAAAAACGACTACAAGGAAAAGTGCAGAGTGCAGTGAGCTCATCTGTGCCAAGAATCCGATGCATGGAGGCACGAAAAGTAAACCTCCGTAAGCCAGAAAAGCAACGGTTGAGCTAGCCTGTTGAGGAGAAATTCCGGGAACTGAACCGGCTAAGCTGAATAACGTCGGAACCACAGGCGCCAAACCGACACCCATCACTCCATAACCAAACAAACATAGATATGCTGAGTCCGCAAAAAGAACCGTAAGCATTCCGAAAAGGCCCAACAACAAACCTATCTTGATAGGCACGAAAGAACCAACCTTTGCTCTGATGGGATCGGCTGCTAATCTGCCGGCAAAGCTCATTGCAGAAAAAAAGCCATAAACCAATGCACCAAGAGCATTAGGAGCATCTTTTTCTTCGACAAGATAAAGCGGTCCCCATTCCGCTATTGAGCCTTCCGAAGCATCCGCTAACAGTGCTAGCAATCCGCATACGATCACAAAGAACGGAATTTTGCGGTCTGCTTCTGAGCCTGCTTTCTCCTTGTCCGCTTTTCTGTCATCCGCTAGAAGGCCGGGTTTTGAAATGACACCAATCCCCACAAATAACGCCGCAAGGCACGGAAAGAACACTTCTGTTTTTAGGGCTGCAGAAGCCGCAAGTGCGGCGATGATGGACAAAGCAAGTCCACCGCCACTGTACAAAGCATGGAAAAGATTGAGTGCTTTCTGTTTGTGGCGCTGCTCAAACAAAATTCCTTGGACGTTGATCGCCGCATCGAACACACCAACTCCAAGGCCCATGGCGCCGAAACACACATATAACTGAACAGGACTTGATGCAAAGGCAATGGCACAAATCCCCATGGACATCCATAGTGTGCAAAAGAAGATCACCCAACCTGACTCAATTTTTTCTAAGATATTTTTGCTCACGAACAAAGCAATTAACGAAAAAACGCCAAAGAAAAAGAAAGCAGTTCCGATTTGCGCATTGGTTGTTTGTGTATGCACCTTGATTACGGGCATATAAGCCATTAGGGCTGAATAAACGCCGCCGGCAATAAAGAAAAAAGCCATGCAGCTCAGCCGATTTCTCAATTGTTCAGTCATCAAAACACCATCAAAAACAAGGAACGGACCATCCGGCTGGTGCATTAGAGTGTGGGAAAAAATAATAGCCAAACTATGCTGCCGGTTATAGAGATTCAGGCATAACCAGCCGGCTTCGGTTTAGATTCCAACTCCTGACGCACGAAAGAAAACCTCGATATCCAGATCCACAAAAAATTAATAATAGGGAAAATACCTATAATATCTAATTGATAATGATTCTCAATTAATGTATAGTTCCACTTACTGAATCAATCTTGATTCAACTCCTTGATCGAGGCCAGCCTCGTGGGTAGTTAGTTAATGGGGATTGCCTTTTTACTGAATTAGGCACTTAACCGCAGATGGCAACAGCCACCTGCGGTATTTTTTTTCGGAGATCCTGCGATTGGTTGCGTGAGCCTTCCGTTACGCTTTGCCTCCGGACTTCACAAAAAGTCTTCGGAGAAGCAAAGATGCCGCAAAAATCACAAGCAGAAAAGCTACCACAAGGAAAAGCGCGGAGTGCAGCGAGCTCATTTGTGCTAAATATCCGATGCAAGGAGGAACGGAAAGCAAACCCCCGTAAGCAAGAAATGCAACGGTAGAACTGGCCCGCTGAGGAGAGATTCCCGGGATGGAACCGGCTAAACTGAATAACGTCGGAACTACCGGTGCCAAACCGATTCCCAGCAACGCATAGCCGAACAAGCAAAGATAGGCCGATTGTGCGAAAAGAACCGTAAGCATTCCACAAAGGCCAACCACCAACCCTATTCTAATTGGTACGAAAGAGCCAACCTTTTTTCTGATCGGATCGGCAAACAATCTCCCTATAAAACTCATCGCAGAAAAAACGCCGTAAACCAAAGCACCAAGCGCAATGGGAGCGTCTTTTTCTTCAACAATATAAAGAGGACCCCATTCTGCTACAGACCCTTCAGAAGAATATGCCAATAGTGTCAACAGGCCGCAAACAATTACAAAGAATGGAATTTTGCGTTCAGACTCAGGCTTTGTTTCCTTGTCTTCAACTTTTTTGTGTTCAGCGAGAAGACCCGGTTTTGAAAAGATCCCAATCGCAACAAAGAGCCCCGCGACACAAGGAAAAAACACTTCCGCTTTGAGTGCCGCAGAAGCCGCAATAGCGGCAATAATGGATAGAACAAGGCTTCCGCCGCTGTACAAGGCATGAAACAGATTAAGAGCCTGCTGATTATGTCTTTGTTCAAACAAAATTCCCTGCATATTGACGGCAGCATCGATCAAACCTACGCCAAGACCAATCGCTCCGAAACACATATACAAGTGCACCGGGCTTGATGCAAAGGCAATGGCACAAAGGCAGAGAGAAATCCAAACTGTGCAGAGGAAGATCACCAAAGCTGATTCGAATTTTTCCAGAATCTTTTTGCTCATGAGCAAGGAAATCAAAGAAAAGACTCCGAAGAAAAATAGAGACGTTCCGATTTGTGCATTGGTTGTTTGAGTATGCACCTTGATTGAAGGCATATACGCCATAATGGCTGAATATGTACCGCCGGCAATAAAGAAAAAAGCCATGCAGCTCAGCCGATTTCTTAATTGTTCAGTCATTGAAACACCATAGAAAACGAGGAATACGTCCTCAGGCAAGCGCATTAGAACATGTTAAAAATGAACAGTCAACTTTAGAAATTTTTTAAATTCAATATGTTGCATATAAGCAGCAAACGTTGCGGCAAGTCTCTCAACTTCTCTCTCAACACAATATTCTTCTTGCAATTTATTCATTTTTGTGCGCAATCACAGATGGTTGTCACGATATTTTTAAGCCTGAACCGAATAGAACTGCTTACCTAACGTTAACCGTTGAACAATCTAAGAGGAGATAAAAATCAGCGTTAAACATTGAACATTTACACAAAGCCAAGGGATCTACTATTACCTTACACACCGCAATCACAAGGAGTTAATATGAATAAAACAATCTTGGTCTGTGCCGTTTCCTCTTGCCTCATGGCTTTTGCAAATGCTGCCGAATATAAGCTCAGCACTGATGTGCTTGTCATCGGAGCCGGTTCCGCAGGTTTAACAGCTGCAGTGCAAAGTGCCGAAAAAGGAAAGAAAGTCATCCTGCTGGAAAAGAATCCTATGGTTGGCGGCAGTTCTCAATTCGCTGAAGGTCTTTTTGCCGTCGAATCCGAACTAAATCGTCTCAGAAGCGACACCTTGACAAAGGAAGAAGCATTCAAAACCTTGATGGAAAAGCACTTCTACGTTATTGACGGACCAAAAACCAAAGATTATGTAGAAGGCTCCGGTGAAAACATCGCTTGGCTTACTGATCACGGCATCAAATTCGAAGTCGTCAGAATGACGCCTTGGGAAGAAGCTACATGGCATGTCATCAGCGACTACAAAGGTACAAATCATGGCGCCGGGCTCATCAAAGGATTAAAGGACAGCGCAGACAAACTTGGCGTTGATACCAAGACAAGCACTCCCGCTACAGAACTCATTCAGAACGACAAAGGAGACGTCATTGGCGCCAAAGCCGCCAACAAGAAAGGCGATACATACATCATTCAAGCCAAGGCAGTTATCTTAGCCTCCGGTGGTTTTGGCGACGATCCTAAGAAAATCGCTGAATGGGCCCATAGAGATCCGGAAGGCTGGAAGTCTTCGGTCAACATGAACAAAACCGGCGACGGTATTCAAATGGCCTTGAATGCAGGCGCACAGATGGGACCAGTCTCTTTCGTTGGCCATTTAGGAACAGAAGGCAAAGGCATCAAGTTCTTAAGCGACCTCTACACAACTTCTTGGCAACCGTCAGCTCTTTGGGTCAACTCAGACGGCAACCGTTTCGCCAACGAAGACGTCGCCTTCTCTTTCAGCCAAGCGGCCAATGCCATTTATGCACAGCACGGCCATTATGCCTGGAGCATCTTTGATGACTCTCAAGTCAAATACATGATAGACAAAGGCATTGATTCCGGCATTGGCGTATTGGCACCGGTTGGCAAAAAACTTCCTAACCTTCAGAAAGATATCGATGAAGCTTTGGCCGCCGACAGCGACAACTTCAAAGCCGCTGACTCCGTTGAACAATTGGCTAAAGAAATTGGCGTTCCGGAAGCAAATCTAGCCGCCGCGGTTTCTGCCTACAATAAAGGTTGTGAAGTACAGCATGATGGTCAATTCTTTAAGTTGAAGAATTACATGCGTCCGCTTAACACCAAGAAACTCTATGCCATCAAGCTCAAAGCCTACTATTTCAGCTCTTACGGCGGCCTTGTCACCAACAGAAATCATCAAGTTCTGGATAAGAATAACAAACCAATCAAAGGTCTTTATGCCACAGGATTAGAAGTTTCCAACATGGTTGGACCAACATACACAACTTGGTCTTCTGGACACGCCTTTGGATTTGCAGCCTTCTCTGGCAGACACGCTGCACTTCACGCCACAGAAAACATGAAGTAGCCTGATTAACGAATTTGATATTCGAACTAAAACCGCAAGGCACTGAACTTTGCGGTTTTTTGCTTAAAAATGAGAGGCTGACGGTACCTTTAAACCTTCATCTTATCGTTCCTCTCGGCTCATGCTTGCGCCCAGCGGACAAATTGTCTTTCTTTGATGGAGAATACCAGGACAATCTTTTTTAACTCTGCAGAGTTTTCTTGCTCTCCGTAGTGTCGAGCTCTCATCTGATCTATAGCTTCCTTCAGTTTTTCATCTGCGGCATGCTCGTCTCTGACTACCTTGAACTCAAAAATCCACAACCTATCACTCGCTTGAACTTCCAAATCGCTTCTGCCATGGGCATTGTGACTCTCAATTTTTGGCTTTAAGCCGGCACCGGCAAAGTACACCTGGACATAGGCCCGCAAAGAAGCCTCATCCTTAACCGGATAACGATGATAGTCGACTGCCAAAAATAATCGATTAAGGATATGGAAGACGGATTCCGGCGACTCTTCTTTCAGCACACGCACAATCGGTCCCGCTCCAACCTGACCTGCAACTCTGCCGCGAAGAAGTTGTTCCAGGTACAGCTGAGCCATCGAGCGTTTTACTTCTTGGTTGGGATAGTCCAGGTAAACCGTGTCTGTATACTTTATTGTCTTAATTGTTAGATATCCTGCCTGTGTCAGAAGACCAAGATCTG
This sequence comes from uncultured Sutterella sp., assembly GCA_900542195.1. Taxonomy (GTDB): domain Bacteria; phylum Pseudomonadota; class Gammaproteobacteria; order Burkholderiales; family Burkholderiaceae_F; genus Turicimonas. The sequence goes on along the minus strand of UQNA01000024.1, from coordinate 35,321 downwards.
ACAAGCCTTCTACGTCCGAGGATCCTTCCAAAGAGGCCAACGAAATGGTTTTTTCGCGGCAGTATTCTTCCGGATTCCGAAGAGCATGGGATTTCAAATAACCCAACAATACGGACGGCTTGCCACCGCTTTCGAACCAGTAGTCCAAAAAGCCGCTTTCAGGCTCAGAAAAGAAATTCAACAAGGACCAAGGCGCAAAAACTTTGCTTTTGGCGGTTCTTTCAAAGCAAAATCCATCATATTGGGTAGTCAGCTTCTCCAAAAGTTTTTCTTGTGAGAGGCAAAGTGCATCCGAAGCCTGATCCAAATAGCCTGAAAAATATGTTTGGAGCTCCTCACGGGTATAGCCAAGCAAGCTTCCGAATCGAGGACTTAACGAAATATCATCCAAGTTATTAAGCTCGGAAAAAATATTAGTTTTATTGAATTTTGTAATCCCAGTAATAAAGACAAACCTCAAAATCTGATCATTGGACTTCAATACCGAATAAAACTCGGATAGTACGTTCCTGACGGAGGTGAAAAGCTCCGGATCGGATAAGGAGGATGTTAAAGGAGCATCGTATTCGTCGATTAGCAGGACCAAAGAATTCACCGGCTGCGTCTTCATCCACGCAGACAACTGGCTGAATATTGTGGTGTTATCGGGCTTGTAAGCGAAACCAAATGGTGAAAAATTATCAATCAGACGATCCCGCAAACCATCCACAAATTTCTGTAGTCCGAATAGAGGCTTAACCTCAGAAAAATCCAGCCTGACCACATTGTAAGTTCTGTCATCTGTCCAGAGCCGCTCGATATCCAAGCCGTGAAAATCTCTTAAACCATGCTTGAACAAAGACTCAAAAGTTGAAACTAGCAAAGACTTCCCGAATCTTCGAGGCCGGATAAGGAAATATTTCCTTCGTTTAGAGGCTAACGCAAAAACGAGGTTGGTTTTATCGACATAGATCTCGTCCGACATTCGTAAAGCAGCGAAATCAGAGGTTCCAAGCGGTAAGTCTTTCAAGGCCTTTTCTGTCATTTGCCATTCCAAAATTCTTCTTCTTTCCATTCTACTTACAAGCCGTACGCCTCGGTTCTTTTTCTTAATTCTGTTTGAGCCGAAGCCTGAAAATTCTGCTCCCTTCAAACCCTATAGACACTTGGGAACCGCAGAAAATTGCTATATAGTTATCAACAGACGGTGTTTTTTTAGTCGGGGGTAGATTTGCGCCAAATCGTATTCGGACAACAGTGGATTCACTCGGAGGAGCCTCCGGAAATAAAGGAAATCTTCTTCAAATACGGCGAGAAAAGGAAAATCAAAAAAGGCCAAGAACTCCTCCATGGCGGTCCGTTCGGAGAAATTGGGTACCTTTTGAAAGGTTTGTGCTTCTATCGCTTTTGGGACTGGAACGATAAGGAACATGTATTTGCCTTAATTCTTCCCAAAAGATGTATGGGAGATATCGACGGCGCCTCTTGCACCGTAGCCAATGTCAGCGCTTACGTCGTTAAAGATAGTGAGGCACTGTTCCTGCCTTACGAAATTTGGCACCGAGAAATCACGGCTAATACCCAAATCTTGGACATATTCACTGCCCACGTAGTCAAGAAACAAGAAAGCCAGATTGAAGCGCTTCTTGCATGCTTCACTATGGAAGTAGATATGAGATTGGTATCTCTTTTCCAAGCCTTAATCAAGGCCTACTATCCCATTAAATCCGACGGCTGGAATCCTCTTCCTGTTCAGCTCAATACCGTGATGCTCAGCAAAATTATTTCCTCAAGCCGAACCTCTGTCTCTTTACAGCTAAGTGAATGGGCAAACCGAGGACTAGTAAAGAAGGACGGGAAATTCCTGCTTATTCACGGCGCACTTTTCTCCGATGTCTTTGACTGGTGGGAAAACAGAAAAACAGAGGCAGATAATTTAAGAGGCCGGATTGTCTCCAGCCTCAATAAACAGATTCCCAACAAGGAATGATAAATTTACCTAACGGCTCCTTCCGCACGTTTCAAGCAATCCTTCACGGCTAAAACCGCTTGATTGTCACCGGGCAGTTCAAGTAAAGGACGGCCCGCAAGATCGAATTCTTCCACTTGCTTATCGTAGGGAACCGCCCCTATCACGTTGATATGTTCTTTCTCCGCAAACTCTTTAAGGCTTGTCACATCGGACTGGGCTCGATTAAAAACGACGCCTAAGTTTTTGCAAGCCGGAACTAAGCCTTCGTCAACCATCTTTTTGATATGACGTACGGTCTGCAATCCTCTGAAGGAGGTATCAGTCACTAATATCAGCGTATCAATCTTCTCGATTACCTGACGGTTGATTTGCTCTAGTCCGGCTTCGCCGTCAATCAGCACAACATCGAAAGAATGCATGATAGTTTCGATAGCGCCTTTGAGCAGGTCGTTAACGGAGCAGAAGCACCCGATAGTGTTCATACGGCCCATAGCCAAGAAAGAGAACTTCTCATTTTCATCCAAAGCCTGCGCAGTCAAATACTCAACACTGTCAGCCAGTTCTTCTAAATCTTTCTTAGTGCCTTTTTCCGCTTTTTCCAGAACCATTTCACGGATGGAGCCGATAGTGACTTCACTTTCTCGGCCAATGGCGTAGTTGAGACCGAGAGCCGGATCAGCGTCGACCACCAGCAGTTTCCCCGGAACTTCGTTCATCAACACTTTTGTCAGCATTGCAGTGAATGCCGTCTTACCGACGCCGCCCTTCCCGCAAACTGCAATTACTCTTTGCTCACTCATTTTCTTTCTCTTTTCTCTTCAGGGTAAGAATGCGTTCTACCTTACGGACATTGGCGCATAGTTTTTTATCAGAGCACTTCCCGCAATGTCCAAGTACATGGCACTCTTTGAAATTGAAGCCGCGCTTGTCCCAAACTGCAGCCTTCAAGGCCTCCTGCTGCTTATTCCATTCTTCGGAAGCAATGCGTACCGCATCAAAAACAGGACCGGTTTCCGTTACAAACAGAATTTGGATTAATGACAGTTCGGTAAATTCCTCTTGCAGCCGGAATAAAAGTACAGATCCTAATTGAAAGAGGTCCATGCCGCCTTCGATAGCTTTCTTGGAAAACCGAAGCCAGATTTTGTTTGCTGAACCTTTGACCATTACATCCTTGACCTGAAGCTCTCTCTTCAGGTTTTGAATGATGAGGTACAAAAGCTCATCGTTGTCTTCGCAACCGATAACGTTAAGCTGCAGTGCCAAAGGCTGACTTCCGCTCAGCTCATTGACGTCCTTTCCTACCAAATAGACTCCGCTGTCAAATTCAGACGCAGACTCGGAAAAGGTCAGGAAAGACTGTTCAGGATTCTCGCCCAAATCAACAGCAGTATTTCCTTTCAGCACAAAGTTAGATCGTGTTGAGAAAGAAGCCTCTTGTTCTTTTGTAATCGGGCAGCCGCCTTTTCTTGCTTGAGCCAGCAGCGAATCCCAAACATTCAGTCTTTCCATGCTATGCCTTCTTTAATGCTTTTTCTTTTGCAAACAATGCTGCGCCTAAAGCTCCGGCAAGCTGAGGATCGCCGTCCATATGGCCAAGCTTCATCTTCAGTCTCTTTTCCAAAGCTTTTTGGAGCGCCTTATTCTGTGCGCAGCCGCCGGTCAGAACCACATCTTCTTCGATCCCGACCTTATAGGCCATGCCGTGAATTCGGCGGGCAATCGATTCATGGATGCCGGCCGCGATATCTGGCAGCGGAACGTCATTGTTAACCAAGGAGATAACTTCCGATTCCGCAAAAACGCTGCACTGCTTAGAAATAGCACAAGGTTTGTCAGACTTTAAAGCCTCAGCAGCCAAATCTTCCAAACTTAAATCCAACACACGGCCCATCACTTCAAAGAATCTGCCAGTACCAGCCGAGCATTTGTCATTCATTTGGAATTCCAATACTCGGCCTGTTTCATCAACAGAAATGACTTTGCAGTCCTGACCGCCGATATCGATAATGGTGCGAGTTGTCGGCCGCAAATAGGTTGCTCCCCGGGCATGACAGGAAATCTCGGAGATTTCTTCATTGATGTTTTCAACGGATCCTCGGCCGTAGCCGGTAGCTACCACGTAAGAATCCTTCGGGAAACCCGTTGCCGGATCGACTTCATTAATTCCGGCTTTCTGCATGGCTTCTGCTAAAGCGTGTTCCATTGTCTTCTTCGGACCTCTGGAAGAACGCACGATGGAGCTCCCGAGAATCTTTTCAGATTCATCCATAATGACAACCTTGCCGGTTGTCGAGCCTAAGTCACAACCTATAAACAGCATTTCGCACCTTTCTTATTTCTTGATATCTTCTTTGTTATTTCTTGGCATTCTTCTCGAAGCCGTTGGCACTCAAGAAGTTCGAAATATCGTTCTTAACTTTCTCGATCGGAGTAAAACGTTCATCGAACAAGCTTGTAGTCAAAGTCAGAAGAGGAACCTTCATGTCTTTGCAAACTTTCTTCATGAACTGGTTAATACCGGCCTGATCTTTATGACCCATATGTCCGGAGAACAATACGGCATCAATGTTGTAGTCCTGGATAGCCTGAGTCAAATCGTCAACAACAACGTCAACCCAGCCTCTTCCCTGACGAATCATCGGAACTTCTGCGACATTTCTGCGGGCCAAACCGAAGAGCATAGATTCTTCCGTAGAAGTATCGACCGGAGTGTATGGGCTCAAACCTTGGAAGGAGTTAACCACAACGGCATTCCATTCTTCGGCAAGCCAATTTCCAAGTTTTTCTCCCCAAAGCGGATTCAAGTCTGGCCAGAACAATCTGATCTTTTCGTTCATGACCGGGCCCACGCCTTTTTCGACGTTAGCTTTAGCAACATCGCGAACAGCTGCCATCAAACCGGTAGCTCTCGGATCGCCTGCCGGCAAATGCTGAGTTAAAGCCCAGAAAACGTCGCCGATTACAAAGGACGGCATGGGAGCCGGAGATGCCTTCATGTATTCGTTGACTTCTTTCCAAATTTCATACTGTTTGTTGGTTTCTTCAACCACTGCTTTGACTTTTTCGAAGTCATACTTAGCGCCGGTATTCTTCTCGATGAAGCCAATCATTTCTTTGAGCTGTTTGGCTACATATTCGAAGTCTTTATCTGTATGACCATAGCTTGGGTCGATGGTATAGACAGGAACGCCCTTCAAGAATTCGGAACGGGCAAATGCCTGGTGAAGCATCAGTTGGCCATCGCATGGTTCAGCCATAGCAACGAAGCAATCGGGACGCGGATGAAGTCTGTTTTCCATGGAATAGACGGCATATCTAACCAAAGAGCACATCTTGTCGTCCAAATTGAACTTGTCGCATTCTTTAGCGTCGGCATAATCAGTCAAGCCAAGATGAAACATCAAATCGAAAACCGGGTTGTAATAAACCACACCCATACCCGCGAGGATTTCCTGGCAGTTGCCGTACCAAGTGCACATCAAAGGCTTCTTGTTTTCGAAAGCGTCAATCATTTTTTCGTTGTGATCTTTCATTAACTGGACCACAGCGATCTGAACCGGATTTCTTTGTTCTTCCGGAAGAGACTCGAAGAACTTCAACACACCTTCTAATCTGTCTCTGTATTCTTTGGTTCTTTCGACACCGGTTAATTGGGATAAATCAGCCATTATTCTTCTCCTGGATTAGAGGTTCTTTTGAGATTTCAGACTTTCAACAAAGGCCTGAACACGAGTTCTAATCTGTCCTTGGGAATCCGGGACATAATCGACTTCTAATTCAAGACCGGGGATACCTTTTTCTGCCAAATATCCGCGCATGAGGTACTGCTCAAAAGCCCACATATCGCACATGTAAATGCGTGAGGAAATAACCCCGTCAACTTTATAATCTTCAACTAGCTTACCAAGCCGGTCAAGTCTTTCATCTTGGGTGTGCATTTGACGGGTAGCGGCCGGCATTTCATCGAAGTAATAATCGATGATGGCGTCCAACGGAGCCTTTTCTTCATCAATCAAGACTGCGGAAGAACGGCTGCCGAAACCGAGGTTATCTACGACAATTTGTCCGCCTTGGTTTTCCAAGATTTCAAAAAATTCCTGACTGTCAGCATGACCGTTTGTGTAGAGGAGACGAATAGCAGGTTTGTACTGCGGTCCTTGTGCTTTAAGTTCGGCAATAAGCTCTTTAAGCAATTCGTTGTAGTCTTCCAAAGGCATAGAGATGCCGGCCATCATCACGGCAATTAATTCAGAGCCCTTGAGATAAACTTCATCGCCTTTTTGCATTTCATAAAGTTCAGCCTGAAGGCGGCGTGTTTCATTATGAAGCTTGATGGCTTTTCTGAGGTCATCGTCAGTAATCTTGACGCCGAACTTTTCTTCGGTAGCTTTGATGTATTTTTCGATTTCTTCTCTATAGAAGGCCTTAGCTAGATCTCCGCGCTTCTTAGGAATATAGATGAAGTGATAAACAGGATTTCCGGGGACGGTCAGCCAGTTATCATAAATACGGCGAGCATGGTCGCAGCTGTTATAAAAGACTGCGCCGTCAAGAAAATCGAGTTGGTCATTCAAGATTTGGTTGTAAGTATGACGAACATAATTACAAGCTAAATTGCGGAAAAATGCATCGGCGTATTCCGTTCCGTCGTAACCTGTTCCGCGAATGAAATACGGAACTGCGCCTGCAGCCGTAATAATTTCAAGCGGAGTTTCCTGATATAAAAAACCGACGACTTTCTTGCCGTTTTCTTTTGCTTTCTGAAGAATAGGATTATTTAAGGCCGTGGCAGCTTCCATCAATGGCTTTAGAGCTTTAGGTCTGTCTACATTTTGCATTGACGCTCTCCTTGAGATGAGGCTAATTAGATTTGTAAGCTTTTAACAAGCTACTATCCAATATAAAACACACGTCCTAAAAACTCTGTTAACTGACTAACACTACTTTTTACCAGCAGGGAAACCCCCGTTTAGCGTGAGTAAAACTTCGACTGCGTTAAAGCCGGCTTCTTAATATCCTTCAAGCACTAGAGTGCAGCCGACATGCGCCCCTTATAGATGACAGCTTTTTCGAGCTCTGCTTTCGAGGTAATCAAAAGTATATCGAAACCGTTATCAACGGCATTCTCAAGCAACTCAGTATTCCAGAAGTAAAGATTCAGGAAATTATCACTCAGGAACGGTACCTTACCGTTGAAAACCGAAATGCATGTCTTGATACTGCCGCTTCAGATGCAACGGCAAGTTAATTAATTTTGAAGTGTTAAGGGCCAGACAGAGTTCTCTTTTCTGGAGAGTTCGATAGCACTGATCTTTGCTGGACACAAATAATCTCACAAGCGGAGAAGATTTTGCCAAACTTTCGGATACCTATGTTACCTTTATCCATGGGATATGGCCCGAAAAAACAAGGCATTCCCCACCTATCAGGTAAAAAGAACTTTTTGGGATAGAAGTCCGGACTTTGATGATGAAACCAGATTCATTTTTGTTAATAGAACTTACCGTGGCAATGATCCTATCGGAGTGCTAATGAGCGATTTCAATGCGGAAGAAGCGGGACAGATGAAAAACGAACTATTGAAAGAACGAGTTGAATTTTTCAAAGAAACTGAGGAAGGAATAAGAGAAATGAAAAGCATCGAACAAGTCATAGCAGAAAGAGCGGCGTTAAAAAAAGCCATTGAAATTGCAAAAAATTTTCTTAAAATCGGCAACGTCCCGCTGGAATCCATCGCTCAAGCTACAGGGTTACCTTTGGAGGAAGTCAAAATTCTCCAAAAATCACTTGTTGCCTCAGAATAAGATATGTCTCTTTCAAAATCTTCTATTTCCCAACACTTTTTCTGCAAAGATTCCTTAATTTTCTATCTATGAGAGAGTCCTTGGGATGAAGGTAAGCAAGAAGTCGGAAGAAGTAGCGGATCTGATGCCGTTACTTATTTTCGTATCGAACAACTTGTCCCTCAAGAAAGACCCATCCTGAAAATCTCAAAACTTCTGAGTAGCGTTAACTATTTAACAGTTTTTGTCTCCAAGCTGAGGAACAATGAATTATCTGTTTTCCATCTAACACAGTCGAAAAATAAGAAAGTGGAAAATAAGAACTATGACTACTCAAACCAAGGAGTTAAAAATGAAATTAAAGACTCTTGCATTACTTTGTTCCTCCGCAATTTGCTCTGTTGCATTTGCGGGGAATGTTGAAATCTATGGCGCAGTTGACGAATATGTAGCCGTCAACGCTACAGGCGGCGAATGGAAAACAGCTATCAAGAGCGGCGGTCTTTCCGCTTCCCACTGGGGTATTAAAGGAACCGAAGATCTTGGCAACGGCGTAGAAGTTTTCTTCAATTTAGATAACGCTTTCTTAGCTGATAATGGCAGTGCAACATTCGGAAATGACGGAAAAGCCTTCAGCCGTGAAGCTAACGTCGGTGTCCGCGGCAAATACGGTCAATTGTCCTTCGGTCGTCAATACACTCCTCACTTCTTAGTATTTGCGATGTTTGACCCGACAGAATTGAGCCTCGGTTCTTCCGACTCTCCTTACTTCTTCCCGGGTTCAGCCGCCGTTACTGGTCAAGACGGCAATTTAGTCCGTGCAGACAACTCCTTGATGTATGTTCTTCCGACACCATTCGGACTTACTAATTTCTTCTATGTTGCTTTAGGCGAACATACGGATGCGGCCGGATCGCAGGACTCCAACAGCAAAGGCAATATTTACAACTACGCAGCTAAGTTTGATCATGGCAACTTCTCCATCATGGGCAGCTACTTATTCCGTAAGTTCAGTCCAAACGGACAGCCTGCAAGTTGGAACAACCAGTATTTAAATTTTGCTGCCAGCTATGACTTCGGTGTTACAAAACCTGTTGTCCAATTTACTAAGAAATTCACAAATAACGAAGACGCCTCAGCTAACTTCTGGATGGCTCAATTAGGAACATCTACTCCTTTGTGGGGTGGCAAATGGATGGTATCTGCATCTTATTTGAAGAATCAGACCGTCGATAAAGCCGATGCTTGGTCTTTGGGCACCAAGTACGCCTATCCTCTGTCTAAACGCACCCGTATTTACGGCGGCGTAGAAGCTGTCTTCAATGATGACAAGGCTGGATATGCCATTGAAGCCGGTCCGGATAGCTCTCTGCACTTCAACTTCTCAGGAGACAATGTCGGTAAAGGCAATGGATACGGTATTCCAGATAACTTGCTCGGCAAGAACTCTGTTGAATTCTTCGTTGGTATCAACCATCAGTTCTAATTTTCTTATAACTTAGACTCAAAACGCCCGTTTGCGGGCGTTTTGCTTTAATTGCTTCTGATGCGCTTATGCCATCTGAATGGTCTTGTACTCGATACCAAGCTGAGGAAGGAGCTTACCAATAATATCTGCCACACTGATTTTCAAACTGCAGTCATTGGTACAAGGATGACAGTCGACATACTCGGCTTTCAGCACATCTTTGTCAAAGATTAATTGAACGTCTTTTTCTTCGTTATAAAGAAGTCCCAGCAAGGAGACTGCACCAGCGAAAGTATTCAATTTGTTCCGTAAGTCTTCGGCACTGGCAAACGACAAATGACCGCAACCAATTTGCTTTGCAGCGGCTTTGGAATCAAAACGTTTATTGCTCTCTAAGACAATCAAAAAGAATTTTTTCTTATTCTTTACAAGGAGAGATTTGCAGCATAAAGAGGACAGTCCAGCAGCTATCTTTCTTCCTTCTTCCACCGTCAAAATTGGCGGATGGTCATGAATCTGACAAGGCACTTTTAACTCTTCTAATCGCGCCAACACTTCTTTCTTAGGATCGAAGGTCATTTTTCTAGCTTACCGGTATCATCAGTTTGAAATAGGCCTCTTTTTTATTAGAGGAGAGCACGTCCAAAACATTAAAGCACAAGATGTTGCCATCAACGGCAAAACCAGAATCACCTATTTCTTTGATTACCGTGCTGACCGCATTGCGCTTAGCGTCAAAATCTCCTCTGCCGTACCAGACAGCAAATTGACCTTTCTTAATTTTTATTTTGGTGCTTAAGTCAACTGTATCTTTTAAGAAAAGCAGACCCAAGATTACAAGGCGTCCTTCTTTAGCAGCATTTGAATCCAAAAGAATTCCGAATACAGGAACCGGTACAGGAGAGCTCAAAGTTTTTTCTAAAACTGTACTGTAGTCCGCGTCCGAGGAGATTTCCTGCGGTTCTGTTTTGACAAGCAAGAAGCTTTGTTTTGAGTTTTTCTGAACCATTAAAGAATCAAGAGGAGCTTCTACCGCTTCTACTGCCAACTCACCCAGTTCTTTCAGAAAAACTCTTTCTATTTCCAACTTAGAAATTTGGTCCTCTATCTTCTCAGATGCTTTTATTAAAGAACAGCCATTCTTTTTATTGGTTCCGGTCTGCCAGAGGGCCTCAATTTCCTTTAATGAGGCTCCCGAGTCTTTTAAAAAAGAAAGGAAATGGAAGTCCATTAACTTGGAGTAGGAATAGTTTCGATAACCGTTCTTTAAAACCTGATCGGGCTTGAGTAAACCAAGCTTATCGTAATGGAACAGAGTTTCTTTTGTTGTGCTGCAAAGCTTTGCAAACTCTTGAGTCTTAAACATGATTCTGCCAAAGAATAGTGTTGGATTAGAGTTTAACGAACTTCAGTCTCAATTAGGAGGCTAAACGTTAGCAACACAGCATGGTTCAACAACACGGAAACCGTGATAGGCAGTTTTTGATGCCTGAGGACTCTTACCTCCTAGGATTGTCAGTTCCACTCTTCCTTTGTATTTAGACGCCATCAAGCCACAAATACCGACACCTCGTCGAAGTTAGAAAAACACCATTCTCCGAACGCAAAAAGATTACCGGCAACCAAAGCTTTTTGGAATGCCGGCAAACAACTTACGTTGCGTTCTTTTAGGCTCTAGCTCTGAGTAAACTCTTTCAGAATTTAAAACTGCCACTTCAAGCCAACTTGAGCTTCAATCTCTTTGGTATAGTGAGCGCCTTTTTCACGCTCTATGTGACCGTAAACCTTAAGATTCTTTTTAACGAGCCAATCGGTAGCTAAGCCGTAATACACTCGGTTGCCGGTCAATTTATCGGAAAATCTTTCACCGTTTATATAGACTTTTTGTCTTCCAAAAAACTCATTCTTTACACCGGCGCGAAGATAGACTTGTCCTTTATCCTGACCTTCAGAAGACTTGATATCTCTACCAAGAGCCACGCCTAACCTTCCTATCAATGAATTGAAATTGCCTTGTTTAACTTTCATTCCATTCGACAAGGTAAAGTTATCGCCATGGATGCGGTAGTAGGCCAGCTGTAGCTGAGGTTCTACGAACCAAGTCTTTTGTGCGTTGATAAAAGATTTCTTTCCGACTTCGGCTGAAACACCGACACCCCAGTTCCGATACGTTCCCCGGACTCCGGTGCCGTCAAGCATTGAGGAATTCAACCTTTGGTGATAACGATCAGCACTGAGAATCAAGTCGGCGTAACATCCTTTCTCATTGTGCCAAACAGCGTATGCATTCAAACCTTCAGAGTGGGCATCTCCTTTTGCTTTAAAGAAAGCATCTTTTGTTTTTTGATTGGCACTCGAATATTTGAAATTACCACCGATTAACCAATCATTCACCGCTGTGTCGTATCCAAAGTTAAATCGGTAAACCGTGGATTTGAAAGATGTTGAAGAAAAACCTGCAATGCGATCTTTTTGAGCAGCGATGGATGCCCAAAGACCTTCTCTGACTTCTCCGCGTACGTCCCGACGAATTTCTCCGAGACGTTCTCTTAAGTCGGACAGCTGTCCTTGATAGAAAGCCGTCTGCGAGCCCATACCTGCCATTGCGAAAATCGCTTCAGCCGATGGCGAATACACAGGAAGTGCCGAACCAGGATTATCTGGTGAAGGTTTATCTGGTTTTGGAGGATCCGGAGGATCGGGCGTAGGTTCTGGCGGCTCTGGCTCTTCCTCTACAGGCAGACACTCGCCTTCTTTACACGGAGTCAAGTACCAATCTCGCTTATCTTTTTCCGTTTCATTCTGGACATTTGCCAAGCGATAAATCCTGGCTCCTTCATCGATAGCGCGATACTTCTGACCATTAATTTCTTTGGGCTCAAGAAGAAAACTTTCTTCCGGTGTGTCAACGGGAGCTTTGACTAGTATTTCACTGTCAGTCCCATTGCCTGTACCGGCCGATGTGATTGAAAGGAAACTTTTGCCTGTAACTTTATCTTTGACAATAATCTTGTCATTAAGCTTATTGGCAATGTCTACATCTAAACGGAAGATACCCTTTGTGCTGTCTAATGTACCAAGGGTTACTGTGCCATATGTAGCATTCAAGGATCTGTCTTTTTCTCTAGTTAAATCAACAGTTGAGTTTTCTAATTTAAGGCTTGAGACTGTAGAGGAATGATCTTGATTTTCTGCTAGTTCGGTTAGTACGTTCCAAGTGGACTCTTTCATGGAGAAGGTTGGTACTGTTCCATCAACAGAGACAGTCGCATCTACAATGTGACCGTTGAAGACAGAGCCGGGTCCAAAGTAAACTTGGTTTTGCCCGCTATCGGAGGCAAACTCAAAACCTCCTTGGATTATGGATTTTGTCTTAGATGTTTCAGAGCCGTACAGTAATCTCCCTTGTGTGTCTGTAATAAAGAGTACTGTGCCTTCTACTTTTTTTGAAAAGATGTTTAAAGTTGCGCCAGCCTCAACATACGATGTATGGCCTCCTAAAAGAGCGAGCGGATAATAAGTATTTCCATCGTCTCCTTGAATCATGCCCAGACCACGGTGTGGGTCCCCTTTCGTTTCAAATAATAGATAGGAACCTCCGACGTTTGTTTTAGCGTTTTCCCCCAATAATAGAAATGAAATAGGTGCTTTATCAACAAATCCTCTTAAAAGAACCTCTCCATCATTATTTACATTCAAATCAATGGTTGATTTAAGGCGATCGGTGGCCAATTGATACACTATTCTCGCCTCGGAAGACAAGTCTATCTGGGAGGACTCTATTGAGATGTAAGCGTCAGTCGAAGTATTGGAGTTATCCTCAGTTGGAGTAGATTGAATAGCAATGGCTCCTAATGGCATATCTCCTGCAAGAGGAAAAATATTCCACGAACTAACGATCTTGGTTGTCTGGTTTTTAATTGTCACCGCAGATGCGTAGGGTTGATAAATTCCACGAGAGACATGTGAGATATCCAGATCTACATCAACAATTGTAACTGTCCATGGAAGTGCAGGATCTATTGCGGCTCCATCATGGGGAAAATCAAAAGAAATCCCCGCATATAGACCGTTAGCCGTGGGGTCTCCTTCAACAATTATTTTATTAGTATTGCCCTTTCCTGTGATAGAAGTAGTGGTCAGGCATTCATCTATTCCAATTCTTGGGAAGAAGTTAATCCCGGCTCCGAGCCCAGCTGGTAGTGGACTAAAAGTTAAGGTCCAGCCGTCCTCTATGATTACCTCATCTCCCGAGAGGATGGTTGGTCGCCCCGGGTTTTCCGCTTGGTCAACGAACTTCCAAGCTGCTGTTGAATCAATAACTTTATTAGTCCAATCGATTCCTTGGCTGCCCCTCTCTTCCTCTAATTTTTTAATTGTTTCGTCATTCAACAGAAAAGTAAGATGTTCAGCCGAAACCGTCTCAGGCAAGAGGGCAACAGCGGCTAAAGCGAATCCTGCAATCAATCCAATATTTCTGTATGGATCTTGTTGACTCAAGTCGAAAAAACAACCAGGAGAACGTCTAATTCTTAAGAATCGTCGCGCAGAGAACTCTGCTTCCTTCATTGAATCGGTTAACCGTTTATTTATTTTCTTTGACCATGATGTTAACCGATAGGAAGATAGCGTATACACAGGTGTACGCATAATTTTTACCCTCAGCTTTTTAATTATTTTTAATAATTTTTACTTTCCCTGTCAGTGGGAAATTTCATTACACAGGATGTAGCCACAACCTCGTACTATTTACTACATCAGTTGGGCCCCTGTTGAAGACAGAGTATCACTACTTGCTAGAACGGATAACAAGACAAAGAATTCTCAAGTCAAAGTTCGGGGAAATTCATAAATTCAAATCCCCATAAATTGGCAAATGTTTTCCATTACAGGCTTACCCGTGTCCGCTTGGCAGTCATAAAAGCATCAGTCCTCAACAAACTAAGGATGTGAGAAGAATTCTCGAGATGTCCTAATTAGCTAGCAACATTTTTCATAAGAGTCTTGGTTCTTCTACCTTCTTCTGCTAGAACGGAACCGAATAATCTTTCAAAAATTAGGCGTCGGGAATCTTAAAACTCTCCTAGAAACTAATTTCAAAACTTTTAGTTAACCTCGGATCTTTTGACAGTTAACTGTTTCAAATTTCAAAAACTAGAACAACCATTTCAGACCGGCCCGAACTTCAACCTCTTTGGTGTAGTTCGCGCCTTCTTCACGTTCTACGTAACCATAGAATTTCAGATTCTTTTTAATGAGCCATCCAGCAGCCGCTCCATAATAAACTCGTGTCCCTGCAAGCTTATCCGAGAATCTTTCATTATTAACGTCAACCTTCTGGTGACCTAAGAATTCATGCTTAAGACCCGCGCGGATATAGATTTGTCCTTTATCCTGACCATCTTTTGACTTAATATCCCTACCCGCTGCAACCCCAGCTCTTCCAGTCAGAGAGTTGAAGTTCCCCTGCTTACCGGTCATCCCGTTTGATAATGTAAACTTGTCTCCGCTGACAAAGTAGTAAGCAAGCTGAAATTGTGGCTCCACAAACCAGGTCCTTTCGTCTGAGATAAAGAATTTCTTGCCAACTTCAGCGGAAGCTCCGATGCCCCAGTTTCGATAGGTGCCGCTTACTCTGGTCCCATCCAGCATGTTAGTGCTAAGTCTTTGATGGTAACGATCCAAGCTCGCAATCAAATCCACATAGCATCCTTTTTCGTTAGACCAAACTGCATAAGCATTTAAGCCTTCCGCATGAGCGTTCCCTTTAGCGGAGAAGAAAGTATCTTTAGATTTCTGACTACTCTTCAAATATTTAAAGTTACCGCCAATAAGCCAATCGCCAAAATTTGCATCATATCCAAAGTTAAAGCGATACATCTTTGACTTAAACGCTGTTGACTTAAAGCCGGAGATTCGATCTTTTTGACCTCCTACAGATGTCCAAATACCCTCCTGCACATCTCTTCCCGTATCTCGACGAACCTGGCCGATTCTGCCTCGTAAGTCGGAAAGTTGTCCTTGATAAAAAGCAATCTGCGACCCCATTCCTGCCAGAGCAAATACAGCTTCAGCTGAAGGAGAATAGACCGGAAGCGAAGGACCTGGATCCGGCTTATCTGTGCCTGGTCCGGGTTCTCTGGTTTATCTGGATCATCCGGCGGCTCTGGCTCTGGAGGCGATGGCAACGGCAAGCATTCCCCTTCCTTACATTGAGTCAAATACCAGGTTCGAGTATTGGGATCCGTTGCACTCTCTTTATTCGCCAAATAATAGTTATAAGTGCCCACATCAACGGCTTGATACTTGGCTTTTTTCCCATTTACTTCCAATTCTTTAGGTTCGAGCTGGAACCGTGTCCCCTCGACGACGATTGGAGCTTCTACTAAAACACCACTGTCTCCTCCGGAACTGGTGCCGGTGAACGCAAATCTGAGGGCACTATTACTTTTGAGAAGATTTTCCGTGGGATCGAATTCTGCCTTTTCTCGTGCTTCTTGAAGGTTACCTCCCGCAGGGATACCCTCCGTTATCACGACTTTATCATTTTTTTGGTTCTCAATATCCACGTCTAAAATAAACACCCCGCGATCACTTTCTAAAGAACCTATTGTCAGATCGCTAAAAGTCTGCTGTCCTTGAGCATCTTGTTCCGAAGTTAAGTTGACAGTTGCATGATCCAATTTCAACCCGGAAACCTTTGACGCAAGATTCTGAACTCGAGATAACTGAGAGTTTACGTCCCAAGTCGAATTTTTCATCAAGAAGGTTGGGGAGGAGTCGCCTGACGATGCTTGTGTCTCGTCCGAGATATAACCATTCAGTAAGGATCCGGGGCCTAAATAAACCTGACTTTTCCCGCTCTTAGCTACGAACTCAAAACCTCCCGTCATTTCAACTTTGGGCTGGTTCTCTTCAGAACCGATTGAAAGTCTCCCTCCAGACCCTACATTGAAGACAACTGCTCCTTTTATATTTTTAGAAAAAAGATTTAAGTGCGCTCCGCCGGAGATCGAGGCAGAATGCCCTCCCACTAACTGAGTTGTCGAGGAGTTCCCCTTCTCTGGTCTGTAAGGAGCTACAGAACCTGCATTTTGCAAATAAAGAGTTTCTCCGCCAATATTCGTCGTAACTTGCTTCCCGTACATGTTAAAAGTGGAGAGTGGCTCATTCTCGATAGCCTTAAAAAGCGTTATCCCTTCCCTTTTCAAATTCAAGTTAATAACTGAGCTACCTTGCGACAGGCGCTGATATATGATTGCTCCTTGGGGAGAAGCGGCTGCCTCTATGTGGCCAGAATCGATAGAAATGCTAAAAAGTCTCGGTTTTTCCGAAGCGAGCATTGAGGAGACATTGAATGCTCGAGATCCGGAAGATGCACTGCAGTCAATAACCGTTTTTTCATTGGAAATCTCCACAATAGACGGGGAGGGCTGGTCAATCCCGTAACGCACATGAGTAACTTCCAAGTCAACATTCTCAATGCTCACTTTCGGAGGGTTCGATTCCCACTGTTCGTCGGAGAGTTCGTTCCAATAGAAAATGTAAATACCTCGATGAGTCGACTGATCCTGGCCCTGTATTACCAAGGAGTTCCCTTGATCTTTTCCTGTAATGGAGATCGAGGACAAAAATTTAGTTATCTGATTGTATGTATACAGACGCGGATTAAGAGAAATTGCATTTTTGTGAGGATTAGAATCTACAGGGAATATGAGTTTCCATCCATCTGAGACAACAACTTTATCTCCCTCTCGTATATTCCTTCCTGCCCACCCTGCTGCATCAGGTTGCCTTTTGGCTTCGTCAATATTAAGGTCATACCACTGCTTCCAAGAAATTCTATGGCCGAGCTTCTCTGCCTCCTCATCACCCCACATATCCCTGACAGTTCCATCGTTTACGGTATAGGTCATTGGATCGGCATAACAACTACTTGAGAGAAACGTAAAAACCAGCAGTGCGCAACCGACGGAACTTTCTAAAATTTCGAAAAAGTTTTGAGATGGGTAATGATTAGCGAAAACAGCATCCCTATCAACAGACGGCTGTACCGCACCCGAAGAATGTTCTGAAACTCTCGGCCCATGCTTTAACTTGAGCAGCCTCATGTCAACCTCCATGCACTAGGGCCAATCAGAGGAAACAAAGACAATAAGCGTGGAATAGATCTGTAAAGACATGATTTTTACCCTCAGTATTTCGTATTTATTTTTTATATTTCAAGGTTGTTAACCTCTTTTAGGGGGAGATTATCACTTCTATATTTCCTAAAATAGTTAGTAAAAAACATGATAGGGAAACGTCCATCTTCTCCCCTGTTTTCGTTTTATATCTCTTCTGCGATTAAAAAATCTATATTTTTCAATTAGTTATTTTTACAACTCTTAATTCTGAATGCTTTATTGCAGAGAAAAACTCTTCTCTGTTTCATAAAACTTAGATCTATCGAGAATAAATTATTTAGAAACTCTCCCTTTTAGGGATAGGAGTTTCACTAGTTTCTCAGGAAGAATTCACCTTAAAGCCGTTAGCCTGAACGCTCTTCCCTCCCAAATACTTCCAAGGCTTGTTATGAAGCGGTAGTCCCTCAAGATGCAAAAAGTTTTTAATCACTCCTTTTGATTGTTCTTTTTAAACCTCCTCTTGCTAGCCTAAGCTGAAAACTAGCTCGTGCTCGGCTCGGCCTTTCCTGACTCTCTTCGGCTTCTGCTCCTTTAGAAGATTGAACTTAGGGGGCATTTCCTTCCGCAGCTATTTATTCCTCAGTGGTAGGATCCCAAGTTCTTAGAACTCACTTCACCAGAACTGTTTAGATCAACCTTCAGCTAAGGTTTATCCCGAGACCGCAACCCCTATCCAAGCATTTAGGCGCTGGGGAGAAATTTTCTTCTTTCCTTCCTAAACAATAAAGCGCATACTTACAAGTGCAGAACCGTATGCACGTTATTTGTGCATAACTCCGTCATCAAAATTCATCTTTAGGCAAAGGAGAGTCGAAATGAAAATAATCTGCCACATGATCATGTCTGCCGATGGTCGTCTTATCTCTAAATACTGGTCTCCCCTCTATAACAATTCCTCTGATGTTTCCGAAGTCTATGAAGCTGTAGCTTCTAAAATGCCGTCCGACGGCTGGATCGTCGGCCGCGTCACAATGGCTGAATACGGTGAAGGCATCGTTGAAGAAAAACCGGTAATGGAAGGCCCGAAAACAATGCACACCACAACGTTCGTTGGTAAGAGAGAAGGACGTCCTTTAGCAGTTGTGTTCGATCCTCAAGGAAAACTTCATTACAAGGCAGCCAATCTTCCTACCGGTGAACATATCGTTGCCGTTCTCGGAAGCCACGTCACACGCGCATATCAAAAAGAACTCGAAGACGTCGGCGTTTCCTACATTATGAGAACTCCGGGCAGCAAACTCGAAGAAACAAAGAGCGCCCTCAAGCATTTAGAAGAAGATTTCGGTGCAAAGAATATGCTTCTTGAAGGCGGAGCTATTATCAACGGAAATCTCTTGAAGATGGGCTTGGTTGATGAACTCAGCTTAATCATTTACCCCGGCATCGACGGCAAGTCAGACCATCCGTCTATTATCGAATGCCAGTGCGGAGAAGAGTCTCCAATGGAAGCAAGCAAACTTGAACTCAAGAGCTGTGAAACTGTAGGTTCCGGCTTTGTTTGGATTAGATATGCTATCCATCATTAATCCGTTTTAAACAGACGAACTGAAGCGGCACGAAACTGCCGCTTTTGTTCTTTCTGAAGGTTGCTACAATGCATCCTTCTTTCAATATTTAGGTGGTCGAATGTCCGGAAAAGAATTTTATGCATGGCTGATGAAGTCCGAACCGTCGGAAGTATCCGTAGATGACGTTCTCGGAATGCCAGAACAAACAGTCGGGTGGTTCGGCGTTAGAAATTATCAGGCCAGAAATTTCATGCGCGACAAATGCTCTACGGGAGATCCGGTCCTTTTCTATCACTCTTCATGCAAAGAACCCGGCATTGTAGGGATTGGACAAATTGCCTCTGATCCTTATCCTGATCCGACCCAATTTGAAATTAATTCCGTTTACTTTGATCCTAAGAGTTCGGAAGTTAAGCCAAGATGGGTTCAGGTCGATGTAAAAGTCCTCTATAAGGTAGAAAGAATCAGCCTCCAGGATTTAAGAGAGATTCCGGAGTGCGAAGGAATGCAGGTACTAAAGAAAGGCAACAGACTTTCCATTACGCCTGTCACCGAAGAACAATGGAATGCACTTAAGCCGCACCTTCATCGACTCTCAGATTAACTTTTCCAAGTACTTCAAAGCCCGCATTCGCGGGCTTTGACATTACTAAGCGGTTTTACAGCTTAGAAGGTGTGGTTGATACCGAAAGTGAGTGTCCAAGAATTGAAGTCAGAGGATTCTTTCAGCATCTTGTTGGCTTGACCGTAACCGGCGTAGGAATAAACCATTGTGCGCTTGCTGAACGGATATTCGTAAGCTGTACCGACAGACCAAATGTTGTACTTCTCGTTAGTTGCTTTATATTTTCCGAAAGCATAGTTGCCTTGAAGCTTCCATTCACCGCCCCAAATCTGGTAACCGATAGAAGCTGTGAAGGCATTTTGAGTTACTCCTTTTCTGGATGCAAGGCCCATGTCGCTAGGAAGGCTGATCCAGGCCGGAAGGTATTGGCTATGCTGAGCAAACTGATATCCGGCATGAACTGTCAAGTTGCCGAAACCCTGGCTTCCGCCAATAGTAAACAACTGAGTTGACTGAGCATCCATGCCCTTGTTATCAAGCATTTCCCACATAGCGCTGAAGCCTGTGTCGTTCTTGCTGTAATCAAGACCTAAGCCATAGTAGTGAGAGTTCTTAGCCCACTTTTGATCATCGCTGCCTGTGCCGTTGGAATACATGGCTGTTACGGTAGCTCCGCCGAATTCCGGAGAACGATAGACCACCAAGTTGTCATAACGATCAGTTGTGATAAAAGCACCGGCTACGCAACCGTCTGTGTAGTAGGAAGTCCAAAGTGCAGAACCTCTCAAAATAGTGTAGGTACCGTTATCTGAAGACAGACCGCCGGCGCGACCGAATGCTAACTGGCCCCAATCGCTTGTTACCTGAAGTAAAGATTCACGGTTGAATGCTTTACCTTCGGAACCTTCTGCACCGGTGCTCAATTGGAAACCCTGTTCAAGAATAAAGCCTACGGAATAACCGTTGCCTAAGTCTTCGGTACCTTTAAAGCCGAAGCGGTTTCCGCCGTAGATACCGTCATCCATCATGACTTTGGCGCTCTGGTTCTTGTGCTTTGTCACTGTAACAGCTGTATCTAAAACCCCATAAAGAGTTACGTTGGATTCAGCGTAGGCGCAAACAGCAATTGCTGAGCCGACGGCTGCACACAATACTTTCTTCAACATGTGAATTCACTCCATCGAAATTAAAAGTTAGTTAGTAAGGAAAGAATGAAGAAATTATCCGATACAGACACAAAAGAAAACAAAGTTCAAGGAAGAAAATTTTTGAGAAGTTTTACCAAGACTAGGAAACATCTCGTTTTAGAAGAGAACAGACTGCACAATTTTTGTGCCACGGCTTTTAGATTGATTACTCATGCTTGCCTCTAGCGAACTGGAGACGCGCTTTTTAGCTATCCTTAGAGTGCTCTTGGATTTAGATACCCGGATGCAGTCTGATACAACTGGAGATCGCTAAAATCAACTAAAATAGTCCTTAGAGGATTTTATGAAGGAACGACTTAAGAATCTTTTACCTTATACGAATATCACTAAATCGTGGTTGGCCAATTTGTCAGTTGCTTCTTTTGCTGTCGGCATATACGAGCAAAATATCGTCGGCCTGATTTGTGGAGTGATATTTATTGCTCTGGCTTGGGTACTGGTTTATTTTGAGGAGATTGGAAGATGACATACTGGCTGTTAACTGTTGGGTTTGCCTGCCTAGTGACGGCAGTTTTTGGTTTCGCTTTCTATAAAGCCTTAAAAGAATAGTCACTCATTAGAAATTTTCAAATAACTATGTAGCTCGCTTCGGCGGGCTTTTTTTATTAACGGAGAAAGTTTTGAGTAAAGACAACGATATGGTTTACCGAAGCAAAGCCAATTGGAAAACCAAACTTTGTTGGCCCTAGGCTGTATTAGGGTTTAAAAAAGCAAGGGGCTTAGGACAGCTCAGACAACTAATTAGGTCTCGGTTAAATTAAAAAATAATCAGAAAAGCAAAAGTTGCTTTGTCGATGAAAAATTTGGAGATTATTTAGAGGCTTAGTGGGCGAGATGGGACTAATAGAGATTAATAGCCCCAATATTTATAGAGAAATTTAAATAATTTAGTACCTATTTCAGATACATTTAAAAATCAAAATTTAGCCTTGCTCTCAGAAAAACACTTTCTCTCAGCAAATTCTCCCTTTTTGCCAATATTGAAAGAATCAATAGGTCTATGGTGCCCCATCACTCTAGTCCAAACTTCACATTTGCTTCGCTCGCATTCTTTAGCGACGAGCTGACCTTTTTCATTTAACAAATCACTCACTTCTTTTCTCCCTACTTATGGTTTTTGTAGCAGAATTCAAGGCCTCTTTGAGCTTCATTGAGGAGCTGTTCTTTCTCGACAGCCAATCTTTGAAATCTAAGACAGTCTCTACCGGAGTTATCTTTGGAGGCTCTTGATTCAAGCATTGAGAGTTGCTGGCGCATCCACTCATACTCATCACGAGCACGAGACTCAGCAACACGCAACTCAGATAAAGCAAGCGCATCGCTTGTCTGCTTGGCTTTGAACTCTTGAATACTTCTCGTGAGCGTTGCGACTTTAATATTGGCATTTTTCAACTCCTCCGAACGCTTGCCATTCGTCAGGCCCAAGCAATAAGCAAAAATAAGAGCAGCAATTACTGCTCCTGACTTAACCAGATTAAGCATTCCAGCGTCTCATAGGTCCGAGGTCAACGTGAACAAAAGTGTCATAGAATCCAACGCCGCCTTTACAGCGGCGATTTGCTATGATTTTTAAACGCCTCAAATCGTTCTCAAAATCTTTACCGTATTGCGGTCTAATATCAGCAGCCAATCCCTTCGTGTGATAGGAGTTCATGGCTCCTCCAATATTTAAATTGTGCTCAGGAGAACGATACCCCGAATTAATGCAAATTGGCTTTTTAAAATCCGCTCTAATCTCTTCCAACAACTCGTAAAGTCCAGGAGCTACAACATCTGGCCACGGGCTTTCTTTACCATCCTTAGAAATAAATTCACTAGCTTTAAAGTACTCACTCATTCGCTTATCCCCGCTCTTTTTTTAAAACCGACTTCAATTAACTTCAAACCGCGGTTGCCCATCCAACCAGAAATGCCACTAAAAGCTGCGCAAACATCAGGACTAAAGCCTGCAAGGTGGACAAAGCAGATAAAAGTAATTACCCCACAAAAACCGCTCGTAGCCATTTGCAAAATACAAGTACGCCACTTAAACACCTTACCTTCTTCGATAGCTGATAAGTAATAAAGCAGACCGCCTGCCATTCCGAAAACAATAGAAATAGCGATATCAGCGGCTGCATCATGCAGATGCTGCAACATAATTTTTCTCCTAAAGAGAAGACTAAAAATCAAAATTTTTGATAAAAGAAGAGTTTTCTCAAAATGAACAAACCTCCTTTTACAGACAGCAAAATTCGGCAGTTAGCTCCGGCACAAAAACGCTATTCCGTCACTGTAGATATTGGACTTTCTATTCGGGTAATGCCCTCAGGGATTAAATCGTGGGTAGTGCGAATTCCTTACAATAACCGAGTGATTGATATAACTCTTGGGCATTTTCCTGAAATTCAAAAACGACAGGCCTGTCAACTCGCAAGAAGAGAACGTCAAAAATACAAACTTGCTCC
This sequence comes from uncultured Sutterella sp., assembly GCA_900542195.1. GTDB lineage: Bacteria > Pseudomonadota > Gammaproteobacteria > Burkholderiales > Burkholderiaceae_F > Turicimonas. The sequence goes on along the minus strand of UQNA01000024.1, from coordinate 12,202 downwards.
TCCAAAAGGCTATACATTCCAAGATGCTTATTCGCTTTGGAAAAGTCTCAAGAAAGGCGAGATTGTTAGTTATCGTTCAGAGAAACAACGACTAGAGAAGTACGTTACTGCGTTTTTAGCAAATCGGCAACTTGATCAAATTACTGCCCCAATGGTCATTCAGCTATTAAAACCTATCGAGAAATCAGGTAAACGCGCTACTGCTAAACGTTGCCTAATGAGAATTCGAGAGATTTTTGATATAGCCGTCTGCGCAGGATATCTTCTTCATAACCCAGTAATCGGAGTCTACAGATTATTTAAAACTCCAAAGAAAATTCCCCGACCAGCTCTACCCTGGCAAGAGCTGCCCAAAATTATCGAAGTAATCAATCGAAATGCAAATAAACATATTCAATCGATTTTCTTCTTTTCACTTTATTCAATGCTCCGACCGGGAGAAGTTGCGTCTATTCGTTGGAAGTGGATAGACAAAAACTGCCTAACAATTCCTGCAGAATTTATGAAAATGAAAAGAGAACACAGAGTGCCTTTAACAGACTATGCCTTATCTTTACTCAGTGAAGCGAAAAAGATATCAAAACACAAACGATCTGCTTATGTGTTCCCAGGTCTGAAATCATCAAATCCGGTTAATAGTCAAATTCTCACTAATTTCATGAGAAACCATTCTTTCTTTAAGGGAAGATTGGTACCGCACGGCCTTAGATCAATTGCACGGTCCTGGATGGCGGATAACAATGTCTCTTATGAAATCGCAGAGACCTGTCTTGCGCACACTGTTGGAAACGGTGTTTCTCGTGCCTACCAAAGAAGTGATTTTTTTGACTCCAGAATGGGAATTTATGAGTCGTGGAGTAGTTATATTCAAGACTGTGCTGGAAAGTCTCGAGTGATAACTCAGAAGATAGAGTCAACAGACTCTTTACAGCAATTTAGTAACGAAAACAAGTTGTGCCAGGCATAGCCTATTTTGACTCGTACGGCACTGTCCAAAGTGCGGTTTGTGTATCTCCTGCAAGCCGCAAAGCTCTTGCCAGTTGCCGTACTGTTACTCTTGCGACTGTATTATTTGCCAACACCCAAGGACGCATTTCAACATCGAGGTCCACATCTTCGGCAATAGCTGCAGCAATTGTTCTGCTCATACGAGTTTGTGCAGTTTCATCTCCGTCAAAAACCATTCCGTCGACTTCAACTGTAATCTTAGATACTGCATCAGCTCTTTCCGCCTTAGCTTGTTCTAATGCGGCCGCCGCTTTTTCTTCTTCTGTTGGCTCTGGAGCTATATACGGAGAAAAGGTTCCGTCTGGGTTCCTAACATATTCTTGACCATCAATGTTTCCGAGCAGAACTTGATACTGAGTTTCTGAAATTTCAAGAAATCCTTTGTCCATTAACTCCTTGATCTGTTTTTCAGTTTTCTCTTCCTTGACATACGTCTCACCACGTCTGCCATTTTTATCAAATTTAATCAAATAATTCATAATGATTCTCCTTATAAAAAAATTAAATAAAACTCGTGATAATTCAACTGGATTCACAGTTCAGTGGGGAGAGCTAGGTTATCCAAACAATAAATCTACAGATGTCTATTTCCCTAGAAGTTTCAGTAGCACAACTTATCAAGTTGATCTAAGTTTTCGGAAAGGTAGTTACGCGAATAACTCAGGATGCTTGCTTACGTGGGAACGCGTGTCCAATAATATTGTCCGGATTAGTGGCGGACAACAAAGTTCTTTTACAGGGTGTTCCTGGATTGCCGTTGGATTCAGCTAAGTCTCGTGATAATTCAACTGGATTTACCGTCCAGTGGGGACAAAGTTATCAATCTGGTAACAAAAATCCATGGTTAGGCTTTCCAAGAAGTTTTAGTGCGTGTTACTCAGTACAATTTTCTGTCAACTCGGGCAACTTGGACCACATTACTGTTGCAAGTGTTGGAACAACAGGATTTACTGCACAAACAGACTGCAATTTGCCAGCTACATTCTATTTTGTTGCCGTTGGATTCAGTTAATTCTCGTGATAACTCCACAGGGTTTACGATTCAGTGGGGCGCAATACAACCGACTGCATACGCAACAACAATTCTTACATTGCCGAAGACATTTTCTAGTGCGTTAGCGTTCTACACAACTATGAAATCTGCAACATCAGAAACTTATGCTGAATGTTTGATTTCTGGTGAATACCTATCCACTTCGCAGGTCCAAATTGGCTCTAAAAACAGACATAACATGGCTGTCTTTTGGCTTGCAATCGGGTTCAGTTAACGTCTCGTGATAACTCAACCGGATTCACCATCCAGTGGGGTCAACGCGATAGATCAGACGGCTCAGTTAACTATCCTAGAGGGTTTACTTCTTGTTTAGGTGTTCTGGTTTCAAAGAAACTTGGTTCCGCTACTGATGCCGCTATTGTTTATATTACTGGCTGGAATAATGCAGGATTCTTTCCTGTAGGTGCTTATTACCCAAATACAAATAACCCGGCAGTTCCATTTTGTTGGTTAGCTTTTGGATTTACCTAAACTCGTGATAACTCAACTGGATTCACAATCCAGTGGGGTACAGGAAGTTCTGGAAATAATAATTTCCCTCGTAGTTATGGATATGTGACTTCTGTTGTAGCGACACACTCCATAGGTTCATCAGAAGGAGTTCCTAGACCTACTGGAATCTATTTAATTAACGTAAATACTTTCTATTACAAAACTAATGAAAATGCAGGAATGCGATGGATCGCTACAGGTTTTTGCTAGTCTCGTGATAATTCCACTGGCTTTACTATTCAATGGGGAGTGTGCAATGTTGCTCATACGAGCAACACATTAGTAGCATTCCCTAGAAGCTTTAATACCTGTTTTGTAGCAGGAGCAACTTACAGAAAACCAAGTGCTCACACTGGCTCGGAAAGTTCGTTAACCATAAATCTCGAATCTGGTTCAAGAATGAGAATTTACCAATGGGATGCAGGCTCGTGTACTGGGATATATTGGATTGCAATTGGATTTAGTTAACGGTTATTCAACTGAAACCAACTACGATAAACGCTATTGAATTTGCGTTGGTTACAGCTCCACCTCCGCTTTCAATCATAGTTGCGCCTGAGTTATTAAAAGAATTCGCTTCTACACCTCTGGCGCTTTTGCCGTTAGAAAGCCAACCGCCAATAGGCGGGTAGGAAGTATTAAAACTTCTTGGGTAATTAAACCACGACTTAGGAGTGCATCTTCCCCACTGGATTGTGAATCCAGTTGAGTTATCACGAGACTAGCTAAAACCAACAGCAATCCAACCAAATTCACAGGTGGCTGAAGCGTAGGCAACTGCTTTAATGTAGTTATACACGGTAATTGAAAGCCTTTGTAAACCCGATCCGCCATCATTACCAACTATTTTGTAGGTTGAATTAAATGCTCTTGGAAGATTGATAAACGTTTCTGCAGTACCGTTTGTAGTTGCGGTACCCCACTGGATCGTAAAACCGGTTGAATTATCACGAGCCCATCCATTTGTACCATTAGAAACAGACCAATTTGAAGTATTTGTATTGGTGTCTTGAGTCCAAACAGAAAACTCAGTGCCATCTCCACGAGTAAAAATTACCTGAGTTCCAGAAGTTCTGACTGATTTAATGTAAGTTGAGTTAATCTGTTGACCGGCGCTATCTTTATTCGCAGTATCTGCAGATTCAGATTTCGTAATAGTTCCTGTTATTTTGCCAGTCATAGTTCCACCGGCTAAAGGAAGACATACTCCAGCGCTTTCTTTTGCTTCAAGTTCGGTTTTAGTTGAATACGTTGAGGTTATCTCATTTCCGTCTTTGTCTGTTTTAGCTGCTTCTGCTAAATCCACGTAAGGAATTAAATATTTGCCCGTAGCAGGATCTTTTAAGAGCGCTCTTATTGCATCTACGATTCTTGACATAGTTTTTCCCATTAAAAACGGGATGCCTATTAAAAGCACCCCGGTCAAATTAAATTTATTCAGATCACTCTGCTACTTCTACATAAGAAACACCATCAGTAATGCCGTAGCCTGACAATGTAGTTGCCTTGTCAGCTTTGGCGTCAACTTTAGCTTCAACTCCTGTCAAAGCTTCCTTAGTAGCAAAAGAAGTTAAGTCTGTCTTCATTGCAACTTTGGATGTGTCTACTGATACTTGATGGTTCTCAATGCGGATGCCTTCTCCAGCAATGTACTCATCCACAAGATCAGTTACCTTGATGTAAATGTGAGTGTCTTCAGCATTAGCAAGCACAAGATCAATGTATTTGTCGCCGACTTTAAAGCCTTCTAAAGGGGCATCTGCAGTTTCGCAAGTCTTGACAGTACCGCTTTGAACAACCATATCTTTAGGAATATTGATCTTTTGGCCTGTCTGTTCGCCATCTTTTGTTAGATAGTAAGTAGCAGAGAAACCGTCATCAGCGGTTGTTGCTTTGGCAATAGAATATTCAGCTGCCGCAGGAATTTCGATGTTAACTTTTTTGTTAACGATTTAAATTCTTTCCCGTTTAAGGAAATAGTTTCGATCTTATTCTCTTGAGCAGAAGCAAGATTACCACCATCAGCTGTAGTAACTAACTCTGCTTTAGTTTTCGGGAACAAATTATTCCCTTGATAGTCTTGCAATTGGATTTTTTTATCAGCCATATTTATCTCCTTTAAAAGTTAAGACTGAAGTTCAGAGAAAGTGACACTGTTTGCAGTGTCGATTACGAGTTGAACGCCGTCCTGGTCAGAAACGACGTCATAAGCAATAAATCCTTCAAGAGCCTTTTTGACACCTTTGGGTGTCGCCGCTCGAGTTGTATCTTCACCGTCCACTGTCTCCTGCACTGTGGCTAATTCAACAACGCCTTGAGTTTCAGTTGTCGCCGGCGGATTCATAAAATTTGTATCGCCTGTAATGACTATGTCACCGGCGGCTGCACTCACTACAGGGAAATCCAACGACAGAAGGACATAAGAGTTCGCTGCTTTTTGAATAATCGGGGTGTCTTGAGCGTAAACGGCAAAGAGCACACCTTCTTTTGTAAACACACCAATTTCATTGACCGTATATTCTTCAATATCGGTATCTCTTATTGATATGTGGATAATGTTGTCGCCAACAGGCGCACCGCTGATAGTGGTAAGTGTTTTAAACGGTTCTAACAGGGCTGTTTGTGTTTCAGATGCCGTATATTTCCCACTTCCAAATTGAACACTAGACAGCTCTAACGCATTTGTTCCATTTTTTTGAGCATTGATTAGCGCTTCAATACCGACTTCCGTCAATATGATTTTAGTTGCCATTTTTTCTCCTAAATTCGAACGTAAACAGCTGGACGCGGTGCAAGAGGCATTGCAATTTTGGTCACAATCGGCAAGCGCTCTCCTATAAGGCGCACGTACGAACATGCTGAACAGACTGCTCCGATTCGCAATGTTTCTTTGTAGTTTCTGGTTAGAGTCACAGATCCGTGACTGCGAATTGATTTAGCTTCATAAATCAGATCGAAAAGCTCTTCTTGCTCTTCCGCAGTCAAGTCTTTTCCAATATCATCTAAAGGAATTGTTACACTGAAGGTGAAAGGTTGACCTTTAGGCTCCTGCTGCCACCATTCAACAATTTCGAATGGAGAAACAATTGAGCCCACCGCTTCCTTGACTGCCAGCAAAGTACCCCGTCTGCGTTTTGTCTCAATCGTGGCTTTGATAACAGCAAGCTTTTTATCTTTTTTCCACAGACTATTCCACACTGCAACATGAAACTGCACTGCTAAATGATCAAGCTGGTCAGAAGTGAGTTCATCGAGTCGAGCAAAAACCGAAACAAGCCGAGTACACTGAGAAAGAATTTTTAACTGCGGGTCTATTGCTTTTGCAGCGTTTGAAACAGTCTTATCGCTGGCCAAACTTTCAGGCAATAAATTATCTAGTTCTATGTCACTTAGTCTTTTCATTTCAATAATCGCTCCACTATTTTCTGGCCAAAACAAGACCGCTGAAGGTTTGAGCCTTAAGCGGTTTATTTCTTAATTGCGGATAATGGTTAGATGTCTTTGTATCCCTTAAAGTTGACTTTTACATCGGAACACTGAGCTACTTGATCCTCACCTAATTCTCTAAAAGCCTTAGGCTCAAAAGTCGCTTCATCGATTCTTGAAACACCGGCTAAGCTAACTTGGGTTATTAACTTAGATGGAGAGATATCACGACCGATTTTGCTCTGTTGCCAAACTCGGTACTCTTCAACAGCATTTTGAACAGCCTCTCTGATACCTGCTGCGTTTTCACGATCTTCTTTATTAATCCAGTAATCGAGTTGAATTGAATAGTTCACTGACTCAGGAGCTTTGCACACAACATAATCAGTTAGCGGTCTGAGATTTTCAGAGCTTAAGTGCTCTAAAAGACCTTCAAGGAAGCTCTCAGAAGGCAATGTTCCATCTTCAAGAATCGTATAAACATCGACTTCACCAGGCACCGGGGATATAACTGAGACATCACTAATTGCTGGCGAAAACGATTTCGCATGGTAAACGTACGCAAGTCTCGGTCCAGCTACGGAATAACTATCAAGTCTTAATCGAATCCTTTCTGCGTAAGACGCATCATTTTCAATTTCTGAGCCTCCCTCAGACACTGTTATATTCTCAGCAGAAAGCAAAAACGCTTTAGGCGAAACAATCGTACTTATTTGTCCTGCAATGTACTCATTGCCTACGACCCCAGGGACAAGACAAGATGCTGAAGTTTCACCTTCTAATTCTCCCGGAGGAATTACTAGCTCCTTATCAGTTGCAAAGCTAACATCGCCGGAAGAAACTTCAAAGCCTGCAGGAATCACAAAAGCATTAGCTAATCTTTCAGACAAAGTAAATTTCAATTCAGTCACAGCTTTTGCAGCAGGTAAGCGCTCGACATCTACCCACACACCAAGGGCATCAAGATATTGTCCTTGAGCGTACGTCAACAAATTCTGTTGCGCAGTCCAATTCACCTGATTTCGCAGCTGAATAATAACTGCCGCAATCGTTAATAAAAATAACCTGACAGGATCGCCTGATGCTAAAGACCGCCCGGAGGCGGTCTCATATGCTTTGATAATTTCAGATTTTATTTTTTCAGCATCGGTTTCTAGAAAATTAACCTCTGGCAACCCCCAACGGGGAATGGTTTCCAGCATATTTATTCCTCAATCTCTATAGTAATTTTGGGAGTAGTGATTCCTTGCACAGTCAATTCCTGCTCTGCAGAAAAGTCGACATTTTTCACTTTTGCTCTGGGTTCATAAACAGCCAATGCTTGTATTAATGCGGATTGAAACAGCGTATAGGCCAAAGCAACTGGCTTATCCAGCATATCCATCGACATACCAAAATCACGGTCCAAAGGAACAGTGCCAACCCTTGTAGAAATAATTGTTCGAACATTCTGCAAAACTTCTTCACTCACCGTTTTTGGAGCAAAGCTGATAGTTTCTTTGCTGGCCATATCAATTAAATAATTTGACATTACCTGCCTCCGAAAACGACACAGAAACTTCGGCAACAAGGCAAGAACCACCCTTACCAAAGTACCTATGCTCAACACTGTATTTTTCAATCACCATCATGCCCATGTAACAGCCTCCAATGATTAGAGGAAGCGATAGATGCTGTTCAATTAGTTTTTCAAGCAGAGGAATTCCAATCAATGGTGAAATGCCTCTATCAGCATCAAATCTGAGAGTAAAAGAAACCTCTAACGGCGAAAAACCAAGGAACTCTTTAATCGTTTTGCCTAGATAGACAGCGTGTTCTGCCCATCTAATTTGTTTCGAAGACTTAAGGTCCTTGTAATTAAATATTGAACTTTCAGAACAGTAAAACGGCATAGGACCGTAACAGCCTAAAACATTATTCATACTGTACCTATTGAATATTAGGTGAGTGAACCTCACCATTAAAATCGCCTGTTCCAGATACCGTTAGATTACCGGTTACAGCAACATTCCCTTTGAAAGTTAAATCTTTTGATTCAATTGTTGCCTTTGAGCCATTCAACTTCATTGAAGTATTGCCAACCGTTAAATTCAGTACAGGCGTTTTTATATTTACTTCGGCAGCCCCCTCTATGTTTACTTCAGACGCGCTTTTAAGAGCAACTTTTTGCGCAGTTTCAACTTCTACATTGTTCTTGTCTACCTTAATTTTCGTAGAACCTATTTCAATTTCAAAAACCGATACACTGCGGTCAAATTTGAATACCGAACCGTCTGAGAACTTAACCATTCGCACATCTTTTGACTCAGACGGAGCTTGAATCTCCCCTGCATATATCGAACCTAAAATATATCCATCTTCAAGTCCAGATGTACCAAAAAGGCACAATACATCCTCCCCTATATCCGGCAACAAAAAGTCCTTATTCTCAATTGAATTGGAAATAACTATCGGAAGAAGATCACTCACAACAGAATCGTCATCATCGAAAACAACTCTCGCTTTACATTGTGCCGGTTGAACTTCAACAACCTCTCCTAATTTCATGACAGCCATACAGCGATCATTTTGTTCAGTATCAAAAATCATGACTTAGTTACCTTATGCATAGAAAGGGAAGTCGTGTACCCATTTCCTAAAGAGTGGTTTGCCTCATCGATATAAAAGTTCCCATCGAAACTACCAAAGCCGGATAACTTCACTACTTCTCCAGCACAAAACAGTGGATTTCCTACAATTGAAATATCTGCAGTAATACTTTTTGAGTTTAATTCCCGCAATTTTGCTTCCGCTAGGCGTTTGGCCTCAGAGATACTTGAAGCCCGTTTTTTCAATTGATAGTCCTGAGCAGACTCATCTGCATTAGGAATTTTTGCGGTGTACTCCAACACTGCAGGATTCTTGCTTTTTTTGACTCGATGTCCGAATTTATCAAACATCTCTCCGCCAGCAGTACCATCTTTTTTAAGTTTTGGATTTCTGTACGTAACTGTCACACTCTTGTACATTTCACTGTGCGACTGAGAAAACCTAAAAGACAGAATCTCTGATTTTCCTACAGCAATAGTCCCTACCGGCTCTTGTTGTTCATATTTTGACTTACTAAAAACAACTAACAAGCCGTCCGTCACCTTAACTGAAAGTCCGTTTTCATCACACAAACGCTTCAAAAACCTAAGATTGCTTTCTCTGCTTTGGTCAATCCGGTCAAATTTTGGGTCCTCCTCTGAATCAAAGAGCAACTCAATCCCACTTTCTTCAGCAATTTTCTTGGCAATTTCTGAAAGGGCGTATTTTTCCCATGCCTTAGACTTAACAAGCCTGCGGATAGACACATTTAGCGGGACAGATACGGCATTGATTGAAACTGTTCGGGGAGGACCTAAAAACTCAATACTATCTACAAAAAAAGTCCCGCAATTTAGTTCAGGACCTTTACTGACAGGAGTACCAGTGGCAATGAATGCCTGAAGTATCATTCCGCCATCTGGGGACCACGAACCAGCCCATTTGCCGGTTTCATCCTTAAGCGTAATACTGATTTCATCTGCCTCATCTGCATCTTTGTCGTGATAAGAAAAGGAAAGCAAATCCGGATTCAAATATTGAGTCATATTTGACTTGTCTTTACCCCACAAAACTCGCAAATATGCCTGTCGAGGCTGAAAAGCATCTAACATCATGAGCTCCTTTTCCACGGAGGTAAGCCCAGAATCTTATCTGCAGGCACGTCAATTTTTGGAGCTATAAGCTCAATACCTGCAGGAAATATGACAATTTCAGAATACGCAGGATTGTTCTGTATTAATAGAGACATATATTTTTCCGTGCCGTACAGTTTTTTACTGACAATATCCCATGTATCACCCTGAACGGTTTTGTACATAAATAATCCTCTTAATAAGCCAGGCGTCTCTCATTGGCCAACAGTCTTTCAAGCTCTTTTTTAAGATTAAAAGCAACTGCATTTGCTGCCTTTTGAATATCTGCAGAGACATTGCCTGATCCCTGCACTTGAATTGTCAAATTGACATTCACAGGAGACGATGCCGGAGCATTTCCAAGCATAGAATCAAGACGAGAAAGCGGAATGACTGCTTCAGGCTCCGAACCTTCTCCAATCTGGGCTAAAGTCGAGCTTGTTGCGATACCGCCAGAAGCTAGAGCAGGAATCGGATTAAGCTGAAAACCTAAACCTTTTCCACCGATGCCGGGAACCCAAGACGGTACTTCTACATTTGCATACTCATTGATCTTCTCAATTACAGAGTTGACCATCGCAATCATGGCATTTATAGGGGTTTTTATCCCAGCAACAGCTCCTTCAAAGCAACTACTGACATAAGCACTTATTCCACCAAATGCCCCCTGAATACCAGTCCAAAGCTCAGATGCTTTTTGTGTCACAGTATCCCAATTGTTGTATAGGTAAACTCCTGCAGCTACTGCCGCACCAATAGCTGTAACCAACATACCGAGCGGGTGAGCTTTGCAAACTAAGTTAAAAGCAGCCATTCCCAACTGAGCTGAACCAACAGCTGTCTTAAAGAGTCCAAAGGCAAACGAGCCTGTTTTAACTAAAGTAAAAACAGGAATTGCTGCAGATGCAAATACACCAAATCCTCCTGCAGCCAAGCCAATCGCTTGAGTAAGCATAGGATATTCTTTGATTAGCCCAGTGAGCCATTGCAACCCTTCAGTACCAGCTTGCGTAACCTTTCGCAGTGCGGGCTCTAACTTTTCATAAAAAGCTATGCTCACACCTTCAAGAGCACTTGTCAGACCTTTGTAATCTCCTAAAAGATTATCGTTTTGCTTGGCCGCTACTTCTTTTGCTGTTCCTGATTTCTTAACTGAAGATATAAACTCTTGCAATGCTCCTTTACCGGCTTGCTCCATCAACACAAACGCTCCGGACATCGCTTCCGTTCCAAAAATTGCTTTTGTATAGGCTGCTTTTTGGGCTTCAGGCATCTTAGCCATAGCACGATTAAGATCAGCTAAAACGTCAGGCATCTTACGCATATTCCCAGCTGCGTCAGTTGTTTTTACTCCTAAGTCTTTTAATGCATCTACCCCCTCTTTAGCTGGTGCAGACAGTCTCAACATAATCGCACGCATGGTAGTGCCAGCCATTGAGGCCTGTATACCTGCATCGCCAAGCTTTCCTGCCATAGCTGCCGCTTCTTCAACTGAGACTCCCAATGACTTTGCTACAGGCGCGGCATACTTCATTGTTTCTCCCAGCATTGAAAGCGAGGTATTAGATTTAGTAAATGTATTAACTAAAACATCACCAACTCGACTCATCTCACCCGCATCTAAGCCCATGCCAGTAAGAATATTGGACCCAATATCCGCTGCGGAACCCAAATCAATTCCGCCTGCAGATGCTAAGTCAAGCATTCCCGGCATTGACTTAAGAATCTGCTCTTTGTTAAAGCCTGCCATTGCAAGGAATTGCTGTCCTTCTGCGGCTTGAGATGAGGACCAAACAGTAGATCTGCCAAGTTCTTTTGCTTGTTCCCGCAATGCTTGCAACTCTTCTCCTGAAGCGCCTGACACCGCCCCTACACGTGCCATTGCAGAGTCAAAACCTGCTCCAGTTTGAATTACTCCAGAAAGCTTTGAACTTATAGCCATACCAGCAGCGGCTGCATACGGAGAATTGGATTTAACTGATCCAACACCAGCCTGAATATTTGACAAGCCTCGGTTAGCTTGAGCAGATACTTTACTTAATAAACGCTGCTGCCTAGCTAAAGATTCGTAACTTTTCCCTGCTGTTTTCAGCTTACTTTCGAGCTGAGTCAGAGAGTTCCTCTGCTCTAACCAAGCGCTTTTAGCTTGAATAGATGCTGTATTAAGACGGTTGAAATTATCAATCATCGACTTCGAAGGATTCGATGTTGACAAAATCTTTTGGCGCAAACGCTCCGCCTCAGAGCTAGCTTGCGCCCAGGATTGTCTTGCTGATTCAGTTGCCGTACGCCGAGCTAAAACAGATTTAACATCTGAATTTGCCCGGTTAAGTCTCTTTACGGCTTGTTCAAGAAGCGATGTCTTTCCCTGAGCCTTATTCATGACCTGAGAAAAATTAGTGCCAAGAGCCGCACCAACCACAAAGGACATCTCAAAGTTTTTTGAAGCAGACATAACGCATCCATAATCGAGTAGGGAGGGGTTTTAGCCCGTCCCTCTCACACCACCTGGCATGCCGTT
>UQNA01000023.1 GCA_900542195.1 uncultured Sutterella sp. | reverse complement strand
TGTTTCGGTCTAAAAAGAAAAAGAGATTGGAAGGCCAGTTACGCAAATGCTTATATTTCTGATGAGGGCAACATCATCACTTTGGGTGGAAGAACTGACCCCTTAAAAAATGGCTTTGTACCTAATGAATCAAAAGAAGCCAAAAAAGAGAATCAAGCAGCTCCATTCGCCTATATGAATACAACTGTCCTTAATGTAATTAAAGTTACATTAGGATTCCTACCGGCGTTTCTTACCTTTATGCTTACGCAGAACTGGTGGGTATTGGCTTGGTTCGGAGCATTAATTTGGTTCAGCATCACGGGAATCCGGAATATTATCCAAGCAATTATCTCCGGAGGCGGATTCCAAAAAGGCGCTAGGATTGACTGGAGACAGCTGATTAATTGGTCACGCATTAGTGATTCCCTAATGTATACCGGGCTATCAGTCGTACTGCTAGAAGGTTTTACAAGAAATGTTCTGTTAGGCCACATTCTCGGCATCACGGTTGATAAAGCACCGTTACTCGTTTTCTCCATCATTGCACTGGCCAACGGACTTTATATTTCTTCGCACAATATATTCCGAGGCTTTCCTAAAACAGCTGTCGTCGGCAACCTTTTCCGCAGCATTTTGGCCATTCCGGTAGCCATGGTCTATAACGTGATCCTTGCCATGATTCTTCCTGTGATTACCGGTATGCCCGCCGCCGCTATCTTAGTCCCGGCTGCCGCAATCGTTTCCAAGTTTGCATCAGATACCGTGGCCGGTGTCATAGAAAGCTTTGCCGACAGAAGAAATAACTACAGATTAAGAACAAGCGACTTTTCAATGGCCGTAAGTTCCTTATTCTCGTGTTTCACTCATCTGGAGCTGTCTTTTCCGGAAAAAGACATTCTTCAGCTCATGAAGAAACCGTCAGAATTCGTTCAAATGCTGTCAGCTAAAGCTCCTTCGCTGGAAATAGAGTGCTTCATCATCTCTCTGGACTTGATGTACATGTGGTACTACCAGCCATGTGCAAGACAGGCTTTCTTAACCCAGCTGAAAAGAATGACACCGGAAGAAAGATTGATTTACGTCCGCTTCCAGCGGCTCTTGTCAGAGTATAAGGAAGTCTCTCGACTCTTCCTCTCAGGAATGTTGGGCAACAACTTTTCTCATGCACTAGCTTTCTATCTGGATAACTACAAAGATTACCTCCGCTCGATCGATGAAATCCGCTTAACTCTGGATAGCAAAGAAATATCCACCTCTGAAAGTTCAACTCAACAATTACTTTCTGAGAAATCAAAAGCATTGGTAGCGGAAGTCAAAGCGACTTTCAAAAGAGCCCTCTTCTTTATTAAAGATTGCCGTATTAAAGCGAGTTATTTAATTCAGAAAGTCTCCAATAAAGAACCGTACAGACCAAGTCTGGAGACCGAAAATGGTGAGATAGCTGAAATCAAAGATAAAGATTCGGCTTCAAGATAACCATACTTTTTTCATTGTGCCTCTTCTGCTAGTCCGAAGAGGCTTTTTTTTGCCGAAACTCACTTTTCTCTCAATGATGAATGATAAATTATTCAATTTATTTTCAAATAGTTATCAAAGAAATCCAACTTAACAATTTTGAAAAATTTAGTTTGAATTACTTTTCCAAAAGGAATACTCTACCTGGAGTCGAAGAAGCAGTTACTTATCGTCGTTTCAGAGAAGAGAAGCGGCGTTTTGGCAAATCAAACGGTAGTGAGTCAAGAATTTTTTCCTCCTATGTCTATTTTGACTCCTGGTCAACCGCATCTTGCCTCTCCGGATCTTTGTCGGATCCGGAGAATTTTTTTATACAACCTTCCCATTCCAAGTTGGCTACACAAAACGCAAAAGGCCACGCCGCCAGCATGACCTCTTTTTTCTCTCGTTGAGTTTTACATCATTGAGTTTTCTTCTCTTTCTTCAGGAGATGCTTCTTGGATTTCTTTCTTCAGTTGCTCTTCTCTTTCCAAATCTGCAATTGCTTGTCTTTCCTCTTGGAGAGCTAAATCAATCCATCCGCCTCCTAAAGATTGATAAATCGATGCAATAGAACTTAATGTATTGGCTCTAACTTGGGCGAGCTGAAGCTGCTGAGGAAGCAGAGATTGCTCAGCCTGCAATACAGTAAAGTAGCCGGTGTAGTCTTCTTGGTACTGAGCAGTTGCTAATCTCTTGTACTCCTTCAAACTAGCCACCAAGCCAGTTCTATCTTTAAGCTCTTGCAGAGCCTTTTGGCGTTTGCTCAGGGCATTATCAACGTCGGCAAAGGCCTGTGACACTGCTAAACGATAAGCGGCCACTAACCCTTTTTGCTGAGCTTCTGCCTGTTTCACACCTGCTTCTACCGCACCCCAGTGGAAAATAGGACCGGTTATATTGCCGCCGACTGACCAAACCCTAGAAGGAGATTTAATCAAATCATGAAGTTCTTCACTAGAGAATCCCAAACCACCGGAAAGAGAGATTGACGGGAAATACATCGCCCTCGCGGCTCCGATATCCGCATTTGCCGCCTTCAGATTTTCTTCGGCCTCAACAATATCCGGACGTTCAGTCAGCAGTTTGCTCGGAATCCCCTTTCCTATTGCCGGAACCTTCAAAGCTCTTAACCTCTTGAACTTGGGCATATCTCCTACGTCTACGCCGGTCAGAATAGAAAGAGAGTTCATGAGCTCAACTCTGGACTGCTGCAAAACTGGGATCTCAACTTTAGCGCTCTGCCACTGACTCTTTGCCTGAGCAACTTCCATGTCAGATACATTGCCGTGAGTAGCACGAACTTTGAACAGACTATAGGTCTGATAATAGCTATTGGCTGTCTCTTTTGCGACTTCAAGCTGTTCGTCTACCGTCAAAATGCTGAGATAAGTTGTGACGACAGACGTAATAACCGAGGACAAAGCTGCCTTATGGGCAGCTTCCATAGATCTCAAAGTCGCCGTAGCACTTTCAGTTTTCCTGCGGATTTTGCCCCACAGGTCGATTTCCCATGATGCACTAGCCAAGACTTCTTTCGTACTGAAAGGTTTCCCTTGGAGCGCTTCACCCATAGCAGTGTTAATACTCTGGCGCTGACGCATTGCATCGCCTTGATAATTCAACTGCGGGAACAAATCTGCTCGGGCAACGGTAACTGCCGCAGCAGCTTTCTCTACGTTCGACATAGTCTGCTGCAGCGTTCGATTGTTTTTAATAGCGCTTGATACAAGAGCATCAATCGCTGGATCTTGATACTGAGTCCACCAGCGTGCAGTCAGCCACTGAGCATTATCCTCAACTTCTTTGCTGATCTGTCTGTATTCCAGAGGAACATCCAATGTTGGTCTCTTATAGTCCGGTCCCACCGTGCAACCGCTCAGCGCAATCACACCGGCCAATGACATCAATGCGATTAATCTAATTTTCATCATTTATCCTTGTTTTCCTGAACGGTTGATGAAGGTTTGCCTGCAGAGTCCGGGTCTTTGAAGGAAGGTTCTGTTTTCTCGGAGTCTTCCGGCTTTTTCACATCCTTAGCGGAAGTCTTTTCCGGAGCGGCAGGAACTGTGTCAACATCTCCTCCCGGGACACCGTAATCAGCATCTCTAATAGTTGCTGGGTTAAAGCCCGGAGAATTGGTAATCGTGACCTGGCCTTCCGGAGAAACAGCGACGGTAGCCTTCGGATCGAACAAGCTTCCGTCCCTTCTTAAGATGGCACGGCGCAGTTTTTCAGTCATAGAAATGCCGCGCTTAGACAACTTAGCGGCTGTCTTAACGGCAGATTTTCCACCTCTCTTTTCAGCCCAACCTTCAAACCAAATATAGAAAATTGGGACAAAGAGCAACGCCAAAGAGGAAACGCCAATCATGCCGCCGACAATACCCGTACCGATAGAATGTCTTGAAGCAGCGCCGGCACCTGTAGCTAAAGCCAACGGAAGAGTACCGCCGATAAAAGCTAGAGAGGTCATGATAATCGGACGGAAACGAATCTCACCGGCGTCAATAGCTGCTGTCAGAAGATCCAAGCCTTTATTTCTCAGTTCAACAGCGAATTCAACAATCAAAATAGCGTTCTTCGCCGCCAAGCCAATCATGACCAGCATACCGATTTGGAAGTAAACGTCGTTGTCTAATCCTCGCATCCAAGTTGCAAGCAATGCACCAATCACTCCGAATGGAACTGCCAGAATGACTGAGCCCGGAAGTGCCCAGCTTTCATACTGAGCTGCCAGCACTAAGAATACAAGAAGCAAACCGAATCCGAAGACAATCGCAGACGATGAACCTGCAGATTGCTGTTCATAGCTGATGCCGGTCCACCCGTATTTGTACCCCATTGGCAGAACCTGATCGGCAACCTCTTCCATAGCAGCCATACCTTGTCCCGAAGAATACCCTGGGGCTGTATTACCGATAATCTGAGCTGCCGGGAATCCATTGTAGTGAGGCAGCAGTGTCGGACCGTTAGTGTATTCAGTCGTAATGACTGAGGACAGAGGAATCATATCCCCGCTGGCATTTCTAACATAGAGTTTGCCGACGTCGTCCGGTTTTACTCGGAATTCGGGAGCAGACTGGACAATAACGAACCATACTCGAGAATACTGGCTGAACTGGCTGACAATGGCACTGCCGAACTGAGCCTGTAATGTGTCAAACACATCAGCAGATGTCAAACCAAGCAGCTGTGCTTTGTCTCGGTCGTAGTTAATCTTAAGCTGTTGGTTAGACGCAGAATAAGTAGAGGTCAAACCGGTCAGTTCCGGACGCTTCTTGGCTTCTTGGAGATACTTATCCAAAACTTCCTGAAGCTGTTTAGCCGATCCGCCCGCAGTATCGGAGATCCAGAATTCGAAACCACCGGTATTTCCTAACCCTGGAATAGCCGGAGGATTCAAAGGAACAACCAAACCATCAAGCTGTGAGGTCATACCGATTCTGGCAAGTTCTGCGACAATAGCATCAGAACTCTCTTTACGTGCTGTCTCAGAATTCTTATAACGGTCTGAGAACGGCTTCAAAGTCATGAAAAATGTACCGGCACTGGTTTTGAAACCGCCGTCAATCAAGGAGAATCCGGAAATGGCGTTAGACGTTTGTACGCCCGGAACATCCTTAATGTTGTTTTCTATCTTTTCCAGAACTGATGTAGTTCTTTCCAAGCTTGAAGAGTTCGGCAGAATAATTGCTGCCATCACATAGCCCTGGTCTTCAGCCGGAACGAAACTTGTCGGCACCACACGGAACATCTGGAAAATAGCCAAGAAGATGATGGCCATACATGCCAAAACAATCATAGTGTGCCGGAACAAGGCCTTAGTCCATCTTCCATATGCTTTGGTAATTCTGATGAAGAAATTATTGAACCAATGAAAGAAACCCTTTGTCGGAGCTTGTCTGTGAGTCAGCAAAGCCGCACAAAGTGCAGGAGTCAGGGTCAAAGCTACGAAACCGGAAATCGTCACGGAGATGGCGATGGTAATAGCGAACTGCTTGTACAGCATTCCGGTCGTCCCTCCCATGAAAGCGGCAGGTACGAAAACGCTGGCCAGCACTAGCACTGTTGCGATGATAGGTCCGGAAACTTCGGCCATAGCGGTCTCGGTTGCGTCGATCGGGTTCATAGCGAAGTCGCTCATATTACGTTCGACGTTTTCCACCACCACAATGGCATCGTCAACCACCAATCCAATCGCCAGCACCAACCCGAATAACGTCAGAATGTTGATGGAGAAGTCCAGAAGCAGCATCCCGATAAATGTGCCGGTCAAAGCCACAACGATGGCGGAACACGCAATAGCTGTTGATTTGAAGCTCTGAAGGAACAAGTAAATAACGGCGACAACCAGCAACACAGCTTCAAATAAGGTCTTAATAACTTCGTCGATTGAAATTCTGACGAAATCGGTCGTATCCACAGCGATCTTATAGTCGATGCCGTCGGGGAACTGACTCTTCAAGTTTTCGAGTGCTTTGTACACACCGTCAGCCACATCCAAAGCATTAGCTCCCGGCTGGGAGTAAATAGCGATAAAAGTGGTCGGCAAGCCGTTCATGTTAGTGTTAACTTGATAGCTCTTCATGCCTAAAGAGACATCCGCTACGTCTTTAACTCTAACAATGGCGCTTCCTTCGCTTTGACTTCTCACGACAATGTTTTCATAGCCGGAAACATCCGTTGAAGGAGAAGGAGCAATAATAGGGAAAGTTTGAACGGTACCCGGTTCAGCTGGAGAGGCTCCAACGTTGCCGGCAGCAAATCTTTGGTTTTCTGTTCTGACGGCATTTGCGACATCTGTTGTTGTAATGCCTAATGAAGCCATTCTGTCCGGATTCAGCCAAATTCTCATGGCCTGGTCAGCTGTACCCATCACCTGGGACTGGCCTGCGCCCGGCACTCTCTTCAGTGCATCGAGAACATAGACATTGGCATAGTTGTTGATGTAGTCACGGGTATAACGGCCGTCGGTACCGTAAATACCAACCAACATCAAAATAGAGTCAGAACGCTTTTCAACCGTCAAACCGTTGGTGATAACGCTTTCCGGTAAATTAGGCTGTGCGATATTGACACGGTTCTGAACCTGAACCTGAGCCATGTCCGGATCGGTTCCGATAGCGAAATAAACGGTAATGGCACATGCACCTGAGGACGAGCTTGAACTCGTCATATAAATCATGTTATCCACACCGTTAATCTGCGTCTCGATTGGTGCTGCAACCGTCTGAGCCACTGTCTCCGCATCGGCTCCCGGATAAACACCGGTTACCATAATTTGAACCGGACTCATATTCGGGTATTGTTCAACCGGCAGCTCTTTCATCGAAAGCAAGCCGGCGAGCACAATCACGATCGAAACGACGATCGCGAATATCGGCCGTTTAATAAAGAAATTAGAAAACATACTCTCCTCCTAGGTTTACTTCTTGGTTGGAGAAGGAGCTGCTTTTTCCTCAGCCTCTTTTTCAGGAGCAGCTTTCACGGGATTCTTGGATGCCGTGCTGGATGAAGACGTCAAATTACCGGATAAAGGATCCGTTTGAATCAGCTGATCAGGATCCTGCACGAACTCTGGCATATTCTTTGCTACCTCATCCTGTTCGGGACGACTGATTTTTTCTTGTTTCGTGGTTTGGACGATAGTGACAGGGGCATCAGGACCCAGAGTCAAGACACCTTCAGTGACGACCTTATCCCCAGCTTCTAATCCGTTTGTAATCAGCCAGTTACTGCCAATCCAAGAACCGACGGTAACAGGACGGTATTGCGCTTTGCCCTCGGAGTTAATTACCCAAACAAAATGTCCTTTGCCGCCTTGCTGGACAGCAATTTGAGGAACAATGATAGAGTTGGGGTATGTAGCCCCCTTCACGATCAAGCGGACATACTGCTGAGGTTTTAAGACATTGTCGGGATTAGGAAAAGAAGCTCTAATTTCAAAAGTCCCGGTATTGGGGTTGTAG
Source organism: uncultured Sutterella sp. (assembly GCA_900542195.1). Taxonomy (GTDB): domain Bacteria; phylum Pseudomonadota; class Gammaproteobacteria; order Burkholderiales; family Burkholderiaceae_F; genus Turicimonas. Next base: position 34,674 of record UQNA01000023.1, on the reverse strand, counting down.
TCTGGGCTCGCAAATGTCAAACGGCCAGGGTATTTGTAAATCTGACCGCCCGCTAATTCAACTTCTGCAATGAACCTGTCATTTGCCGGCACTTTCATGATGCCGTCGGCAACTTCCTTACTCAGTTTTGCTTCCTGGTTTTCCGACATAGAGAATGTCACCCACATCGGCGACATAGCATACACAGTGGTTAAATGTGAATTGCCGGTGTTGATGTACGTTCCGTCTGTCTGCAGAGCAGATCCTGCGTAACCGCTGACCGGAGAGGTAATGGTGCAGTAGGAAAGATTGAGCTTCGCAGATTCTACTTGTGCTTGAGCATTTGAAATCTGTGCCAATGTCGTTTGGAACTGGCCTTCTGCGCTGTCTAGATCAGACTGACTTAAAGCTTTTAACTTAGCCAAAGGACGAATACGGTCTAAGTTCTGCTTTGCGACCAAATGGGCAGCTTTACTGGAATCCAGGGCTGCCTCAGCTTCTTTGAGCTGAACCTCAAACGGCTGTTTATCCAGAACAAAAAGAACTTGACCTTTCTGGACCATTCCGCCTTCCCGATAAAGTCTCTTATCTAAAAAGCCCGAAACACGGCTGTAAATTTCTACGGCGCGAGAGCTTTCCGTCTTCGCAACGAAAGTAAGATCCGCGGGTACGTCTTGTCGGATTACTTCTACAACTTGCACCGGGGATGCTCTACGAGTCTCTGTTTGAGTTTTTTTGTCATCGCATCCGACCAGGCTGGCTGCAACGATTACCGTCATTCCAAAAAGAGCGAGTTGTCTTCTATATTCTTTCACAATAACACCGCCTTTAAACTTAGGGCCCTTGTGCCCCGTTTGTAACAATTATGTTAATTATTTCTCATAATGCCCTTCCTTCCCTTGGAGGTACACCATAATGGTCAACACAGAATTCCATTCAGCTACTAATTATCTGAAAAATAACGCTTTGTTCACAGCACAAATATGCACCTAAAAACAGGCGTTTCTCAACCTTCAAAAAGTTTAGAACGCAAACTTTTTTCCCGATCAAAAACACTAAAAGGGTCTGCAGTTTTCTGAAGAATTAAAGATCAAGATGTTGAGATCTATGAGTTTTATGAACAAAAAATTGATCTCAAGATTAGTGAGAACCTAGACGGACTCTTCTGCAAATAAGATGTCCAGCGGGCTCTGTCCAGGGGAACAGAGTTTTTCTCCATGCTTAACCAGAGCTTCCCGTGAAAAGAAAAAAGGCGCCGGATTATCTCCAAACGCCTTTAATAAAAACTTTTATGGAAGTTTATTCTTCTTTTTCGCCTTCTTTTTCAGCTTTCTTCTTCGCTTCCTTAGCTGCTTTTCTTTGGCCTTCGATGAAGTTCAGATAAGCAGGAGAGACGTCACCGGTAACGTATCTTCCATCAAAACAAGAGCAATCAAAGTCAGGAACTGCAGGATTTAAACCGCCGACGGCTTCCCTCATTCCTTCAATTGTCTGGTAAACCAAAGCATCCGCTCCGATTTCTTTTCTGATGGATTCAACATCCTTGCCGTTGCCGGCGATCAACTCATTTGTGGTCGGCATATCAATGCCGTATACGTTCGGGAAACGAACCGGTGGCGCACCGCTGGCAACATAAACCTTTCTGGCACCGCTCTGACGGGCCATTTTCACAATTTCCGTGATTGTCGTGCCGCGCACGATGGAATCATCAACAAGAAGAACTCTCTTATCTTTGAATTCAACCGGCATTGCATTGAGCTTCTGGCGTACGCTCTTCTTGCGGATTGCCTGACCGGGCATAATGAAGGTGCGGCCAACGTAACGGTTCTTAATAAAACCTTCACGATATTCCAGTCCTAAAACCTTAGCTAACTGAGCAGCTGCAGGCCTGGAAGAGTCCGGAATCGGCATTACAACGTCGATTTCGTCCAATGGAATCGTCTTCTTGATTTCTTCCGCTAATTTTTCTCCAAGACGAAGTCTTGCTGCATAAACGGAAATACCGTCAATCGTAGAGTCCGGACGGGCAAGATAAACATACTCAAAAATGCACGGAGCCATTTGGACGTCTTCAGCACACTGTCTGGAATGAAAGTTTCCTTTTTCATCAATCCAAATAGCTTCGCCCGGTTCAACGTCGCGAAGAAGCTTAAATTCGCTGCCTTCGAGGGCAACGGATTCACTGGCCACCATGTACTCCGTGGTACCGTCCTCGGCTGTGTTAGTGCCGATGCATAAAGGACGCAGACCGTGTGGATCACGGAAGGCGACCAATCCATGGCCGGAAATCATGCACACAACGGCATAAGAACCTTTAAGTCTCTTATGCATGGACTTAATAGCATCAAAAAGACAATCTTCATCAAGATGCTTGCCTTGAGTTGCTAATTGAAGTTCATTTGCAAAAACATTGAGCAATACTTCCGAATCGCTGGTAGTGTTGATATGACGGCGATCGTGATCGTAAAGCTCCCACAGCAGGGTCTCTGCGTTTGTGAGATTACCGTTATGAGCCATCACCAGGCCATATGGAGCGTTCACATAGAATGGCTGAGATTCGTTGTTAGAACCTGCATTGCCTTGCGTAGGATAGCGAACCTGACCGATACCGCAGTTGCCGAGCAAATCACGCATGTTTCTCGTTCTAAATACATCACGAACCAGACCCATGGCTTTATGCATATGAAATGTTCGGCCTTCAACGGTACAAATACCGGCCGCATCCTGTCCTCTATGCTGTAAGAGCAGTAATGCATCGTAAAGTCTCTGATTAACAGGACTTGATGAATACAGGGCAACAATGCCGCACATACTTTTCTCCGAGATTAAGGATAAAATTATTTCTGTAAGTTAAACAATTCCTTAGGGATATACGGAGAGAAAAGAACAATACCTTTCTCCACGTAGGGAACCAAGTTCGAGTCTTTCCACCAAATCTGTTTGGATACGAACTCCGTCGAACCTCCCAGATAGACTAACAAGCCTACGATCAAAACTCCCCTTAAAAAACCGAACAGACACCCTAAAAGTCTGTCCTCTGCCCCAATCGAGATTGAGGACAAAATATGTCTCAGAAGCTTACCAATCAGGCCTGCAGCAAAAACGCAGGCAATGACAATAAGAACCACTGCTAAAAACATCTTCAGCATCGGTCCGACTGTCTCCAATGGCAGCATCTGTGCAACGTCTCCCGCATAATACAAAGAGACAAAAAATGCAGCGACCCAACCAATCAGCGCAAAAATTTCCCGCACCATTCCGCGGGAAACTCCGATGATCGTCGAGATGAGAATAATTACGGCTAAAACCCAGTCGAGTTCACTCATAGATTATTTAATTTGACCAACTTTTCCTGTTAATCCTAACAGACCAACACGAGCTCTTGCATCCTCAGCAGCTTTGCTGGTCGGGAAGTTACCAGCTCGAACACGCCAAATTTTACCGTTCTTAACAGCAACCGGTTCAACATATCCCGGAATTCCTGCCCCTTGGATCTTCTTCAGCAACTCCTTGGCGCGTGCTTCATTAGAAATAGCTGCAACCTGAACATAATAGCTGCCCTTCGTTGCAGCTGCAGGTTTAGCTGTTTCCTGAGACTTAGCCTTCGGCTGATCTTTCTTAGCATCCTGCTTTTTAGCTTCACTCTTTTCAGGTTTCTGCTGACTCTTATCTGCTTTTTGTTGAGCTTTCTCGTCTTTCTTACTTGCTTGAGCAGGAAGACTACTTTGCTTAGAAGAAGCAGGCTTCGCAGTATCAGCTGCGGGAGCGGGTTTAGCCGCCTTGTCCTGAGAAGAAGGAACCACAGCGGAGGTTACGGCAGCTGAACTGCCGGGAACTTGAATGCTGGCTACATCCACACTATTTTGACTCGGTATTCTCAGAGGAATAGTTACGGTCGGGGGTGGAGGTTCCTTATCAAATAAGAAAGGAACTGTAACCACAACTAAGGCTAAAAGCATTACAGCACCGATAAGTCTACGGCGCGCTCGAATTCTTTTAATCTGTCTGTATTGTTCTTGAGAAGAATTGATTTGTTCCGATGTTTCTTTGCTCGGCTTCTGTTCCGGGAAAACCTTTCTTGGAGTCGGAACGAATTCTTTAGGTGCTGACAAGGGTACTTCCTGAGAAGGAGGAGCCGGCGGAACCGGAGGCTGTGCAGCATCTCCTCTGGGGCCGGAAGAAAGAAAACTAGTCTCGGATTTGGATTCAGAAAAAGCGGGTTGATTTTGAGTTTCAGCGGGGCTCGTCCTCAGAATCTGAGTAGTTGAATTTAGAGGATTTTTGGGCTGGTTAAAACCAGGTTCCCTGCCTGCGAATTCTTTATTGACGGCATCGCTGTTAAGACTGCCGTTCATCCCCGGCTCTTCGTGAGTTTGCGGCTCCTCGGGCTTTTTGCTGAATTTAGAAAACAGACCCATTTAACTTCTTTCCATTGACCTTCTTACAACACAGGAACTTTTAAGGCGGTCAGTGCTGCACTTACCGTCACAAAAGAACCAAACACGAGTATTCTATCAGTGCTCCGGGCAGTCTTTAGCGCATTTTGGAGACCTTCTTCAACATTTGCAAAAATTTTTATTTGACCGTCCGCAACTCCTTCTTTTATCAAATATTTTTGCAAATCTTCCGCTTTTCCGCCCCGCTCTCCGGGCAAATCGCAAACCATCCAATAGTCTGCACAAGATCCCATAATGGCGCAAACCTTTTCTCTGTCTTTGTCAGAAAGCATTCCAAAGACTGCATAGGTTTTCCCTCCACTCGGATTTGCTTTTAAAGTCTCGGCAAGCTGCACCGCAGCGTGCGGGTTGTGTCCTACATCAACAATAATTTCCGGTTTGCTCTGAATTTTCTGGAATCGACCGGACAAAAGTGCTGATTTCAAGCCGGTTTCGATACTGCTTCTGTCAACTTTTATCTGATCTTCAACAGCTTCAAGTGCCGCTAAAGCAGCTGAAGCATTATTAATTTGATATACCCCTTTCATAGAAGGCAGCGGCAAGTCATTGAGCTTCCATTTGGGACCGCTGTAGTTCCAAGAGTTGTCTCCGGTCTTGATACCTTCAAAATCTTTACCGTTAATTTCCAGCAATGCACCGATTTCTTTTGCATAAGAAATCAAAGTCTCCGGAGGATTTTTGTCTCCGCAAATTGCAGGCTTGTTGTGACGATAGATATGAGCTTTGTCCCAGGCTATTTCTTCACGGGTATTTCCCAGAAATGCCGTATGGTCTATGCCGATGCTGGCAATAATCGAAACGGTCGGATCAACAGTATTAACAGCATCCAAACGGCCGCCTAAGCCAATCTCCAAAATTACCGCATCGAGATTTTTTTCTTGAAAAAGCTTCAGAATGGCCAATAAAGTGTATTCGAAATAAGAAAGCGTCAATTCGCCTCTGGCCTTCTCAACTTCTTCAAAATATTTGCAGAATTCTTCATCCGCAACGTATTGCCCGTTGACTTTGGCTCTTTCATTAAAACGAATTAAATGAGGCGAAGTGTGAACACCGACCTTATACCCTTGGGCTTGAAGGATGTGTTCAAGATAAGAACAGATCGATCCTTTGCCGTTGGTACCTCCGACCGTAAAAACCGGAACATCAAACTTGATGTCCATTTTCTTAATCATCTTATTCATTCGTTCCAATCCCATATCTATGGTCTTAGAATGAAGATGCTCAATGAACGAGAGCCATTGTTCTAATGTTTGCATAAATGAAAAACCGCCTACGCGGCGGCATAAAATTATTCCAATACGTCTATAGATTCTTTTTGCAAAAGAGCGATAAGCTTAGAAATCTCTTCTTTTAAATCTTTACGGTGAACAATCATATCGATTGCACCTTTTTCTTGTAAGAATTCGGAACGCTGGAAACCTTCCGGAAGTTTTTCTCTAACAGTCTGTTCAATAACACGAGGCCCCGCAAAACCAATCAAAGCCTTCGGTTCTGCCATAACAATATCGCCCATGAAAGCAAAACTTGCTGATACGCCGCCCATGGTCGGATCGGTTAAAACTGAAATAAAAGGCAGTTTTTCATTGGCTAGACGGGCAATCATGTCAGTTGTCTTAGCCATCTGCATCAGAGAGAACAGACCTTCCTGCATACGGGCACCTCCGGTTGCAGTAAAGCAGACGAAAGCACACTTACGGCGAATTGCTTCCTGTACGCCTCGAACAAATCTTTCTCCGACCACGGAACCCATAGAGCCGGCCATGAAATCAAATTCAAAAACTGCAGCAACAACTGGAATGTTGTTCATATAACCGCTCATGACAACCAAAGCATCCGTCTCATTGCTCTTAGCTTTAGCTTGTTTTACTCGATCGGTATATTTCTTGCTGTCATTGAAGCGTAGCGGATCTAAAGGCTGGACTTCTGCGCCAATCTCGGTTCTTCCCTCTTTGTCCAACAGGAAATCCAAGCGCTCTCTGGCGTTAATGCGCATGTGATGATTGCACTTCGGGCAAACGTTGAGATTTTCTTTTAATTCTTGAGCGTACAAAGTGGCTCCGCAGTCCGAACATTTAATCCAGACACCGGTAGGCATGTCTTTCTTGCCGGTTTCTCCGTCGGTACGCTTAATCTTTGGAGGAAGAAATTTATCAATCCAACTCATGTTCAATTCCAAAACAATTTCCCGAATTTTATCGCAAGCAGGCAAGCTGTGCTTTGCGTTTTTTGCTTACTTTCTTAACTTAGAACGGCGAAGCGCCGCACTGAGGGAGCCTAAACTCTTCGGGATATCCGACTCCGGTCAGATATAAGCCGGAAGGGAAAAATGTGGGCGCGGCTTTTTCTCTTTTTTTGGCGGCAAGCACTTCTGCCATCCACTCCGGAGCTCTGGCGCCTGAACCTATGTACACCAAACAACCGACAATGTTTCTAACCATATGGTAGAGGAAGGCATTTGCTTGGAGTTCAACTTTAATAAACCGTCCTCTTCTCTCAATGTTTATAAAGTTGACTGTTTTAATAGGAGTCTTGGATTGGCATCCTGCTGCTCTGAAACTAGAAAAATCATGTTCACCCAGAAGGTAATTGGCCCCTTCCTGCATTTTTTCTTCATCGAGCGGACGGAAAACCCATCCCGTTCTTCCAGCCAATAAAGGAGAACGGACAGGCTCATTAGAAATCCAATATTGATAGGTGCGGGAGACGGCAGAAAATCTCGCATGAAAACTTTCCGGCACATATTGTGCCCAACGCACCGCTACGGTAGGTTCTAAATAAGAATTAAGACCCCGAACCCAAGAGAAATCATTTCTCTCGCATTCGGTGTCTATATGAACAACCTGTCCGGAAGCATGTACTTTCGCATCCGTTCTTCCGGCACAGACGGCATTTACCTTTTCACCGGTAAATTTAAAAATGGCTTCCTGGAGATGGTCTTGGACCGTTCTTCCTGAAGGTTGGGTTTGCCAACCTTCGAAGAATCTCCCGTCATACTCCAGCCCCAGGGCAACTCTCATGTTTAGGCTTTCTTGAAGTCAACAAGAATTCTCAGCATGCGGCGGAGGGGTTCAGCAGCACCCCACAAGAGCTGGTCGCCGACAGTAAAGGCGGTAACATACTCAGGTCCGATGTTGAGCTTATGGATACGGCCGATTGGAACGGAAAGCGTTCCGGAGACTTTAGCCGGCGTAAGTTCGTGAATAGTTTCTTCCTTATGGTTAGGAATAACTTTCACCCATTGGTTGGCACCGGCAAGAATCTTTTCAATTTCTTCGCAGGAGATATCTTTCTTCAACTTAATTGTCAAAGCCTGAGAGTGGCAGCGCATGGAACCAACGCGGACGCAAAGACCGTCGATTGGCAAGCAGCCTTTTTCTCCGATGGCGGGAAGGCCTAAAATCTTGTTTGCTTCAGCTCCGCCCTTCCATTCTTCACGGCTCTGACCATGTTCTACTTCTCTGTCAATCCATGGAATCAAGCTTCCGGCAAGAGGAACTCCGAAGGCCTTAACCGGAAATTCCGGGCTTCTCATTTCTTCAGTGACTTTTCTGTCGATAGCCAAAATGGCAGAACGCGGATCCTGCAAGTCATCGGCAACTACCCCGTACAAATCGCCCATCTGTTTGAGAAGTTCGCGCATGTTCGGAGCACCTGCGCCGCTGGCGGCCTGATAAGTCATGGAAGTAATCCATTCAATCAAATCAGCCTGAATAAGACCATCCAAAGCCATCAAAAGCAAGCTGACCGTGCAATTGCCGCCGACATAGTTTTTAACACCGGACTCCAAGCCTTTTTGGATAACGTCCATATTGACGGGATCAAGAACAATGATGGCGTCTTTTTCCATACGCAGTGTACTTGCGGCATCAATCCAGTAGCCGTTCCAGCCTTTTTCTCTCAGCTTGCCGAAGTGCTCTTTTGTCCAATCGCCGCCTTGGCATGTGATAACCACGTCACATGCTGCCAAAGCGTCCAAATCACCCGCATCTTTCAAAACAGGATCAGCATTAGGAACATCCGGAGCTTTGCCGCCTGCATTACTTGTTGAGAAGAATGTTGTGCTGACAAAGTCAAAGTCTTTTTCAGCCATCATTCTGTCCATGAGGACGGAACCAACCATTCCTCGCCAACCTACCATCCCTAATTTCAACATCGATAACCTCCGAGAGATTTACTAATTTGAGTTTTTAATTACTGTAAAGCAGCCACTACTGCATCACCCATTTCGGAACAGGTAACTCTCTTGCAGCCTTCGCTCCAAATATCACCTGTACGATAGCCCTCGGCCAACACCTTCTTAACGGCGTTTTCAATTTTGTCGGCAGCTTCAGGCATATCTAAAGAATAGCGGAGCATCATGGCCGCTGACAAAATTTGAGCTAGAGGATTTGCAATATTCTGGCCGGCAATATCCGGTGCCGAACCATGGGAAGGTTCGAACAATCCCTGTTTCTTTTCATTTAGAGCCGCAGAAGCAAGCATTCCGATGGACCCTGTAAGCATTGCGGCTTCATCGGACAGAATATCGCCGAACAAGTTGCCTGTGACCAATACATCGAGCTTCTTAGGAGCGCGAACCAGCTGCATTGCGGCATTGTCAACATACATATGTTCCAGAGTTACGTCGGGATATTCTTTAGCAACGCGATTCATTGTGTCGCGCCAAAGCTGGCTGGTTTCTAAAACATTGGCTTTATCAACGCTGGTCAAATGTTTGCTGCGGCCTTGAGCAGCTTTGAATGCTACATGGGCAATTCTTTCAACTTCGGGCTCGGAGTAGCGCATCGTATCGAAGCCCTCTTCGCTTCCTGCGAACAATCCGTCAGGGCTCTTTCTTCTGCCTCTTGGCTGACCGAAGTAGACGTCGCCTGTCAGTTCTCTGACGATCAAGAGATCAAGACCGGAGACAAGTTCAGGTTTCAGACTGGAAGCATAGGTTAATTCTTTATAGCAAACGGCAGGACGCAGATTAACAAAAAGTCCGAGGGCTTTTCTTAAACCAAGAATGGCTTGCTCCGGTCTTAAATGACGTTCGAGGTTATCGTATTTAAAATCTCCGACAGCGCCGAACAATACTGCATCGCTTTCTTTGGCAAGTTTCAATGTGGATTCCGGAAGCGGATGACCGTAAGCTGCGTAAGCTACGCCGCCAACCAAGGCTTCTTCATAGGTCAAATCCAGATCAAGAGCTTTCAGCACTTTTAAGGCCTGAGCCATGATTTCACTGCCGATACCGTCACCGGCTAAAACAGCAACTTTTTTTGTCATTTGAATCCCTTATTAATAAATAGACTTCACTAACCAAGGCTTAGCAGAAAGCCTTCTGTTCTCAAAAGCTTCAATTTCTTCCTTATGCTGCAAGGTGATGCCGATGTCATCTAGCCCGTTAAGCAGACAGAATTTTCTGAATTCAGGAACTTCAAAATCATGGGCCGTACCATTTGGCTCAATGACCTTCTGTTCTGCGAGGTTAATCGTCAGCTCATAGCCGTTATTGGCATTGACTTCGTGGAAAAGAGCGTCAACGGTAAATTCCGGAAGAATGACCGGAAGCAAGCCATTCTTGAAACTGTTGTTGTAGAAAATATCAGCAAAGCTCGGAGCTATAACGGCTCTGAAACCATATTGTGTTAATGCCCAGGCTGCGTGCTCTCTGGAAGAACCGCATCCGAAGTTCTTGCGGGCTAAAAGAATACTCGCACCCTGATATCGCGGCTGGTTTAAAACAAAATCAGGGTTAAGTGTTCTTTCATTAATTGGCTTTCCAGGCTCTCCTTTGTCGAGATATCTCCATTCGTCAAAAAGGTTCGGACCGTAACCGGTGCGATAAATAGACTTCAAGAATTGCTTAGGAATGATTGCGTCCGTATCGACATTGGAGCGATCTAAAGGAGCAACAATGCCTTTTAAAACTGTGAATTTATCCATAATTACCCCTTAAAAGATCTTGCGTACGTCTACGAAATGACCTTCGATAGCGGCCGCGGCTGCCATTGCGGGAGAGCACAAGTGAGTGCGACTCTTATTCCCCTGTCTTCCTTCAAAGTTGCGGTTACTTGTGGAAGCGCAGCGATCTCCTTCGGAGAGCTTGTCCGCATTCATAGCCAAACACATGGAGCATCCCGGACGTCTCCACTCGAATCCTGCCTGAATGAAAATCTGATCAAGGCCTTCCTTCTCAGCAATTTCTCTGACCAAACCGGATCCTGGAACAACCAGAGCTAATTTGATATTGGGTGCAACCTTTTTGCCTAACTTCTTAACAACATAAGCGGCAGCCCTAAGGTCTTCAATTCGTCCGTTAGTACAGGAACCGATGAAGATTGAATTCGGATAGATTTCGGTCATCGGAGTTCCCGGTTCCAGTCCCATGTATTTATAGGCGCGTTCCCATCCTTCTCTCTTAACCGGATCCGGTTGGTTTTCAGGAAGCGGGGTTGAGCCGGTAATCGGAGCGACCATTTCCGGAGAAGTGCCCCAAGTAACCATTGGAACAATTTCGGAAGCATTCATTTCAATAACGGTATCGAAATTTGCTCCTTCGTCTGAATGAAGCGTCTTCCAATATTCAACTGCGTGATCCCATTGCTTACCTTCCGGAGCAAGGGGTCTGCCCTTCATATACTCGATTGTCTTTTCATCGACGGCAACAATACCGCATCGTGCTCCGGCCTCAATTGCCATGTTGCACAGTGTCATTCTTCCTTCCATTGACAGTTCGCGGATTGCACTTCCGGCAAATTCAATAGCGTAGCCTGTTCCGCCGGCTGTACCGATTTTTCCGATAACTGCCAACGCTAAATCTTTACCAAAAACTCCGGGCTTTAATTTTCCTTCAACCTTGACCAGCATATTTTTCATTTTCTTGGTCAAAAGAGTCTGGGTCGCCATAACGTGCTCTACTTCGCTGGTACCGATACCGAAAGCAATAGCAGCGCAAGCTCCGTGAGTACTTGTATGAGAATCTCCGCAAACAACAGTCATGCCGGGAAGGATAGCTCCTTCTTCCGGTCCCATGACATGGATAACACCTTGCCCTCTGCTAAGGAATGGAAAGTATGCGGCACAGCCGTTTTCTGCCAAATTCTTATCTAACGTACTGACCTGAAGGTGAGCAATTGGATCGGTGATACCGTCCATGCCTTTTTCCCAACCGGTTGTCGGAGTGTTATGGTCGGCAGTAGCAACGATGGAAGTGTTGCGCCAAAGTTTTCTTCCGGCCAAACGCAATCCTTCAAAGGCTTGAGCACTAGTCACCTCATGGACCAAATGGCGATCAATATAAAGAGTTGATGTTCCGTCTTTTTCGGTTCTGACGACATGCTCATCGAAGATTTTGTCGTATAGGGTTTTTGGATTGGTAGTCTCTTGCATTCTTTTTCAAAAAATTACATTCAGCTAATTTTCTGAGTATGCCATTAATTGTTGAAAGAATTCTTAGATTGAGCATAAAAATCTATTCCAAGGTCCTACTGGCAAACAGAAGACATCAAAATGATAGTTTTACATTTTGAAATTGTCTGTAAGAAAGCGACATCAGTTTCGGATTAACCACTAGAGATACCTGAAAATCCTTCCAGTACTTTTTATTCTTCGGCAATGTATTAGATATTTGATTTCCTTTCCATTCATATCTTATAGAAAAGAGGTTAATTATTTTTGAAAATATTTCTGGCGGTCTTAAATATAGATGCAGACAAAAAGAATCATTACACTTTAAAGAAAAATGAGGTCCCAAGATATGAAGAAAATTTTATTAACAGCATGCCTTTTTTCTTTTTTCATCGCCGTTCCATTGGCTCAAGCCATGGATCACTATCGAAGCGATGGAAGAGGCGGATACTACACCAACGACGGAAAACACATCCGCAGCGATGGCAGAGGTGGATACTATCATCCGGACGGCAGCCATACCCGCAGTGACGGCCGGGGCGGCTACTATGATCAGCGCGGCAACCATACCAGAAGCGACGGCAGAGGGGGTTACTACACTCCTGACGGAAATCATATCCGTAGCGATGGCAGAGGCGGTTATTACGATCAGCATGGCAACCATATGAGAAGTGACGGCAGAGGCGGACATTACGTACCTGATCACTTTGGCCAAAAACACTGATTTTGAAACCGAATACTTTTCTCAATTGGAGCCTCTCACCAATTAAAGGCTCCTGCTTTTTACTTAGCTTTTGCTTATATTTTCTGCAATCCGCCTCTTCGGTTCTTGCTAGTATGCCGAAGAAGAAATAATTATTTACAGAAGTAATCTATACTTCCAATTCTTACACCTCACCTCTCCATAAATTTTATTTTGATAGAAAAATGAAAAGACGTATTCTTATTGCAGCGTTAGGTTCTGTGGCATTCTTAACAGCGTGCGGTACTTCCCAACCTCTGATTGCTACTGGGAATAGCAATCCGACAGGTTCAAGTAAATATGCCCCCACATTAAAAGAAATTAAAAAAGCAATCTATCTTGCCGGCTCTTCTCGCGGCTGGGTAATGAAAGAGGTCAATTCCAAAACGATCCAAGCTACTTACGTTAAAGGACAACATACCGGTGTTGTGGACATCGAGTACGACAGAGAAACCTACACTATTACTCCAAATAAAAAATCAACTTTGATGCGACCTGACGGAACTGTTGATAGACACTTGAATAACTGGATTCGAAATTTAGACCTGTCCATCAAGAAAGAACTCGTTCGTCTTACTATCAACAACGAAGCTAAGTAAAACTAGCAGCGCATTGGCGTACCCAGATCTACAGTCGGAGCCTTTCCTCTTACAAACTCAGGAAGGGGGTTAGCGCTCCGCCTAGGATTTATAAGCTCTTCCAAGACCAGATTCAATCGGGTCCTTTGCTGAGTATTCACAGTTCAAGTCTTCAGTTTTAAAGCTAAATAACGAAATACTTCTTCTCAATAGCAGTTGAGCCGAATCATTCTCAACTCGCCGTTCAGTAGCTAGTTTCATACGCTCGTACAATTTAAGCATCCGAACTTAAAATATAAGTTCTTGATTGAAATCACCACTTCTCAATCCAACTCTTTTATACTTCTCGGCTAAGAAAAATTAGACTCAAATGTCCTCTGAACTAGGAGTGCATAGATTGTCAATAAATAAGCATCACAAGAAAAAACTCAATCCTTAAAAGCAAACAATGAAACATCCCCAAAAAATAAATTCATTAGAAGCTCTTAATAATGCTCATTCCTTAGCCATTGCTCCTTTTCTTTTTCAAGCATCATCGTGCTTATTAAAGTTCGAGATTCTGTCATTCCTTGAAGATTCCGGAAAAAACGGGGCTTCGCTCGCGTCCATCGTTGAACATACCAAGTTGACTGAATATGCTGTTGAAACTCTGCTTCAAATCGCTTTGGCCTTAAACCTGGTTGAACAAAAGGAAGAAAATTATTATTTAGCCAAAACCGGCTGGTTTCTTTTGAATGATCCTCTGGTCAAAGTTAATTTCGCCTTTACCAGAGACGTCTGTTACAGAGGCCTGGAAAACTTAGATAAGTCTTTCTTGGAACAGCGCCCGGCTGGACTCGGGGCACTTGGAAACTGGCCGACCATTTATCCGGCCCTCACTACGCTGCCCGAGCCGGCAAGAAAAAGTTGGTTTGACTTTGACCACTTCTATTCCGATGCCGCATTCAAAGATCTTGCTAAATATGTTTTAGAGCATTTTGCTCCTAAGAAAATCTTTGATATCGGAGGAAACACCGGAAAATGGTCGATGCTTTATGCCTCTATGGATCCGACAGTCGAAATCAAAATTCATGATCTTCCCGAACAATGCCTCGTTGCTGAAAAAAATATTCAACAGCATGGATTGTCGTCCCAAATCAGCACTGTCGCCCTAGATATTCTGAAAATAAAAAGCTTTCCCTATTCTGACGCTGATGTTTGGTTAATGAGCCAATTTCTTGACTGCTTTCATAAGGATGAAATCACCTCCATTCTTAAAAAAGTTCGCATGAATTTAGCACCCAATTCTCGGTTGCTGATTCTTGAGCCTTTTATCGGAAACCAGCCCTTCGAGATCGGAGACTTGTGTCTTGCCGCCATGTCCTTGTATTTCACAGCCATTGCTAACGGCACGAGCCGCTTTTACCAAGTTTCTGAATTTGAAAAGTGCATCGAGGATGCCGGTTTAGTGGTCGAAGAGGAAGTCGGCCCGTTAGGAACGGGACATACCTTGTTAATTTGCCGAACAAAATAATCAAAACTTGTAATGCATCTCAAACGAACTTAATCTTCATCGCTTTCGACAGGTGGGTGTTTTCCCCACTATGTGCGGCTTCAATGAGAATTTAATATCCAGGAAATGGCCTTTACATATAATAAAAAGAAAAAACTCAGTCCCGTTCCAAGGGAGGATAACTAATTGATTAAGCGTAATATTGACATTTCTGACTGGTTAATTCTGAATTCACACACCCAGTCTATCAACGGAACGCTTGCGCAAGAAGAAGTTCAGAAAATTCCAATGATGACGGCTCGAAGAATGAGCAAAGGATGCAGAGCTGCGGTAGAAGTCGCAACCTCATTAATGAAAAAGCATTCTGTCGATTCTCTGGTCTTTTCTTCCAGACACGGAGAATTAAATCGCAGTGAGAAAATCTTCTCGAACCTAGCTAACAATGCTGATGTTTCTCCGACCGACTTCAGCATGTCTGTTCATAATGCTGCCTCGGCCATGACCAGTATTCAACAGAAATTCCATGGCCCTGTTACCTCAATTGCGGCAGGAACGGATTCACTGCATTCTGCGCTGATAGAGGCTTTGTCTCTCTTAGATGCTGGGAAGAAGAAAGTCCTTGTCGTAGACTTTGAATCCTCTCTTCCTGAGATTCTGGGAGGTGCCCTCGAAGAAGAGGCTCGTACGGATCCTTACGCACTTGGCTTGGTACTCTCAAATGGCACCGGATTAAACGTTTCGATTGAATTCATCCTCAACGAAACCGCAAAAAGGAATCCTGCCTTTTCCTTAGCTGCCGGCCTCCTCTCTCCGGAAAATGTATTCAAAACGAAAACCGACCGTTCGACAATAACCTGGGCAAAGCTATGAGAGAAAAAGACTCATTTGTAAAATTCCAACTCAGAAGATTGTCTTCAGGTTTTTGCTGGTCAGTTTTTGGAATCGGTGCCTTGACGCTTACTTCAACTTATTTCCCTCTTTTGAACGTTTTCGTCAAAGATTCTGAAAAAAGAACAACAATGGCTCGTAAGACCATCTCGAGCAGTTTCAGATTGTTCGTAACATGCGTTAGAACACTCAAAATTGCAGATATCGATACCGAAAACATCAAAAAACTTCGGGAGGAGAAAGGCTGCATTATTATTGCTAACCACCCGACCCTTTTAGATTATGTTTTTATTGCCTCTGAGCTCCCGGAGGTTGACTGTTTAGTCAAGGCTCAGCTTACAAAAAACTTCTTTCTAAAAGGAGTTGTGAAGGCAGCCGACTACCTATTAAATAACGCCTCCGAAGAAATTCTTGAAGACTGCAGAGAAAGACTGAAAAAAGGACACAGTATCCTTATCTTTCCGGAAGGCACGAGAACCGTCCCGGGCCAGCCCATGAAGTTAAAAAGAGGAGTCGCCCATATAGCCTTGCGCTGTAACGCTCCTATCCAAGCTATTGGGATTAAATGCACTGAAAAATGGCTTGATAAGTCCAGCGAATGGTATCAGATACCTGAAGCTCGTCCCTCAGTCCGGCTGGAACTCATTGAAAAAATAGACCCGGAGCATTTTATTAAACCTCAGGAAGAAGGTTTCTCGTTAGCCAGCAGACGTTTGACAAGAAAGATTGGTGATGAATTAAGACCTTTTACAAAACTATCAACTGACTATTAATTATTGGCATAAAAAATGGAAATTGAGCAATTAAAGAATGAAGTTAAAGCGGTCATCATTGACTCTCTTAATCTCGAGGATTTAACACCGGCAGACATTGATTCAGATGCTCCTCTTTTTGGTGAAGGATTGGGACTTGACTCTATCGATGCTCTGGAATTGGGGATCGCAGTTAAAAACCACTTTAAAATCCAGTTAACCGAACCTACAGACGACATCAAACAGCATTTTGCCTCTGTAACTAAACTTGCCGAATTTATTAAACAACAACAGGAAAAATAATGAAAAACCAAGAAGAACTCTTCTTAGAAGTAAGAAACTCAATGGCTGAGCTGTTTGAGTTAAATCCCGAAGATATCAAGCCGGAAAGCCGTTTGGTCGAAGATTTAGACCTCGATAGTATCGATGCCGTAGATATGATTGTCAGTCTCCAAAAGAAGACCGGGAAACGAATTAAACCTGAAGAATTCCAGGCGGTCAAAACTGTTCAAGACGTCGTTGACGTCCTGGAACATTTAATGGCTGAGCAGCAGAAAGAGCAAAAATAATAGCAAATGTGGAAAAATCGATTGTTGTTCTTTGCTCGGGCAGTCACTTCCATTGTCGTCACTTTTTTCCCGTTGTTGGTTTTGTTTCTGGCCCGGCATAACGACTTTCGATTCTTCTTCGGAATTGCCCTGCTTTTTTTCTTGATGCAATGTGTTTTTGCCTTAAAGAATAAAGGAGCAGTTAACTTTTCTCTTTTTCCCGGTCTGATAGGCCTTGCCTTAGGCGTGTTAAGTTTAATTTTAGACAAGGTGCAAGTTTTTCTTTGGTATCCGGTATTCGTAAACCTTGCCCTTTTGTCTATATTCGGTTTTTCCTTGATTAACGGTCCTTCTGCAATTGAACGGATAGCGAGACTAATGACAAAGGATCTTCCGGCCAAAGCAATTCCGTATCTAAAAAACGTCACAAAAATTTGGTGTTTCTTTTTTATTTTTAATGGGTTAATCGCAGCCTGGACGGCTTCGCAAGATAACCTCGTTTTATGGTCTCTTTGGAACGGCTGCTTTTCTTACATTTGCATAGGAGTCCTCCTTCTTGGAGAATGGGTTTATCGAAAATTGGTGTTAAATGTCTGAAGTTTTAACGTTTAATAATTGGCTTTCAGGTCCTCCTGAAGATTTAGTCACTATCAATCCGAAACGAACCCGTAAAGAATTAAACCTGGATGTCCTTAAGGTCTACGAGCGTTTTTCTGCACTTTCGGGGACTAGGATCCTGATTACGACTGAAAGCAACTATAGTTTTTTATGCCTTTTCCTGGGCATAGTACTTTCGGGTAATGTTCCGGTTCTTATTCCTCAAAATGCCATTCTCAAGGAGGAAAGATATGCCTTAGCCGAATTATGGGTAACGGAAGAAGACTTGTCTGAGATTCTGGCTGTTTCTCCCTCTAAAACTCCAACTAAGTCCGACTTTAGAAACAGCATCGTTGAACTTTATACTTCAGGTTCAAGCGGTGCTCCGAAAAAAATCACCAAAACCATAGACCAACTAGATTTAGAGGCCGCTCAAACAACTCGTTTGCTACCGAAGTCAGAAATTGAAGCCGTGGCCTCTACGGCAGATTCCGAACATCAATATGGTCTTACATTCAATATTTGGCTAGCCATGTCTCATGGGTTAGCCATTTATGACAAGAGAATAAAAGTACCCGAAGATTGTTCAAAAATTAAGGTGAATTCTCTTTTAATTTCGACGCCCTCATTTCTTTCAAATCTGGATCCTGCCCTTCTTCCTCCGCCTGTAAGAAGAGTGGTTTCAGCCGGTGCCCCTCTCACAGAAAAGGCAGCATCCCTGGTTAAGAATTGGTTAGGATGCGAGATAACCGAAATTTATGGAAGTACGGAGGCAGGTGTTATTGCTTATCGATTTACTCGCGATGGCAATCTAAGTTCGTTGTGGACTCTTTTCTCAGATCTCTCTATCATTGAAAACCGATTGGTTTCAACCGGTCGAGTCTTACCTTCTCTCATTTTGGAAGACGAATATGACTTCCAAAACCCTCGGCAATTTCTCTTAAAAGGAAGAAAAGACAATATCCTGAAAATCGGAGAAGAAAGAATAAATCTGACTAATGTTGAAAAAACAATCACCCAGTTTTATTCAATGCCATGTAAAGTAATTCCTTTGGAAAGGAATGGAAGGACACTCTTAGGGGCCGTACTCCTTGACCCAATGGTCAAAGAAGTCTCAAGACTTCCTGCAGCTAAAATCCTCTCTCTGAGAAATGGGTTGAAAGATAAGATCCCTCTTTTAGCTTTACCTCGTTTTTGGCGCATTACACCATCATGGCCTCAGAATAATCAAGGGAAAATTTTGATACGAGAACTCAGGAGATTTTTTGATGAATAGCCTTATCCCGGCAGATGTCGCTGTTATAGAAAAAACTGAGAATTCTATTGTCTTGGAGTTTATTCTTTCCCCCACTCTTCTTTGGTTTAAAGGACATTTTCCGGTTCAGCCGATCTTGCCCGGCGTTGCTCAACTTGATTGGGTCACTCGGTTTGCTCGGGCTTTTGGGCTTTGCGATCGAACGGTAAAGAACATTCGTCAAATTAAATTTACGGTTCCGATGACACCTCAGGATTTAATCCGGCTTCATTTATCTTTTGATGAAAAATATTTATCCTTCACTTATAAATCTTTTAAAAACAATGAATGGATAACCGTCAGCCAAGGAAAAGTGTCTTAATGCCGCCCTACGCAGTAAAATTTTGCGCCGTTGTCCCATGCTATGGGCATTCAAGGGCGCTAGCGGACGTTTTAGCAAGAATACAGCCCTTTATTAAGGACTGTATTGTTGTGGATGATGGAAGTCCCTGCAACGAAGCTAATGAGATTCAGTCGGCGGTCGAGAGCTTTTCAAACGTCACTTTAGTCAAACTGGAACAAAATAGAGGTAAAGGCGGTGCCGTTATCGCGGGCTTGTTAAAGGCCGCGGAACTCGGCTTTACACACGCAGCACAAATCGATGCTGACGGTCAGCATGCCATAGAAGACCTGCCCTCCTTTTTGAGCAAGTCCGAAAGCCATCCCGAGGACTGTGTATGCGGTTACCCTATTTATGATCAATCAGTCCCGAAGAGCCGGGAAGTTGGGCGAAAAATTACTGACTTTTGGGTAGCTGTCGAAACGCTGTCTTTTTCTCTAAAAGATAGTATGTGCGGATTTCGCATATATCCAATCCGTAAAACCTTAGAAGTTGCGCAATCCTGCAAAATCGGGATGGGAATGGATTTCGATACCGACATCCTGGTTCGTCTCTACTGGTCAGAGATGAAAATGATCTTTCTGCCTGTCGGTGTAACTTATCCAAAGGACGGGGTAAGCAACTTCAAAGTTCTTAGGGATAACTGGCTAATCAGCAAGATGCACACCAGATTGTTTTTTGAATCTCTTACTCACCTTAGAAGTAATCTTGCTCGGCACTCTGAGAAGAGCTCTTCCCTTCATTGGGCGAAAATCCAAGAGAGAAAGGGAGTCCTTGGAGTCCATTTTCTCCTGGCTGTCTATAAATTAGGCGGGAGGCAGATTTTTCGGCTCTTTTGCGCGCCTGTAGTTACCTGCTTTTGGGCATTTGGCAAAAATCAAAGAAAAGCAAGCCAAGATTTTCAGCAACGAGTTTTCGATTATTCTCATCCGTTGCATCAGAAAAAGCCCTTTTCTTCTTTAAAGCACTTTTTGTCTTTCGCTGATGCCTTGCTTGACAAAATTATTGTTTGGACTGAAGGGGCCAAGATAAACACTCCTGTGAAGTTTGCAGATGAGGAGACCGTCAACATCCTGCTCTCTCACCAAAAACGCGAAGGCCGGTTATTACTAGTTTCTCACTTGGGTTCTGTTGAAGCCATGCGTGCAATAGGAGAGCTTGATTATCACGAAAAAATCTACATCTTGTTGTTTGATAAGAACGCTAAAAACTTTAAAAAATTTATGAAAAAAAGTGCTCCGAAAAGTCAATTAAACTTGATAGAAATCGATGAGATTGACTTGAGCACCATTATTTCCTTAAAAGAGAAAATCGAAGCAGGAGCTTGGATTGCGATCGCTGCCGACAGAATCCCTTTAGGTTTGAAAGAAAGGGATGATAAACGCGTAATAGAAGAGACCTTCTTAGGAAAGAAAGCTCTTTTCCCTATTGGGCCCTACGTGCTTGCTTCTCTTCTTGGTTGTCCCGTATACACAATGTTTGCGGTTAGAGACAAAGATAAAATTCTTATCTCGGCACATCGCTTAACCGATAAAGTCAGCCTTCCAAGAAAAGATAGACTCAATGCCGTCCATCAGTATTCTTCTAAGTACGTTAAAGAATTAGAAGAAAAAGCAGTTGCTTATCCGCTTCAATGGTTTAATTTCTATGATTTTTGGGATCTGCACAATGACAATAAATAAAACCCAAATTAGTCTTAAAAAAGAAATAATTATTAACCCTTCCTTCCATGAAGTAGATCCAATGGGAGTGGTTTGGCACGGAAATTACTTAAAATTTTTTGAAAAGGCCAGAGAAGCCCTTTTTAAAGATCTTCACTTTGGCTATGCCGAAATGAAGCAAAGCGGATTTGTCTGGCCAATTATCGAAGTCAAAATCAAATACCGGCGCCCGGCCTTGCTGGAAAGCTCTCTTCTGGTATCCGCAGAAATCGTCGAATACGAAAACGAAATAAAAATTGAATATCTCATCAGAGATAGGGAAACAAATAAAGTACTCACCACCGGAATGACTCGTCAAATGGCCTTTGACTTAAAGAAAAAGCAAGGCTGCCTGACAAGTCCAAAGGTTTTATTTGAAGTGTTAGGAAAGGAAAGTCCTTATGCTTAAAAAATTTATTGCAGCCATTGGCCTTACGATGAGTTCACTGGTTTTTGCCTCAAATTTTCTTCCTTCATATGTCACGGATGCCTTCGAGCATTTGCGTCAAGGTTACGCGGATTTTTTTCAAACGAAAACCCTTTCTCAAGGACTGATTCTCAAATCTTCCGGCCATCTCTCTTTGTCCAACTCCAAAGGATTGGCTTGGATTCAAACCAAACCTTTCCTTCAAAAGACTTTAATTAATGACAAGTCTGTCCTTCTACAAACTCAATCTGAAGAGCCCAGAGAAATCACTGCCTCTGAGAATCCGGAGGTTTATAAGATGGTTTCGACGCTGAAATCACTTTTTGAGGGGAATCAGGCTAATTTGGATAAGAACTTTTCCGTGACGGTTTCGGGCAACTCCCAGATTTGGAAAATGACTTTAATTCCTAAAATCGAGCCTTTATCAAAAATAGTAAAAGAGATTTCCGTCGATGGAGGGAAACAACTAAAAGATATTCAGATTGAAGAAATTTCAGGAGCCAAGACACTGATTACATTCGGAACCGTAACCCCGATAGGTAAAAATGAACGAGAAGACTTCAACCTTGCAAAGCCAGTTCCATAAGCGCAAATTTTTTGCCTTATTGTGGTTAGCGCTTTCGCTTGTTGCCTTCGTTTATACAGCCCTGTGTATACACGATCGAAATCTTTCTTCAAATATTTTCGATCTTCTCCCGCAGCAGGAGAATTCCGCCGAGCTCAAACAAATTCACTCTTCTTTGCAAGACTCACTTTCGAGGACGGTTATTTTCGCTGTTAAAGATAACAAAAACTTCACGCTATCTTTAGACGATTTCTTAAAATCCAGCCCCGTTGTTGAATCCGTCTCCTCCACTGTGACAGATCAGGAGAAGGCAGATTTTCTTAGCTTCTTTATCAAGCACAGGCTAGCCTTCTTATCTGCTTCCGATAAAAAATTCTATCTAACCGCTTCTGCAGACCAGATTAGTCAAAGAATCCTCAGTGAACTCTACTCGGCCTTCGCTTCTCCAAGCTTAAAAGAGCTAACTGAGGATCCTTTTCTTCTTACTAGAGCTGCCGCTAAAAATAATCCATCTTCAAAACTAACACCGAAGGAAGGTTTTCTAACTTCCGTTGACTCACAAAACGTTCCTTGGACCGTTCTAAATGTCCGCTTAAAATCATCTTTAAGCGAAAAAGAAATTAGCCAATGGATCTCTTCCATTAACGGATTAATTAAAGAAAGTCAGCACATTGACCCGAATCTTGAGGTGAATTTTCTCGGGAGTATCTTTCATCAAGAAGAAGCTAAAAATATAGCTAAGACGGATGTTCAAAATTTGAGCATTGTATCCGTTCTTCTTCTCTTGGCACTCTTCTCGTTTGTTTTCAGAACACTCAAACCTATCCTCTTATGCCTGCTTTCAGTTGGTATCGGCACTATCTTCGGACTAGCCGCAACCTTTACTTTCTTTGAGTCGGTACACGCAATAACTTTAGTTATGTGCATAAGCCTAATCGGAATTTCAACCGATTACACGACCCACTATCTCTTAGCCCGACAAAGCGCTTCGGCAAAAGAATCCCCTTTATCAATCTTAAAAAAATTAAAGAAGCCTCTCTTACAGGCATTGATAACCACGGTTCTTGCTTACGGGTTGATGGTAATTTCTCCATTTGGCAGTCTTAGGCAGTTAGGGGTATTTGCGGTCTTCGGATTGATTGGTTCGTTTTTAACAGTTTGGTTCTGGTTTCCGCTCTTCTCTATCAAGCCGGCAGCCAATTCGAAAACTTCTGACGCTACTAATTCATTTTTCTTGTTTTGCTCTTCCGGCAATTCCATAAAAGTCATCGCCGGCATTGTGTTGATCACCTTATTGGCTCTAGGTTTACCCAAATTATCATTTGATGATGATTTAATCAGGCTTTATCAAAGCTCCCAATTTTTATCTGATTCGGAAAACAAAATTAAAGAGCTGACCGGAGCAAACTTTTCACAAAAAGGAATTGTTGTCACAGCTTCTTCCGAAGATGCACTCATACAACAAATTGAAAAAGCGGCCTTGGTGATTAATGAGAGCAAACTTCCTCGCCCTCAATTCATCTACCCGACTCTCCTCTCTTTAGAAAGCCAGCTTCAGGTTAGAGATCGACTGGAGAAGCTGTTTCCCGAAGTAGCTAAAAAACTTCAAGAAACAGGTGTTGAACTATCCCAATTTCCGCTTCCGGATACACTTGATGCAAAAGACTGGCTCAATTCTCATGTTGGTCAAATATGGAAGCCTTTCTTTCTGAATTTTGAAAACAAACCAGCTTTTTATATTCCTATAGAGACATCTAAGGAAAACTTACAAACTATATGCTCCAAGCTTTCCTCTTGTTTTCCAATCACTCAAAGAGAGGATATTCAGACATGGCTTGGAACCCAAAGGACAGTTCTCTCTTGGTTTATCTGCTTTTTAGTTTTTGGATTTATGGCTCTGTTTTGGTACTTCTTTGGCTGGAAAAAATCCATTATCCAAACGGGAATAATTGTTTTATCAGGAGCTGCGGCCCTCGCAACTTTGGGGTTGACGGGAATGCCCTTCAATCTCTTCTCCGTTTTTGCCTTAATTCTTATTTTAGGAATTGGAGCCGACTATCAGATTTTTTCGGCTAACAGAGAAAGAGTGAATCGATCCACCTATTTAGCCATTTCTGTGTCTGCAGCTACTACATTAATATCTCTAGGCGTTTTAGTACTAAGTAAAACAGAAGCAATCAAAAACTTTGGCTTAATTGTGTGTGTAGGAATTGCAACCTCATACTTAATGGTCTTATTGTCTGCGCAACATAGACTGAATGGGAAAAATAATGAATAAAAAATATCTCTTGTCCTGGGCTTTTCTATTGTTTCCTTTTTTGTTTTCTGCCGGATGCTCCACGACCAACAATTCTTTGGAGTTGCAGCATCGCTTAACAAAGGACATCTCCTCAGCGCTTCCTTCTGCGCCATGTTCTGCGGACTTTCTAAAGCATTCTTTATTAAAGTTCAAATGGGGACAAGAAAAAGGGACATTAATGGTGGTAGAAAAATGTTCAAACGGAATTCTAACGTTGGATGGCTTGATGCCTACCGGATTAGAACTTTTCCAAATAATCTATAACGGCCAAAAAGTACAGTATCAAGAAAAAGTCCCGATGGAACATTCTTTACCCATCATGGAAATTCTCTTTGACTCCATCGCCGTAAGGATTCCTCCGAAAGTGTTGGAGAGAAGCCTTCCTAATCATTGGACGGTCAGAAGATAAAAACAAAATGGTTATCTTTGATAGTGAACAAAATCCGATTGAGACATTTTATTGGCCTGAAGAAAAAAAAGGAGACATCGTCAGGATTTCCAATCATTCTTTTTCATATGAAATTGAAATACAGGACCTACCTATTAACTAACTTGAAAGTTCTTGATAGTTCAATGTAACCTTAGGCTCTTGAGTAATTTCCTATCTCTTTAGAAGTTATTTTTAATGATTTTTATAAATTACTACTCCTCTGTAAATGCCCTTGGGAACTCTATTCCTGACATTTTAAAAAATTTGTCTGATAATCACGCCCCGGGAATGAAAGAAAGCACTCGTTGGCTGGGAAGCAATAAGAATGCTTTTTATGGGAATGTTCTTGGAGAACTTCCTGTCATTGCCGATGAATTTAAGCGTCACAATTCCAGAAATAACCGTCTTATTCTCGCGGCCTTACAGCATAACTCTGATAAGTTTCATTCTCTAGTTGGTAAGTTTTCTAAAAATCGGGTTGCTGTCATTATGGGAACCAGTACCTCCGGTTCAAACGAAGCAAACGAATATGTAAATGCCGTCATTTCAAAGCACGAAACGCCTTCGGATTTCCAAGGCTGGGCGCAAGAGTTAGGAGATCCATCAAGGTTTCTTTCGGCTTATTTAGGGCTCTCCGGACCTGCCTACACTATTAGCACTGCCTGTACTTCCAGCGCACGTTCCATTATTTCCGGAGCTCGATTAATACAATCGGGAATGGCAGACGCCGCTATTGTAGGCGGGGCCGACAGCTTAGCCAAACTTCCGATTCATGGATTTACGTCTCTGGAAGTAATGTCGCGCAAAAAATGCCGTCCTTTCTCATCGAAACGTGAGGGAATCACTATCGGCGAAGGGGCCGGAGTTCTCGTTCTTTCGAAAGAACCTTCCAATCTCGTATTAGCCGGGTGGGGAGAGACTTCAGACGCTTATCACATTTCATCCCCTCACCCTCAAGGAGCCGGGATAGAAACAGCTATGCGAGAAGCCTTAGCAATGGCTCAGCTGCAAACCTCTGATATTGCGTACGTGAATCTTCATGGGACGGCCACAAGATTAAATGACTCTGCAGAAGGTGCCGCTGTTAGAAATCTTTTTGGATCTGTTCCGTGCAGTTCTACAAAAAACCTTACAGGTCACACTCTAGGAGCGGCCGGGATAACAGAGGCAGTCTTGCTTTGTGCGCTATTAGACAACCCTCAGACGTTTTTACCCCCTCAATTTGAGGTAGAAAACGAAATGGACGAAGCCTTCAGCGGACTCGGCCTTCTTCAAAACTCAACTACGCTCCAAGGCCATTACATGATGTCCAACAACATCGCCTTCGGAGGAAACAATACTTCTCTTATATTGGGACTTTATGACGGAAAATGATCTTGATACTTGGCTTCCTCATCGGCTCCCCATGAGATTTATTGATGAGCTCGTGAAAATAGACGAAGAGCATGCCGAGTGCCGCTGTGATTGTAAAAAAACCGATAGGCTTGAGCTTTTCAAAGACGAAAATGGAATTATTCCTAATGTTTTTCTTATCGAAATGATGGCTCAAGCAATTGGTGTTTGGGCCGGCTACTACAGAAAGGACGACATGGAACTATCCGATGTTGGATTTTTGTTAAGCGTTAGAGGAGCCGAACTCCTCGTCGACAAAACGCCGTCGAATGAAGTTCTTACCATCAAAATCCATAAGATTATTCAAGATAAAAATCTTGCTTCCTTTGACGGTTCTGTCCTCTCTGAAAAAGGCGAAACCTTGGCCCATGGGAAAATCACTGTATACCAACCCACAAAAATTGAATACGATAAGCTGTTCAATAACTAAATTTATATCCGAACATGACTAATAAAAAAAGAATACTGATTACCGGTGCGACGGGAGGCATTGGAAGCGCAATTGCAGGGGAACTAGCAAGTAATCCGGACTATGAATTAGTTCTTCATTTCAACTCTTCTCAAGAAAGGGCACAGCAGCTCCAAGAAAAATTTGCTTCTATGGGTTGCCCCGCTTCTACTCTTGGATTCAACGTCGGTAATCATGAGGCCGCAAAAAAAGCTCTGGAAAAAGATATTGAAGAAAATGGAGCTTATTGGGGAATCATTCACAGTGCCGGCATAAAAAAGGATGCCGCCTTCCCTGCCCTTGAGAATGAGGATTGGGACAATGTCATCAACACCGATCTAAACAGTTTCTACAATGTCATCCATCCCTGTGTAATGCCGATGATTCGTCTGAGAAACGGCGGCCGTATTATTGTCATTAGTTCGGTTTCCGGCGTAACAGGAAATCGAGGACAAGTTAACTATAGTGCTGCTAAGGCAGGCCTGATTGGTGCCGGCAAAGCCCTGGCAGTTGAGTTAGCCTCTAGAAAAATTACGGTAAATTGCGTAGCTCCGGGATTAATTGATACGGACATGATCGACATGGATCCGCGAGCGATTGAACATGCCATGAAGCTTATTCCTATGCAGCGGATGGGGAAACCGGAAGAAGTAGCTGGCCTTGTCTCTTATCTTTTAAGCGAGTCTGCGGCGTATGTCACAAGACAAGTCATCAGCGTTAATGGAGGAATGATCTAATGGCTAGACGGGTTGTTGTTACCGGCGCAGGTGGTATCACCGCATTTGGAGAGGACTGGGACACCATAAAAGAGCGGTTCCTTCAAGGAAAGAATGCAGTCAAATATATGAAAGAATGGGAGTACTTCAAAGGATTGAACACAAAACTTGCTGTGCCAATCGAAAACTTTGAACTTCCGGCCCATTACACCAGAAAAAAGATTCGTTCAATGGGACGAGTTTCTTTGTTAGCCACTCGCGCAACGGAAAAAGCCCTGGAAAATGCCGGCTTACTCGGCAATGAAGTCATTACCAACGGACAAACAGGAATTGCTTTTGGTTCTTGTTTCGGCAGTACCCAACCGGTGGTGGCTTACGCAAAAATGCTTGACGGAGGAGATACTTCCCGCATCTCAGGAACCACCTATGTCCAGCTTATGCCGCATACCACCGCAGTAAACGCCGGTCTGTTCTTTGGTGTAACCGGCAGAGTGATTCCAACATCAAGCGCTTGTACATCCGGGAGCCAAGCTATTGGGTATGCCTATGAAGCAATTAAATTCGGAATGCAGGATCTAATGATCGCCGGCGGAGCAGAAGAGCTCTGCCCGTCTATGGCAGCGTCCTTTGACACTTTATTTGCCACCAGCACTCTGAATGAAAAACCCGAGGAAACTCCCAAGCCGTTTGATAAAAACCGTGATGGACTAGTAGTCGGTGAGGGAGCCGGGGCTCTCATTCTTGAAGAGCTTGAGCATGCAAAAAACAGAGGGGCCAATATTCTTGCTGAAGTAGTTGGTTTTGCTTCTAACTGCGACGCCACCCATATCACTCAACCGAAGAAGGAAACTATTCAAATTTGTATTGCCAATGCTTTGAAAAATGCTCAACTGAAAGCTGAAGACATTGGCTATATTTCTGCCCATGGCACCTCTACGTCCAGAGGCGATATTGCTGAATCATTAGCTACTGAAGCAATTTTTGGCACCGGTACCCCCATCTCTTCTATAAAGAGTTATCTGGGTCATACATTGGGAGCTTGCGGAGCGTTGGAAGCATGGTTTGCTATTCAAATGATGAATGAAGGTTGGTTCGCTCACACTGCCAATCTGAAGGAAGCGGATGAAAATTGCGGCAAGCTTGACTACATCATGAATGAGCCGCGCCGTTTGGACACTGATTACATAATGAGCAACAATTTTGCCTTCGGAGGAGTTAACACTTCTCTTATATTCAAACGCTTTTATGCTTAAGGCTCTTCTCTTTTATTGAGGTTTTTACCCTTTTCGGACATTCTTTACATACTAAGGGTTTTTGCTTATTTATGATTTAAGTAATCCTATTTCATAAATAAGAAGAACCTTTAGGTATTGCGAATGAAAGATGTCCGCCCTTTTCTGAACAAACTTATTAGTTTCACTTTTCTATTTTTTACGCTGGCGGGCTGTTCGGTCAATCCGCCGAACGAAGCAAAATTGCCTTACTCGGGAACTTCCTTTGCCGATTATCAAAAACAGTGCAAAGAGTTTATTTCCGAAAACCGCCACTTTGTATTGAAAGATAAGCAATTTGAACTGACTGCTAATGCTCCTTTTGAATTTAAGCCATTGAAAAGTAATGAAGAAGCAATCTTGTTTGTTCATGGTCTAGGAGATTCTCCATGGACTTTTAGAGACATCGGCCGAGAATTGGCTCGCAACGGATATTTAGTCAGAGCCATCCTTCTTCCGGGAAATGGAACCAAGCCTGCCGATATGCTGGACACCGATTATGAGGATTGGAGAAAAACCGTTGAGGCACAATTAAACCTTCTTTCTAAAACCTCAAAAAAAGTATGGTTAGGGGGTTTTTCCACCGGCTGTAACTTAGTCACAAAATTAGCATTCGAACGGCCGGAAGTTAAAGGTTTAGTATTATTTTCTCCGGCTTTCGAGATTCAAACGGAGATGATTGCGTTCATCCCTCTCATTAACTTATTCACCGACTGGTATAAAGAACCGGACAACGATACTCAAGGTGTGGCGCCATTCCGTTATGAAACTGTTCCGTTGGAGGCAATAGAAGCTTTCCGTCAATCTATGGTGAATGTCCAGGAATCAATGAAAGACAAAACCTATTCGAAGCCGGTTATTGTCATGATGACGGAACACGACTCGGTTATTAACGCCAAGGAACTTATTCATATTCTTCCCAAGGTATTTACTAATCCAAGGAGCCGCTTCATTTGGTACGGTACTGAAGGAGACGGAAGCGACCCGAGAATTATTTATAAAAGCGATTACATTCCTGAGGAGCGAATTGCGAGCTTCTCTCATATGTCTTTGGCCTACTCCCCTAAAAATCCTTGGTACGGAAGACACGGAAAGTCCAGAGTTTGCAGAGATGACCTTTCAGATAAAGAGATAGCCAAATGTGAAAAGGCGAAGAATGTCTGGTATTCAACCTGGGAAAGCGCACCGGACGGCAAAATTACAGCTAGATTGATGTACAACCCATACTTTAATTGGCAGAAGGGAATTATCTTAAGTGTGATGAGAGAAGGAAAGTAACGTACTCGTCATAAGGTTTCTCGGCTCATTGATTCCACTTAGCAAAAGAGTCTAAAGAAAAATCTGCCATCCTTATCGTTGTCCTCAGAAAGGATGCCAATTCATTTGGGGTGCCGATTAAAACATAAATGCAGACTTATCGAGACTTCTCTCAGAAAGGATCCTTCTCTAAGTTCCGGTTTTACATCGGGAGCACTTCCGGATAAATTAGCCGAAGCTTCTTGTTCTTCGCTCTGATAATGTGATTATTGGGGCTGGACAAATTGCTGAACCTGTAAATCATTCTTTTATCAAGTTCATTGAAAATCGTTTAAAGGAAACTTTCCCTATTAGTTTTCTTGTTGTGATCTCTAATTTTGGAAAAAGGCTGGTCTGAAAAGTAAAAGCACTTGATAAGATCCTCTTTTACATTTTTGTCTTTCAATCAGGATTTCTGTGCTTCCAAAACTCACTTTCTTTCAGACATTTCTTCAAGCAACCGTTGCTGCTCTTTTATTTTCTGTCGTCTGTTGGCCAGCCCATGCCTCTCCTCCAGACTGCAAACCGGTTTATTCCGATCCTTTTGGAACAATTTTCGTCGAAGGTTCTCCATTCTCAATCGGAAAATCTTCATGCAATACCAAAGGAGTCCTTCATGTGGATGTATTTGGAAACGTCTATTGCGGTGATTCTCCTTTTTCAATCGGAAAACTCAAAGAAGCCCCTTCTGGAAAAGGTCCAATTTGCCGAGGGGTTTTCGGGGATTTCTACGTGAAGGGCCAACCTTTCACAATCAATTTGTCCGACGTGATTAAGTTAAACGATTAGCAATCGTCCGCTTTACAAAATTGAATAAACTTTTTATAAGTAGGATGGACATGAACTGACGTCAACCATGATAGAACTTCAGTCAAAGACTAGCTGAATTAAGGTGCTTCACTATGTTCTCAAAATCTTTGCTCTCTAAAACTACCGCTTTGGCCATCGGTTGTCTTCTAGCCTCCATACCAATGGAATCTGCAGATGCGTCCTCTCAATTCTGTAGACCAATTTATGCAAACTTATGGGGAGAAGTGTGGACGGAACATCCAAGTGAATTTATCGGAACCATCTCAAAAGAATGTCAAGGCTACCTCAGCATAGATACTTTCGGAAATGTCTATTGCGGTGACTCTATGATTCTGGTCGGAAAAACAGGAAAATTTTCACCAGCCGAAGGTCGGATCTGCAAGGAATATTCCGGTGGCTTTTTTATCATTGATCCGAATTTTTCCTTTGAAGTTGACCTGTCCAATGTCATCGAGATGAAATAGCAATCTGAAAACAAAGGTTCCTCAACGGCTTCGCCTCTGATGATGCGGTCCCATAATGAGAGGTCGATCAATCAAGGAGCTCTGGATAAAAGCATCCACTCATTCTTCATCCTAGAAGAAACGTGCTTAATGCGCGATTACCAAGGCACCTGGTCAAGAGAAGAGTCCTCGGTTTTGATGCCAACTATGTTCTCTAAAATGATCTGTCTGCCGTTCTCAAGCACCAGTTTCCGCTCAGTCTCATCTATTTTTTTGATGCGGGACGTTACTCTGCCGACTCTTCCTCCGGATTTGTGTGAGTCGGGTTCAAAAACAATTAGATCCACCGCATCGTCAAATTCGATCGCATCCCTCAGGGTCTGATTTATTCTTTCTATTTCCTGGTCGTCCAGAAGAGGTTTTTCTCCGACAAATCGTGAGGCTTCTTTAACAGCATCTTCATAACCTGTCAAAGCCGCAAACGGTGCAAATTGAGCCGCCCTTGCCTGCCTAGACATTTTCGGAAAACGTGAAACCGGTCGCTCAAGGTCAATAATGTCACTATAGTCTTTGATCATGCTTTGTGTCCGCCGATTTGATTGTTGCGCAGAATGCCGGTCGCGCCTTCTTCCAAGTTCATCCCTTTGACAATAGCATTCTTTCCAAATTTGTCTCGTAAAGCTAATATTGCCTCGTTAACCTTTCTCTCCTTTTCCGCCTTCCTGTCGCTTTGATGGTCGAAGAGTTCTGCCATTTCCGTACCGTCGAACAAATCTAACTGAGCTCTATCCTCCGACTCCTCACAAACCGATTTCTTAGGACATACCGCCGCGGACATCGTTATTCTGCGAATCAAAAGATTAGGATTCACAATATTTCTGAAAAGCTTCTCCATTTCTTTTCTGATTTCCGAAGAAGATGAGGTTGCTCTGGAAAGGGATAATGTTCCATGAGCCGGCTTGGGCACTTTCCGGCCGTAAGAATCTACTTTTATTGGACCTTGATATCCGTTGCCTTTTTCGGCCCCATTCAAATTCTCAACATCGTACCCGATCGTCAAAACTATTTTTGTAGCTACATAATCTTTGGAAAAAATATCTAAACCCAAAGCATCTGCCATTTCCTTGGTTACTAACAAGGCCTTTTCAAAAGAATATGGCTCCTGAAGAACCTGACCTGAACCAATACTTTTTCCATCGGGTTCAAATGACTTAATGTCCTTCATTGTGCAAGACTCTAGTCCCCATGCGTGGTCAATTAGAAGTTCTGCATTCACTCCGAACAATTCAAACAGATGTTTCTCATTCTTAATGGAGTAACGAGCAACGTCTCCCATTGTCCTTAAACCAATTTTCTCAAGAGAATCCGCATAACCTTTTCCGACTCTCCAAAAATCCGTGATTGGCTCATGGCTCCAAAGATTGCTTCTGTAGGTTGCAGCATCTAGTTCCGCTATCCGAACACCGTCCTTATCCGGCTCGCATTTTTTTGCCTCGATATCCATGGCCACTTTGGCCAAATACAAATTCGGGCCGATACCTGCAGTTGCTGTAATGCCTGTCTTTTTCAGAACTCTTCTGATTAATTCACGAGCCAAATTATGCGCAGTTGTTTTATAGGTTTCCAGATAAGGCGTGATGTCGATGAAAACTTCATCAATTGAATAAACGTGAATATCTTCCGGCGCAATAAGTTCCAGGTAGGTTTCGTAGATCTTCACGCTGGTGGCCATGTAATGAGACATTTGCGGAGGTGCGATTACAAAATCTAATTCACTCTTCTCATTTGTCTCGTAGTCTTTTTTATCGAAGGCAGTGCTTTGGAACTCGGAAAGTCCGGCTTTGATTTTTCGTGCCTTGTTGATTTCTTCGACCTTTTTCTGAACTTCGAATAAACGCGGTCTGCCGGAAATTCCAAAGGCTTTTAAGGCCGGAGAAACGGCTAAGCAGATTGTTTTTGAAGTCCTGGAAGGATCTGCTACAACCAAAAAACTCGTCAATGGATCTAAATTTCTTTCATAGCATTCGACAGATGCATAAAAAGACTTGAGGTCTATAGCGACATAAGTTCTCTGGCTTTCTTTCATTTCTCAGGCTCTCTTAACTTGTCCGAAAAAAATTAGCTCTAAATTTTAGACATAACCACAAAGTGCTGGAAAAATACAGCAGTCGGCGGAAAAACCGTCTTCTATATTTCTGAGCTTTAGAAGGAAATTCTTTAATCATTGCGACAAAACAACGAAATTAAAGGAAACTCTAAACTCGAGAAGAATCTCAACGCTAACAATGCATAGACCTTGAATCGCAACCCTTTGAAAGAATAGAAGTTCTAAGGAAATATCCAACAATTGTCCTTTTTATTTGTTCGTATATACCGTATTTATGTGATTTTATTTCAGATTTGTACGTAATAAACTCTAAAAAAATATACAAATATTCACGTTTCGCATTCGTGACCACTTAGACGAATGAGAAATTATTTCCACATAGAGGAGGACTACGATGTTCACAAAGGCACTTATTGCCGCTTCTTTATCTCTTGTTTTCGGTGCAGCTTATGCTGCTCAACCTAATGTTGCTGTTTATGCAACAGGCGGTACTATTGCCGGTCAATCCAAAGCTGCAGATCAGACAAACTATTCCGCTGCTAAGGTAGGCGTCAATGCTTTAGTTCAGGCTGTTCCTGAATTAGCTAACATCGCCAACGTTTCAAGCGAACAAGTTGCTCAAATCGGCTCTCAAGATATGAGCGATGAAGTTTGGCTGACACTGGCCAAGAAAATTAATGCAGAATGCGGAAAGAAAGACGGTTTCGTAATCACCCATGGAACTGACACCATGGAAGAAACTGCCTACTTCCTTCAGCTGACAGCTAAATGCGATAAGCCTATCGTTCTCGTCGGCGCAATGCGTCCGTCAAACGCTCTCTCTGCTGACGGTCCTGCCAACTTGTACAACGCCGTAGCAGTTGCAGGAGATCCAACCGCCCGCGGCAAAGGCGTTATGGTTGTAATGAATGACCGTGTTCTCGGTGCCCGTGATGTGACTAAGACCAATACAACCGGCGTTGAAACTTTCCAGAGCCCGAATGCCGGCCAACTTGCTACTATCCATAACGGCAAAGTCCTTTGGGATGCTGCTCCGGTCAAAGCCCACACAACTGCCACTCCGTTCAATGTAGATAAATTGGAAAAACTGCCTAAAGTCGGCATCGTTTATCAGCACGCCGGAGTCGAAGGCATCCAGGCTCAAGCTTTAGTCGATGCTAAGTATGACGGTATCGTCACCGCCGGTGTCGGTAACGGCAACCTCCATAAGTCTACTTTCCCAATCATCGAAAAAGCAGCTAAAGACGGCATCGCTGTAGTTCGTTCTTCTCGTGTTCCTACCGGTTCAACAACTAAGGACGCAGAAGTTGATGACGCCAAGTACGGCTTTGTTTCTTCCGGTTCTTTGAATCCTCAGAAAGCACGTGTTCTCTTGATGCTCTCCTTAACACAAACAAAAGATCCTAAAGAAATTCAAAAGAACTTTGACCAATACTAATATGGTCTAATTTCTAACAAAAGCAGAAAAAGGTGGTTCACAAGGCCGCCTTTTTCTTCACTCTCATCGAGTATCGAATGGTTTCTTAGGTTTATTCTTACTTAGGAAGCAGGACGTTCCAACTGTTTTCTCCGGGGGCACTCTTGAATTCTTACGTTTATACCGTTCTTTTGCCGGAATTGTTTGGGTGGAAAGAGAGGCTCTTGCAAGAAAATTATAGTTTTACAACAATTATAACCGGCTGTAACATGATGAACTTTAACGAAAAAAGGA
>UQNA01000022.1 GCA_900542195.1 uncultured Sutterella sp. | reverse complement strand
GCTGTTGTAGTGGTGGTAGGGAATCCTCTTCGTTCACGAAGAGGAGGATGTCAACAACGCATGAGGACAAACAATGAGGAGAAGCACCTCCGCTCCTCCTCATCCTTTTTTCATGTTGAACTCATAAACAGGCGATTATTTCGTATTCTTTTTGATGGCCTTGAGAACAATTTCTTGTGTCAGCAGTTCAGGAAGAATTTCCGTAGACCCGTTCGGTTCATAAACGACATAGAGAGGGACCCCGCTTCTGCCGAAATGTTCCAGGACTTTTGTGATTCTTTCATCGTAGTTTGTCCAATCTGCTTCAAGCACGACAAAGTCATTGTCTTTGAAAGCTTTTTGAACTTCAGAGGTACGCAGAACGGCTAATTTGTTGGCCTGACATGTCAAGCACCAAGATGCAGTGAAGTCAACAAATACTCGTTTTCCGTGTTTGAGGGCATCGTTCACCTTTTGCGGGGACCAACTGTCAGCTCCTTGGTAAGTTTCTTGTACCGGAGAGATGGCTGAGAGCGTTAAGCCACCTCCTACTAAAAATAAGGTTGCGGCAGCAAGAACGGCGGCAATGGATTTAGCCGAAAGCTTGCCGAATTGGAACTTTCCGTAAAAATAAAGGGCAGCACAGCACAAGAGGAGACCTGTACAAATGCAGGCAAACGCAAGAATACTGATTTGTTGAGATAAAACCCAAAGAAGCCAAAGGGCTGTCAACCCCATAGGCAAAGCCATCCACTTTTTGAATGTGATCATCCATTGCCCCGGCTTAGGAAGCCAGCGTGTAAGCCACGGGAAAACGGTGAGTAAGAACCAAGGCAGAGCCATGCCTAAGCCTAAGGCTAGGAAGATGAATAAAGTTTCAATATAAGAAGCGCTTAACGCATAGCCTAGAGCAGCCCCCATGAAAGGAGCAGTGCATGGGGAGGCAACAAAAACCGCAAGCACCCCGGTGAGGAAGCTCTCAAGAAAAGGAGAACGTTTTTTCGTTGTACCGGCTCCGGAAATTCTTAGAGTAAAGCTAAATTCAAAAAATCCGAGAAGGTTTGCCGAGAGAACAATAAATAAGGTAGCTAAAGCGCAGACAAAGAAAGGAGATTGCAGCTGGAAGCCCCAACCGATCATTGCACCGGTCGACTTAACCGCAATAAGCAGGCTGGAAAGAACAAGCATTGTGAGCAAAATGCCTGCTAAGAATCCGAATCCGTGAGGCAACAAGTTCTTCGTGCCCCGGTTTTCTACGATGCCGATTATCTTCAAAGAAAGAACCGGGAAGACACAAGGCATTAAATTCAGAATTAAGCCCCCGAGGAAGGCAAAGAAGGCTGAAATCAGTAATGAGCCTTGAGACAAATTCAGTTGCTCTGACTTAACCGGAATCGTTAAGGAGGCTTCTTTTAACTGTGCACTGAAGTTTTTAGCCCAGCCGCCTAGGGTTTCCATACCGTCGTTAACCAGAATTAATCCCTCGAAAGTGTCGCCAGTATTAATAAATTCTGTGGCCTGAAGGAAAACGGAAAAACCATTGGCCGTTGGGACAATCTCTTGTGGTGCTCCATAAGAGATGGAATCTGCCGTTTGGGCAAAGATGTAGACGTTCTCTAATGCTCCGTTATCCGGAAAAGATAACTCAATAAGTTTCTTTTTATGATCAATTTTTGCCGTAACGGGGATGCTGTCGGAAGGAACACTCTTTAATGTTTCCTGGAAGTTGTCGTAGGCGTCAGAGGGAACAGCCTTTGGCCCGACTTTAATATCTAAGGAAAGAGAGGCTCGTCCCGGAACGCATTGTTCCGCACACATGAGCCAAGAAACCTCCGCTTTCAAAGAAACCGAGGAGTTAAGAGGCTGGTCGGGGGGAATAGTGATCTGTACGGGAAGAAGGACTTCTCCGTCATAACCGTAATTGATAAGTGTCCCGAGCTTAAATACTTTGGGAATCGGCCACTGAATGTCTCCGGCTTTCCACCCGTCCGGGAGCGTCCATTGGATCTCGGTGGGAAGGCCGCTGTCGCCGGTGGCTTTCCAATAAGTATGCCAATGAGGATCGTGAGTTAATTTCAGGCCGACTTCTATGGTCGAGCCGGGCGTGGCTTCGGCCATAGAAGAGATAAGCTCTGCTTTTACGAAATTACTTTTGGTTTTTGGTGCCCAAGGAGCGGCCTGAATCTGAATGCCAAAAAGAAAAATAAAAATAAAGAATATGCGAAAAAGCAGAGAACTTCTCATTATCCGTGAACCTTTCTAACTTCTTTAAAGGCCTTTCGGGCAGCTTCAAAAGTCTTGCTCAGGACGGAGTCGTCATGAGTTATAGAGACAAAGCCGGCTTCGAAAGTACTTGGAGCAAGGTAAACACCGTTATCAAGCATGGCATGGAAGAAAGTCTTGAATTTTTCGGTGTCGCATTCCATAACTTCTTTGAAGCTGGCAGGACAAGTCGGACGGAAGTAAATGCCGAACATACCGCCGGTGCATTGTCCGGAGAAAGCAACGCCTTCTTCTTTAGCAATTTGGACCAAGCCGCTGATGAGTTTGGTTGTTTGAACGGAAAGTCTGTCGTAGAAACCCGGTTCTTGAATGGCCTTCAACGTAGCAAGACCGCAGGCAACGGCAACCGGGTTGCCTGAGAGTGTGCCTGCCTGATAAACCGGACCAAGCGGAGCAATGCAGTCCATAATTTCTTTTTTGCCGCCGAATGCAGCAACAGGCATGCCGCCGCCGATGACTTTACCGAACATAGTCAGATCCGGAGTAACGCCGTATAAGGATTGAGCTCCGTGCAAAGCGACTCGGAAGCCTGTCATCACTTCGTCAACAATCATCACGGTGCCGTGTTTTTCTGTCAGTTCGCGCATTTTGGTGATGAACTCGCGAGTAGCCGGAACCATGTTCATGTTGCCAGCGATGGCTTCTACGATAACGCAGGCGATCTGGTCACCTTCTTTTTCGAAGGTTTCTTCAAGCATGTCGCAATTGTTGTATTCCAAAACAATAGTGTCTTTAGTCACGTCTGCAGGGACACCGGCAGAACTCGGTGTGCCGAAAGTCAGTAACCCTGAGCCGGCTTTGACCAAAAGAGCATCGCTGTGACCGTGGTAGCAGCCTTCAAACTTAATAATCTTGTTGCGTCCGGTGTAGCCTCTGGCTAAACGGATAGTGCTCATGCCGGCTTCTGTGCCGGAGGAAACAAGGCGGACTTCATCAATGGAAGGAATAATCTTCTTGATTTCTTCAGCGATTAATACTTCCCCTTGTGTCGGAGCGCCGAAGCTTAAGCCGTTGTCAACGGCTTCCTTGACGGCTTGAATAACTGCAGGATTGTTGTGGCCGAGAATCATCGGACCCCAGGAGCCAACGTAGTCGATATATTTTTTGCCTTCTTCATCATAAAGATGAGGGCCTAAAGCTTTTTTGATAAAAGGAGGAACTCCGCCAACTGACTTAAATGCACGAACAGGAGAGTTCACGCCTCCGGGAATTGATTCTTGGGCTCTGTCAAAAAGAGCTTCATTGCGATCCATGTTGACTCCGATTAATAAAATAAGCGTCCTAGTAAGGACGCTATACTAATCCGAAAACTTAATTCAAACCTTAAAATGTAATGCCGATTGCTGCCTTGAACGTGGCCGGAGAAGGCCTCAAGGAGTATGTTTCCCCGTAGGAATTTCTTCCTTTGTATCGCGGAAATGCCATATCCAAACCGCCGGTTAATTGAATATGTTTGGTCAAAGCAAAGGTTGTGCCTATCTGGATAACCGGCGAGAAGGCGTTCTTCCTAGAGTGCCAGCCGGGGTTCTGCTGTAGATTGTTCAGCCGGAAGAAACCTGCGCCGATGCCGGCATATAAAGAAACGTCTTTGGAGGCTAAGAAATGATATTGAAGCGCCAAAGAGTATCCGGTCAATTTGTAAGAACCTATTTTTTGACCGAAATATTTAACGTTGTGTTTGCTTTGGATGACATTGGCGTCAATCGCCCAGTTTTTGGTTAGAAATACACGAGCACCGGCAGTCCAAGCAGGATTCGAGGATATGCTCGCTCCTCCGAGGCCGTTCATATCGGTTTTCTGCCAGCCTCCCCCTCCGTACAGCATGACTCTGTTATTGAATTTAGATTCTTCCGGAAGCGCGGAATAGCTGAAGCTCTTGTCGGAAAAGACTAAGTTGCCGAAGAAAAAGAAGATGTTGGCTCCGGGAACATAAGTTCCGTAGAAAGTTAAGTTGTCGGTTCCTACCCCGAGCAGAGGCAGCGGTGCAGGAATCGGGATCCATCGGTAATCGGCACGGGCCGTTAAACCGAGGGTGTATCCCGTCTCCAGATGCAGAGGACTTGAGCCGAGCTTCCATCGAGCCAACCATGCGTAGCCCATGAAAGGCTCAATAATATTGTGGGAATCGGAAAAAGCCATCGCATAAAGAATTCGGCGGTTGCCGCGTGCATCTATGTAGTTGCTGGAGATGCCGCCGCCCCACGTGTAGCCGTTTTCCTGACGCCTGTTCGGATAGTCCCACGCCGGATGAATGGTATAAGCAGGCACTAAAAGGCCGGTGTTTCCATCCCGCATGATGGTTTTTAAACCGTCCCAGGTTTTAGAAAAATAACCTTCATCACTGTCGCTGACAGACGCCGGAAGCGTCTCACCGATTGCCGACCAAAAAGAATCCCACCCCGCACTAAAAGCAATCGAAGGAAACGCAACAAGAGGTAGAAGTGCCAGAAGAGCCTTTGTTTTTGTTTTCACTTGATTTCCAACAAATTTATATGATTTTTCTACGATTCAATTCTATTGCGATTTAGAACGATTTTCTTAAACGGGCGGAAGGCTGTGTTTCTAGATCGTCAATAAGTTGTTAAAAGAAAATGAAAATGTATCCGTAGATTTTGAAGTGAGTAGTTACTCGATGCTAGCCATTTGAAATTTTAGTAAAAAGCAACTAAAGTAGCGCCTGAAGTTTGCCGGATGATCGTAGGGCGTTAGCTCTGAGGAAAGTCCGGACTCCATAGGACAGCGTAGGAGGTAACACCTCTCCGCCGTGAGGCGAGGATTAGAGCAACAGAGACGAGCCGGTTAAGTCCGGTTGAAACGGGCAATCTCTACGCGGAGCAACACCAAATAGACAGTTATTGACCCTGTCCGGCGAGACTGTGGGTAGGTGGCTTGAAATATAAGGCGACTTATATTCTAGATGAATGATCATCGCGCAATTTATTGCGGACAGAATCCGGCTTACGGCAAACTTTTTCTTCTCTTCTCACCTCTTCTTCACGTTTTGTTTCGTTTTTTGATAACAAACTTCACCCAGTGGGAAAAATAATTTTTTCACGCAAAAGAAAAATCATTTTGGGAACAAAGTTTTATCCCTGAATCTATATTAGTGTCCTACCGATAGGGTCGAGCGCTAAAAAGTGGAAAAAAGTGGCTAAAAAGTGGATAAAATTAGAGTTCCATGGTGTATTAATGTTTCGGAAATAAAAATTGTTCCAAGGCTCTCCTCACATTACTCTCGATTCCAAAGGGAGATTCTCAGTGCCTGCGAGGTTTCGCAAGGCCCTGGAGGAGTTGTGCTCCGGACAACTTACTTTTACAAGACACCCTGATGGATGCGCACTTCTTTACCCTCGTCCTGTGTGGCAGAAAAAGAAAGAAGAGTTAATGGCCCTTCCTTTTGCTGCCCGCGCATTCCAAAGAATTGTTATGGGTTCGGCTATAGATGTTGAGATGGATGCTAACGGTCGCCTGCTGATTCCGCAAGAGATCCGAAGCAGCTGCAGCCTAAACCGTAAAGAGGTTGTTTTAGTCGGTTTGGGTCAGCATTTCGAACTATGGGATGCCCAGAAATTGGAAGAGAGCGAAGAACAAGCAAAGTCAGAGAATCTGTCCGAAATAGCAGCTGCATTTAATTTTTAAGGATTGGCTTTGGACATCGCAAAGAATTTCAAACACATTCCTGTGCTGGCTAAAGAGGTTCCTGACATTCTGGTTAGAGATCCTTCAGGCATATACGTAGACGGCACTTTCGGAAGAGGAGGACATTCAAGACTAATTCTTGAAAAACTCTCTCCCGAGGGGAAGCTGTACGCGTTTGACAGAGATGAGACTGCTGTCAAAGCGGCCGAAGAGATAACGGATCCTCGCTTCCGGATCATTCATGCTCCTTTTGCAGAAATGGAAGAAAAGCTCGTCGAGCTTGGCATTACTTCTGTCAACGGCATCCTCCTAGATATCGGTGTCTCAAGTCCGCAAATCGATGATGCAGAAAGAGGTTTCTCATTCAGATTTGACGGCCCTCTCGATATGCGCATGGATACAAGTACCGGAATGACGGCAGCCGAATGGATCAATCAAGCAGCTGCTGAGGAAATAGCCTCCGTCTTAAAGCTTTACGGAGAAGAAAAATTCTCTTCCAGGATCGCGGCCGCTATTTGTGAAAAAAGAGCTAAAGAGCCTTTTACTACAACCAAGGCTTTGGCAGATTTGATTGCATCGGTAGTACCGAGAAATAAGAAGGATCGTGATCAGCACCCTGCAACGCGCTCCTTTCAAGGTATCCGTATTTTTATCAACGATGAACTCGGACAGTTGAGACAAGCTCTCAATGCTGCCGGTTCTCTGCTGCAGCCCGAAGGAATTCTAGAAGTTATCAGCTTCCATTCTTTGGAAGATCGCATTGTTAAACACTTCTTTGATATGTGCGCAAATCCTGACAAAGGAATTGATCCCAGATTGCCGCTGCGTGCAGAGCAGCTTCCTCAGCCTTTATTCAGCAAAGGCAAGAAAGTTGTGCCTTCAAAAGAAGAGTTAGAAATTAATCCTAGAGCTCGAAGCTCAATTCTTCGCTTTGCATCCAGAACAAGTACTCCTTGGAAGGGACTGGAGTTAGCATAATGAAAGAGTTCAGGTTTTTGGTGTTTGTAATCATCTTGATTGAAGTAGGCATTTTCGCCTGCGGGCTTCGTATTGTCTACAACCGCCATACCTATAGAACGATGTTTATTCAGCTCGAGAGAGAACAGCAGACTTATCATTCCCTGATCGATGAGCTGAATCGAGCAAAAGTAGAACTCGCCTCTTTGGAACAACCGTCTAACATTGTGTCATCGGCGAAGTTCCAAGGACTCGCGCCTGTTAACAATAACGAGGTAGTCATCATCCATCCGACCCCGTCGCTTAAAAATCCATCTACCGGCGGGGCAGCCGGCGTCAAGCCAACTAAGGAGGCTGCCGCACCATGAAAATAATTAATAAAATCAAAGGTTGGATATCTTCTTCTCCCGAGGAAATCAGAGGCGCAAACGACAGCGTTCAGGATCTGCTGTCTATTCGTGTACCTGCCGGACGCGTTAGGTTTCTATATTTCATCATCGTCCTTTCTTTTTTGGTTCTGATTGGTCGTTTAGCTTACCTTCAGCTCGGTTTCAATACCGAATTTCTTCAAAAACAGGGAGAGATGCGTTTCCAGAGAACTTTAGACGTCTCTGCCGTGCGCGGAAGGATATTGGATAGAAACGGTGCGGTTCTGGCCTCCAGCGTTCCCGGAAAAGGTTTGTGGATTATTCCGCAGGACACCGATATTACGGAGGAACAGCTTAAAAAACTTTCCTCGTTGCTGAAAGTTTCTAAACAAGAGCTCAAGAAGAAGTTTTCTTCAAAGAGAACTTTCGTTTATTTGAAGCGTCAGGTTCCTAATGATGTAGCCAATGAGGTTCTTGCACTGAATATTGCAGGACTTCATTCCACCCGTGAATACTTAAGACAATACCCGGACGGCGTCATTGCTGCTCAGATTGTCGGTTTAACCGGTATAGACGGAAACGGAGTCGAAGGCGTCGAACTTTCAGCCGATAAGCTTCTGACAGGTACAACAGGCTCCCGCCGTGTAATGAAAGATCGTCTCGGGAGAATTATTGATGACGTCTGGATCAGAGAACCGCAAAATGGTGAGGATATAAGACTGACGATCGATACCAGAATTCAGTACTTGGTCTATTCCGCACTCGAGAAACAGGTCAAGGATTTAAACGCTAAAGCGGGAGCTGTCGTCGTTGCTGATACACAGACGGGAGATATCTTGGCTTTGGCTAATTATCCAAGCTTTGACCCGAATGCCAGAAGAAAGATCGGGCGCCAGGCTATCCGCAACAGAGCGATCACCGATACATATGAACCGGGTTCTACGATGAAGCCGTTCTCGGTAGCTGCTGGCCTGGAAGAAAAGAAAGTTACGCCCAATACTTTATTCCAAATCGGTCATCGCATGACTTTCGGACGGCGCAGCATTGGTGACTCTCACTACAGCAAAGAACTAACCGTTGCCGGAATCATTCAGCAGTCAAGCAACATAGGAACTTCAAAGGTTGCTCTGTTGATGTCGCCGCAAACGATGTGGTCCTACTATGACAAGTTAGGTTTCGGCAAGGCTCCCAATATCGGCTTCCCCGGAGCGGTTCCGGGAAGATTGAGACCGGCCAAGAGCTGGCGTCCAATTGAGCAGGCGACAATGTCCTACGGACATGGCGTGACGGTTTCTTTGCTTCAACTGGTCCAAGCTTATACCGCTATTGCCAGAGAGGGCGATATGGTGCCTCTTTCTATCATGAAAGATAGAGAGCCGGCACAGCCTCAGGTAGTCTACAGTCCGAAAACTGCTAATCAGATGAAAGCTATGCTTGCCAGCGTAGTCGAAAAAGGCGGAACAGGCACTCGAGCACAGGTTGAAGGATTCAGCGTTGCCGGCAAAACCGGTACTGCTTACAAGCTTGAGGGCGGTCAGTATGTGAAGAAATACGTGGCTAGCTTTACCGGCTATGCTCCTGCCTCTAACCCGAGAATTGTCGTTGGTGTAATGATTGATGAGCCGATGAAGGGCAAACACTGGGGTTCAACTGCAGCGGCGCCGCTGTTTTCTCAGATTGTGGCGGGAACTTTAAGAATTATGGCAGTTAACCCGGATAAAGCCGTCGCCCCCAAGACGACCTATGTAAAGAATGATGCTAAACAGCAGGGCAAGGACAAATCGCTCAAGGCGGTTGCCCAAGGCAAAGCTAAAAAGGCTGCGCCGCAGCCTGTAAGTAATAAAACTGCTCCGGTTAAGAAGCCGCCGAGAATTCGCGCCGCTAACGACGTGGGCAAAGGACTGAAGAAGGAGACTGGCGGTGCCTGACCTTTCAGATATATTGGACTTTATAACTAGATACGCGCGGGCTGAATCCAAACTGTGTCTCGACAGCAGAATGGTTAAGCCCGGCGATGTGTTTTTTGCCGTCACGGGAGGAGCCCATGACGGCCGAGATTTTATTGAAATCGCTTTAAAAAACGGTGCTTCCTGTGTTGTTCGGGAAGGTCTCGGAGATTTGGAACTTCCTGACAATCAGCTGGAAGTCAGCAACCTCAGGGAAATGCTTCCGGAAATATC
This sequence comes from uncultured Sutterella sp., assembly GCA_900542195.1. Taxonomy (GTDB): domain Bacteria; phylum Pseudomonadota; class Gammaproteobacteria; order Burkholderiales; family Burkholderiaceae_F; genus Turicimonas. The sequence continues at coordinate 33,772 of UQNA01000022.1, read as the reverse complement.
CGCAGCTTATTTCGGCAATCCGTCACGGTCAATGACGGGAATTGCTGTAACCGGAACAAACGGTAAAACTACAACAACTCATTGGATTTCTTATTTGTTGAGTTCCTGCGGAGTCCCTTGTGCCGTTCTCGGAACCATCGGATGCTATTTCGAAGGTAGAAAGATACCGACTGTTTCGCTGACAACTCCGGATATTCTGACCTTGGAATCCACACTTTCTCAGCTCCGAGATGAAGGGTGTGAGGCATTCGCGATGGAAGCAAGTTCTATCGGTCTGGAACAGGGCCGCATGGAAGGTTTGAGTATTAAAATTGCTGCCTTTACAAATCTGACTCGTGACCATCTTGACTATCACGGGACGATGGAAAACTATGCGGCCGCCAAGGGAATTTTGTTTGACTGGCCTGAGTTAGAAAGTGCAGTGATTAATCTCGACGATGAGTATTCACAGCGGTATATCCAGCAGATCAGAAACCGTGATGTGACTCGGATTATCTATAGTCGAAAGAAAGAAGCGGATCTATACGCTTCTAATCTATGTCACACGGAGCATGGAATAGCATTCGATCTGCATTGGCACGATGAAGTTAAAAGCATTCAGTGCAACTTTGTCGGGAACTTCAATGTCGAAAACTATCTTGCTGCAGTCGGTTGTGCTCTAGCCGCAGGAATTGATTTTGAGAAGGTCTGTGAAGCTTCTCAAAAGTTGGTTCCGCCGCCCGGACGTATGCAGATAGCGGAAGTCGGAGTCAATCCGTTAGTGGTTGTCGATTACTCTCATACTCCTGATGCGCTGGAAAAAGCGATTGAAACTTTGCAGGAAGTAAAAACTCAGCGCAAAGGCAAACTTTGGGTACTGGTTGGTGCCGGAGGAGATCGTGATCCCGGTAAACGCCCTTTGATGGGACGGGTAGCAGCTACGGCCGATGAACCCATCATCACCAGCGACAACCCAAGAAGTGAGGATCCGCTAAAAATTATTGAGCAAGTGGCTTCCGGCGCGGAGAAAGCGACCAGAATTCCTGATCGCGCAGAAGCTATCCGCTTTGCGATAAAGAACGCTGCCCCTGAAGATGTCATTCTCATCGCCGGTAAAGGACATGAGGATTATCAAGAGATAAATGGAATTAAACACCATTTCTCAGATGTGGAAGAAGCGCGTAAAAACTTAAAAAATAGAAAGGAAAATTTGAATGAGTGAACCTCTAATGACGATTGGTGAGTTGGCCCAGGCTTTAGGTCCGGAAGCATCCGTCAAAGGAGCCTCGGGAATTAAATTCTCCTCTGTAGAAATTGATTCAAGAAAAGTTCAGCCTAACGGGCTGTTTTTTGCCATCGAAGGCGAAAGAGACGGACATGATTTTGTTCAGGACACTGCCGATAACGGTGCAGCCGCGGCTGTAGTTTCTCATATCGTTCCTGTTTCCATCCCGCAGGTAGTAGTGCCCGACACGAGAAAGGCACTTTTGGAATCTGCCAGTTTGTGGAGAAAGCGTTTTTCTCTGCCGGTTATTGCTGTAGCCGGCAGCAACGGTAAAACCACGACAACTCAAATGATTCTGTCCATCATCAGCAACCGCTACGAACCAACACAATGGATTGGTACATTAGGCAATCTTAATAACGACATGGGCGTGGCCCTGATGCTCTGGCGTCTACGCTCTCACCATCAAGTTGCCGCTTTTGAGATTGGTATGAACCATGTTGGAGAAATGGAGGCGCTCGTTAAAGCTGTTGCGCCGACAGTTTCCGTTGTCACCAATACGATGCGCGACCATCAAGAGTTCCTCTTGTCAATGGAAGATACCGCGAGAGAAAACGGATTGGTATATGAAATGCTCCCTCCTAACGGGGTTGCGGTTATTAACGAAGCTGATCCGTACTGTAATCTTTGGCATGAACAAGCCGGTCCCAGAAGAATTGTTTCTTTCGGGACTCCATGCAGCGATGTCTCCGGTGAAAAAATCAATAATGGTTTCCGCTTGATAACGCCATCGGGAGAAATCGATATCGCGTTGAATGTTTTGGGCGACCACAATATTGTTAATGCCGTTTGTGCAGCTGCCGTTGAGTACGCAGTTGGCCGAGACCTTTGTGATATTAAGAAGGGGCTGGAAAATTTCAGACCCGTTGCTCATCGAGGCGAAACCTTCAAGCTGAAAGACGGAAGTCTCCTGATCGATGACAGTTATAACGCAAACCCTGATTCTATGATTGCTGCTTTAAAAATGTTGGCGGCAAATGAGATGCCCACCCTGGCGATTTTGGGAGATATGGGAGAACTCGGGGTTCAAAGCGTAGATTGTCATAAAGAAATTGGTAAGTATGCTGCAGACGTCGGTATCCAAACTCTGTTCTGTACCGGTAATCGAATGATCGATGCAGTCGAAAGCTTCGGTCCCGGCGCAAAGCATTTTGAAAATAAAGAAGAACTGCTTGAAGCAGTATTAGAACTTTTAAATAGCGGTCCTCACGCAATCCTCATAAAAGCTTCAAATTTCATGAAACTTTATAACATCGCTGCAAAACTGGAAGAAAAGGTTGGAAAGGAATAAACATGTTATTAGCTTTGTTTCAGTGGTTGGCTGACACATGTGGATGGGGATGGTTAAGAGTCTTTAACTACTTGACTTTAAGAGCAGTTTTTGCAGCCCTTACCGCTTTTTTTATCGGACTGGCTATCGGACCGAAAGTCATTCAGGAACTAAGGATTCTGAAGGTTGGACAAGCCGTCCGCGAATACGGGCCTAAAACTCATTTGGTTAAAGACGGCACACCGACGATGGGTGGCATCATTATTTTGATTGCCGTCGGATTGTCGACGATTTTGTGGATGGATCTTAGCAACCGTTTCGTTTGGGTTGTTCTTTTCGTTACTCTCGGGCTCGGAGCCGTGGGATGGGTAGATGACTACAGAAAAGTTGTTCATCACAATCCGGAGGGAATGAAATCAAGAGAGAAGTATTTCTGGCAGTCTCTTATCGCGATAATCGCTTCCGTCTACTTGGCCTTTGCAGTGGCTGCACCCGATACTTCAAGTATTTGGTCTCTGGTTGGGGACTGGATTGCAAATGGGTTCGGTTCTATTCAGCTTCCGGATAGGAGCGGATTGTTAATTCCGTTCCTGAAAGGCGTTTCGATTCCTATTGGAATTTGGGGGTTCATTCTTCTCAGTTATTTTGTCATTGTGGGAACAAGCAATGCCGTTAATTTAACTGACGGTCTGGATGGTTTAGCAATCCTTCCGAGTGCTTTGGTAGGCGTTGCTCTCGGTATCTTTGCCTATGTGGTTGGCCGTGTGGACTACGCCAACTATTTACTTTTCCCCTATGTTCCGGGAGCCGGTGAAGTTGTTGTGGTGGGAGCCGCTTTAATCGGAGCCGGCTTGGCCTTCCTTTGGTTCAATGCTTATCCTGCCCAAGTATTTATGGGCGATGTTGGAGCTTTGGCTTTAGGCGGTGCATTAGGAACCATGGCTATTATCACCAGACAAGAATTGGTGCTCTTTATCATGGGCGGGATATTTGTGATGGAAACCTTGTCTGTGATTCTGCAGGTTGGTTATTTCAAACTTACTCACGGTAAAAGAATTTTCTTAATGGCGCCTCTGCACCACCATTTCGAAATGAAGGGATGGAAAGAAACTCAGGTGGTAGTTCGTTTCTGGATTATCACGATCGTATTGGTATTAATTGGTCTTTCAACTTTGAAGATTCGTTAGGATTGCTATGCAGCAAGAAAAGGCAATAGTAGTTGGCCTTGGAGCCTCCGGAATGACGGCCGTAAGATACTTGGTGTCAAACGGCTGGAACGTAACTGCGTTGGATACTCGAGAATGTCCGCCAAATTTAAAAGTCCTGCAGACTGAATTTCCGCAGGTCAAGTTTATCGGCGGAAATTTGGACGATATTCAGTTAACTGACGAGTCACTGCTTGTCCTTTCTCCGGGTATTTCTCCGTATTTTTCGGCAATCGCTCCGCTGGTGTCGGCTGCAAAAGCAAAAGAAATTGATGTTGTCGGAGAGATTGAGCTCTTTGCCCGTCACTTGGCAAAGCTTAAAAAAGAGACCGGTTACGCTCCTAAGATAATTGGAATTACCGGGACTAATGGTAAGACCACGACGACCATGCTGAGTTCTCATATCGTCAGCGAAAGCGGCCATAGTGTCTGCTTTGCCGGCAATGTCGGCCCTAACGCTCTGGCTGAAGTAACTCGCTTGGAAAGGGAGCAGAAGCTGCCGGACTATTGGGTATTGGAACTCTCGAGTTTCCAGCTCGAGACAACTTCTTCCTTGAGATGCGATGCCGCAGCGCTCTTGAACGTAACGGAAGACCACTTGGATTGGCACGGATCGATGGCAGCTTATGCTGCAGCCAAAGCTAAGATCTTTTCGGAAGACACGATTCGCGTTTTAAACCGTGAAGATGCGGTGTCGATTGGTTTTGCACAGGCACTCAATCCTGCTTTAGTCCGTACTTTCGGCTTGAACGCCCCGGAAAATAAAGGAGACTTCGGTATCGAACAAATCGGAGCCTTCCCCTGGCTCTCCTATGAAGACGAAGAAGGTGAAGACTTCAATATCATCCCTGCTAATTCCCTCCTGATTCGAGGAAATCACAATAAGGCCAATGCGTTGGCTGCGGCGGCTTTAACTTTATCTACAGGTATTGAACTCTCGGATCTACAGAAGGCCCTGCTGACTTACAGAGGAGAACCTCATCGAGTCCAGACGGTTCTGACTTCCAGAGACATTGAATATATTGATGATTCCAAAGGGACGAATGTCGGAGCGACTGCGGCCGCTCTGGAAGGATTTGAAGACAGAAAAGTCGTCATTATTCTCGGCGGGGATGGGAAAGGCCAGGATTTCACTCCGCTGAAAAAACCGATCCAAGAACATTGTCGTGCAGTTGTTTTGATTGGAAGAGACGCTCCTCAAATTGAAGAGGTGTTGGCAGATGTGGATATTCCCAAGATTCACGCCAAGGATATGAAAGAAGCAGTTGCAGCATGCCGTCAGAATGCCAAAGAAAGTGACGTGATTCTGTTGTCCCCGGCCTGCGCTAGTTGGGATATGTTCAGAGATTACGCCGATCGTTCGCAGCAATTTATTGATTGCGCCAAGCAAATTGCAGAAGATGAAGGAACTTTGTGCTGAAGTATTTTAGAAAAGGAGAAGGCGATCTCCAGATCAACACAACGGTGGGAGACGCCAGTGAGGCTGCGATTCCATACGCTCCGAGCCGATCAATGACAGGGATTTCTCCTGATTGGGGAGTGCTTTTTGTTGTCTTCAGCTTAGTGTTAATCGGAACGCTGATGGTTTTTTCGGCGTCTATCTCTTTGTCTGATTCTCCTAAGTACAAAGTTGCCGTCGATGCTTTCCTTGTCAAGCACGCCATTTCGTTAGGGGTTGCTGCCGTAGTTGCGGTGATTGTCAGCACAATACCGATGAAAGTTTGGAAGCAGTTCTCGCCTCTTATTTTCTTCTTGGGTTTTGTGTTGCTGATTGCCGTGCTGATCCCGGGGATTGGTAAGAACGTCAACGGTTCTTATCGATGGATTCAAGTCGGACCTTTCCAGCTACAGGCAACGGAATTCATGAAAGTGGCAGCTCTGCTGTTTGCAGCCAATTTTACGGTGCGAAAGCAGAACTTTATGCATAGCTTCAAGAAAGGTTTCCTACCGATGGGTATTGTGATCGGTTTGGTTGGTTTGCTTGTGCTGTTGGAGCCTGACCTAGGTGCGCTGATTATGATTGTCTGTATCTCGATGGGCATCCTCTTTTTAGGAGGCATCAATTTCGGGATCTTTATCGGCATCTTCGTGGTATTGATTAGTATTTTTATCGGCGTTATTTTGACGTCTCCGTGGCGTATGGCTCGTATCTTTGCCTATTTGGATCCTTGGTCAGCTGACCATGCGCTCGGTAAGTCCTATCAGCTTTCTCACTCATTGATAGCTTTCGGCCGCGGAGAGATATTCGGAGTGGGTCTGGGCGACGCCATTGAAAAACAAAATTATCTGCCTGAAGCCCATACGGACTTTATTTTGGCCATTATCGGTGAGGAACTGGGTTTTGTCGGTGTTTTGGTAGTCCTTGCTCTCTTCCTGTGGCTCGTTAAGAGAGCTTTCGAAATCGGCCGAAAAGCTATTTTGTTGAAACACTTTTTCTCAGGACTCGTTGCTCAAGGTATAGCTATTTGGTTTGGTGTGCAGGCCTTTATTAACGTCGGCGTAGCCAGCGGTTTGCTCCCGACAAAAGGGTTAACTCTTCCGTTCGTCAGTTACGGGGGATCTGCCCTTCTGGCGTGCTTAGCGGCAGCTGCCTTGCTGCTTCGGGTTGATTACGAAAATAAACTTACAATGCGTGGGGGAATGGTATGAAGAAGCATTTAGTTATAGCAGCAGCCGGTACCGGAGGGCATGTGATGCCCGGTATTGCAGTCGCTAAGATCATGATCTCGCGCGGTTGGGACGTTTCATGGGTTGGCACAAAGGCCGGTATGGAAAAACGTCTCGTGGAAAGGCATGGAATACCTTTTACCGCATTGGATTTTGAGGGCTTAAGAGGAAAAGGTCTTAAAACTCTTTTATTCGGCGGATTTAAACTTCTTTCCTCGATCTTCCAATCTAAAAAATATTTAACTGAAGTCAAAGCAGATGCCGTTTTCTCCACCGGCGGGTATATTGCCGTACCGGTGTGTTTAGGAGCGGGTCTTAAAGGCATTCCTTACGTTTTGATGAACAGCGATGCTGATCCGCTGCTGAGCATTAAGATGATTCAGGGCAATGCCAGCGGCGTGATGTGCGGTTTCGACGGCAAAGCGGCCAAGGAAGCCGGTAAACGCGCAGTCGTAACGGGTAATCCTGTCAGAAAAGAGATTGTCTCTTTGCCCTCACCGGAAGAAAGATATGCCGGCAGAAGCGGCAAGCTCAATCTATTGATCTTCGGAGGCTCTTTAGGAGCACGTGTTTTCAATGAAAATGCCCCAAAGGCAATTGCTCTGATTCCGGAAGAGGTAAGACCGGCGGTCGTCCACCAGTGCGGCGTCAATGATTTGGAAAAGGTCAAGAATCTCTATAAGGAACTCGGTGTCGAAGCGGAAGTCGTTCCTTTTATCGATGACATGGCAGCAGCCTACATGAAAGCAGACGTAGTGCTGGCCAGAGCCGGTGCAATTTCCGTCTCTGAATTAATGGTAGCCGGTGTTCCTGCTATATTAGTGCCCCTTGTGGTTAAAACGACTTCTCACCAAGTCGGAAATGCCAAGTATATGCAGGATGCAGGTGCGTCCATTTACTTGCCGCAGACAGAATTGACGCCGCCGAAACTGGCTGAAATTATTGGAAGTCTCGACAGAGAAAAGTTATTGGAAATGGCTAAGAAAGCCAAAGGGCTCGGAAAGCCCAACGCTGCAACTACAGTTGCGGATTTTATTGAACACATTACGGATTAGGAAAAGGCATGTTTGCAGTCAAACGGCTACATTTTGTAGGTATTGGTGGAACCGGCATGAACGGTATCGCTGAGGTTTTGTTAAACCTCGGTTACGAAGTTTCCGGATCAGATTTGAAGGCCAATGCTGCGACGGAACGTCTGGAAAGGTTAGGCGCGCGTATTTTCTATAACCATTCGGGAGAGCATGTCGGCGATGCCGATGTAGTCGTGATTTCCAGCGCTGTCCACGGAGACAATCCGGAAGTTGTCTACGCTAAAGAAAATAACATCCCGGTAGTTCCCCGTGCAATCATGCTTGCGGAGCTGATGAGATTGCGCAACGGCATTGCTATTGCAGGAACGCATGGAAAGACGACAACGACTTCTTTGGTCACTTCTATTTTGAAGACCGCGGGATTTGATCCGACTTTTGTGATTGGCGGAAGATTAAATGCTGCCGGCTCCAATGCAAAATTAGGAAAAGGACAGTTCATTGTGGCCGAGGCCGATGAGTCTGACGCTTCTTTCTTGTATCTGACCCCTGTAGTGGCAGTTGTAACCAACATTGATGCCGACCATATGGATACTTACGGTCATGACATCAATAAACTGAAGCAGGCGTTCATTGATTTCACAATGCGTCTTCCTTTCTATGGAAAAGCGGTCGTCTGTATTGAGAGCGAGAATGTCCGCTCTATTTTGCCGAAGATTTCCAAACCGGTTATTACTTACGGATTCGGACAAGATGCGCAGATTCGTGCCACCAATATTCGTGCCGAAGGTACTCAGATGAAATTTACAGTGGAGACTTCTAAGTTCCCTGTGAAACCGTTTGAAATTGTATTGAATCTTCCCGGAATGCATAACGTTTTGAATGCTCTTGCAGCAATCGGCGTTTCTCTTTCGGTAGAAGCTCCGGTTGATGCAATTCAACAGGCCTTGACGGAATTTACCGGTGTTGGAAGAAGGTTTTCTATCTGGGGCCAAGCCAAGACAAAAGAAGGGAAGAAATATTTGGTGGTGGATGATTACGGTCATCACCCGGCGGAGATGGCTGCCACGATTAAGGCTGCTCGCGGGGCTTATCCGGATAAAGAAATTATTTTGGCGTTCCAGCCGCATCGCTATTCTCGTACACGCGACTGTTTCGAAGATCTAGTAAGAGTGCTTTCTACGGTTGATAAGCTGATTTTGTGTGAAGTTTATCCGGCCGGGGAAGAACCGATTGTGGGCGCTGACAGCCGCAGTCTTTGCAGAGCAATCAGACTGGCCGGAAAGGTTGAACCTATTTTTGCTGCCAATCTTGAAGAAGTAGAAGAACAAATTGAGTTGCACGTCTCCGATGACAGCGTTTTGCTAGTGATGGGTGCCGGCAGTATCGGAGGTATTCCGTCTAAATTAATGGCTAAAGGAAAGAATTATGGCAAATAAAGATAAAAAATTAGGCAGAGTTGCCGTTGTGATGGGCGGAACTTCGGCCGAAAGAGAAGTCTCCTTGATGAGCGGTTCGGGTGTTCTCAAAGCATTGCGCGATGCTAATGTTGATGCAGAGGTTTTTGACCCTCAGGAACAGGACATTGAAGAGCTCGTTAGCAAGGATTACGACAGAGCATTTCTTATTCTTCACGGAAAGGGAGGAGAAGACGGTGTAATCCAAGGCTTAATGGAATACATCAAACTCCCGTACACTGGCAGCGGCGTATTTGCTTCAGCGATCAGTATTGATAAAGTCATGACTAAGAAGGTCTGGGAGTCCGTCGGCCTGCCTGTCCCGCGCGGAACGACAGTCACTGCTGAAAGCAACATGGCTGAAATTATTCGTCTGCTTGGCAAAAACTTGATTGTGAAGCCGAGCAAAGAAGGTTCCAGCATTGGTCTTTACCGTATCAACGACGCTACTCCAGAATCTCTTTTGGAAGCCGTCAGAAAAGCTACGGAAGACGGTATGCAGGTAATGGTCGAAGAGCTGGTAGTCGGGAGAGAGCTGACCGTTGCCGTGTTGGATAAACATGACGGTCAAGGCCTTAAGGCGCTGCCGATTATTGAAATCGTTGCCCCTAAGGGAGACTACGACTACGAACATAAGTACTTCTCGGATGAAACTCAGTATATCTGCCCTGCCGCAGTTAGAGATGATGTCAGAGATGCTATTTTGGCAGCCGTAGAAAAAGCAGCTGCAGTCTTAGGAATCCAAGGATGGTCAAGAGTAGACGTTATGCTTAGACCTGACGGCAGTTTTGTTCTTTTAGAGATCAATACGGCACCGGGCATGACGCCGCACTCACTTGTGCCTTTAGCAGCTAAGACCGTTGGTCTCAGCTATCAGGAACTGGTCTGTCTCGTGGCAGAAGGGGCTGCACTAAAGGGTTAGTGGATGTCCAAGTGGAGTGATAAAACTTTTAATTTCCTGACGGATTTCGTCTCGATTTTAATCATCCTCGTACTGCTGGTTTTTGCCGTCTGGTGGGCAATCCAGAAACCGGTTTTTTGGTTAAAGGGAATCGATGTTGTGGTTCACGGCAATCAAGAAGCCATTACGGCCCCCGTTGTTGCAGAAAAATTGAAAGGCAAGATCAGCGGAACTTTCTTTACGGTCGATATTTCGAAGATCCGAGATACCTTGAAAGAGATTCCATGGGTTAAGGATGTTTCCGTAAAGAGAGAGTGGCCGAATCGCCTGAAGATATTCCTGTATCTTCATAAGCCGGTGGCGCTGTGGGGAGAACAAGAGGTTTTGTCGCAAGACGGTGTAATTTTTGAAGAAAACCAGGCGGTAGCCGAAAGCGAAGGAGAACTTCCGCATATTTACGGACCGCCTGAACTAAGTGCAAAAATTTACCAGCAGTATTTAGATTTCGACAAAATTTGCCAACCGAGAGGATTGAAGATTGTGTCTCTGACGCTGACTCCGATGAGCGGTTGGTATCTTGTTTTCAAAAATTCCGAAGACAAGAATGTTGAAGTTGTTTTTAAAGGGAGCGATACAAATCAGGCTATGAGTTTGAGGCTGGAAAGAGTATTGAATATGATGCCTCAGATGAAGGACCATTTGGGGGCGCATCCGCGAAAAATTGACGCAAGGTATACAAAAGGCGTAGCTGTTCAACGTCCGGAAATAGAACCTGAACCGGACGATTCAGACGTATTGGAAACGGAGATAAAAGATGCCAAGTAAGGCAGATGACTTAATAGCCGCGTTGGACATAGGTTCTTCTAAGATTGCCTGTGCAATTGCCCAACCGTTATCCGACAGAACTTATCGTATTGTCGGGATGGGAGTGTGCGGCAGTGTCGGCGTAAGAGAAGGTGTAGTAGTTGAAATTAATCCTTTGGTCGATGCTATTCGACAAACCGTAGAAGAAGCTGAAAAGTCTGCCGATGTGAATATATCCAGGGTGGCTGCGGGCATTTCAGGCACCCATATCATGTCAGATAATGTCCATATGACGGTCGTGACGCGCAGAGGAGAGATTGAACAGTCCGACGTGGATGAAATCTTCAGAAACGTTCAGCAAACTAGTTTGCCGCCGTCAATGCGGTATCTTCAAGTTCTGGCTGAGGAGTACGCCATTGATTTTAAATGGGGATACCACCATCCGGTCGGTATGGATGGAAACCGTTTGGATGCCAAACTGCATGTAATTACGGCTCAGACCTCTCCTTGTCAGAACATTGGTAAAGCCATTCGAAGAAGCGGTCTGGAACTGATCGAAAGCCGTTTGAACTTTAATCCCCTGAGTTCGGCTTCTGCCGTTCTTACACAAGAAGAAAAGAATCTTGGTGTGATTTTGATCGATCTTGGGGCTGAGTTAACCGAGGTTGCGGTTTATTACGGCAACGCCGTCCAGTACACGGCGGTATTTCCGGGAGGCGGAGAATCTCTGACCAATGAGATTTCTATCAAGACACAATTGTCCAAAATTGATGCGGAAAATCTCAAAGTCTCGATGGGCCACGTCCGTTTTGACCCGCATTGCGACAAGAACGATTCTTATGATTTGCCCTCTTACGCAGGGTTTGCGCATGAACATAACCGAGTGTTGACAAGACAAGCTCTCTCGGGAATTATTGATATGAAATTGCGCGACATTCTTGAGGCGATTTACAACCGTCTGCGTGATAAGAACCTTCGTCACTTGATTTCTTACGGTGTGGTTCTGACCGGCGGCGGTGCACAGCTCAAGGGTATAGAGAGGCTGGTAAGAGAAGTATTCAGCGGGTATATGGCCGGCGGATATATCAATGTTCGAATCGGTTATCCGATTATCGAGTATGAAACAAATATTTTTTATTCACCTAATAAATTCTCAACGGAGACACTGCCTGAGAAACTAGCGGGAGTTTCATCTCCCGAATATGCCACTTTATTCGGTTATCTGGCCGACGAAACTGCCAGATATTACGGAGGAGGCGGAGCGCCACGGAAGAAGGGCGGCCTGACAACGGTAAAAAATATGTTGAAAAGCTGGTTTACAGGAAACTTTTAGGAAATTCATTTTCCTAATAGAATTAAGAAGTTTTAATGTGGGTAAAGCCGCATAAATTTGGAGTAGCAGATGGCGTTTGAAATGATGGAAAACGGCGAAAGCGGTGCACTGATTAAGGTAATTGGTGTCGGCGGAGCCGGTGGCAATGTAATTAACAATATGATCCGTAAGCAGGTCAAAGGCAATGTGGTGTTCATTGCTGCTAATACGGATCGACAGGCCTTATCCCAAAGTGAAGCAGAAGTACAAATCCAACTTGGGCACACTGGTTTAGGCGCCGGCAGTAAACCGGAAGTCGGCCAGCAGGCAGCCAATGAAGCTCGCGAAGAAATTGCCGACGCTCTGCGCGGTGCAAACATGGTTTTCATTACAGCCGGGATGGGCGGCGGTACGGGAACCGGTGCAGCTTCAATCGTAGCCGAAGTAGCTCAAGAATTGGGTATTCTTACGGTTGCCGTTGTTACCAAGCCGTTCTCTTTTGAAGGCAACCGCCGAATGAGAAATGCTGAGGCTGGTATTAAAGCTTTGAAGGCTCGCGTACATTCCTTAATCATTATTCTTAACGACAAGCTCGAAATGGAGCTTGGCGAGGACGCCACTATCGGGGAATGCTTTGCCCGTGCTGATGAGGTTCTGTACAACGCCGTAGCCGGTATTTCTGAAATTATTCAGGCTCCGGGCTTGGTCAATGCCGACTTTGAAGACGTTCGAACTGTTATGAGCGAACGCGGTACTGCCATGATGGGATCCGCAGAGGCCGAGGGTCAAGACAGAGCACTGCAGGCAGCTTCTCAAGCCATCAGCTGCCCGCTGCTTGAAGAGTTTGATGTTAAGGGTGCACGCGGTGTACTGGTCAATATTTCAGGCAGTCAGGCTGTCAAGATGTCTGAAATCCGTATGGCCATGGAAACCGTGCGCAACTTCGCCGATCCTGATGCCAATATTGTGTTCGGCAGTGTTTATGATGATTCGCTCGGAGATAAGATTCGCGTTACTGTTATTGCGACAGGCTTGGATCAAGATTCTATCGATCCCAGCTACACCATCCCGACTCCGCAGCCGACAGCTGCTCCTCAGAGCCAAGCAGCCGGCTTATGGAAGCCGCAGGCCCATACTGATCCGATTCCTCCTGCAGCCATGGGAGTTGACCTCTTTGGTCAGCCGGAGAAACCTGCAAAACCGGCTAGAGAACCTCAGCCAGCTGTTCAAGAACCTCAGGTTAATCCGTTCGAAATCAGAAATCCTGCCGGATTTTCGAATCCGTTAAAACAGCAGCCGTCTGCTCCTTTCTCCGCTCCTGAAATCAGAGAACCGGTTCAACAGCCGGCACCTGTACAGGTTGAAGAAATCGCTGAGGTCAGAGTCAATGTTATGCCGGAACCAAAGCAAGTGGTTCAGCCCGTTCAGCAGCCCGCAGCTGCTCCTCAGTCGAATGCACCGAGCTTTGTTTCTCAATTCTCCCAGACGCAGGCGCCTGCTTCTCAGCCGGTTCAGCCGGAACCGCAAGTTCAGAGAGCAGCTGAACCGCGTCCTCCCCAGCATCCTCAGCAGGATCAAGGAGCTCATAGCCCTTTTGGGGCGGCTGGAGCATTTTCAAGACCAATCGCACAACCCGATGACAGCTTCCAAGTGCCTCCAGCACGCAAAGATAATACTATTTTCGGCATGATGAACAGTGGTATGGGCTTCAACCAAGGAGGTTTTGCCAGTTTGAACCCCCGCAATGGACAAGGCAGCGGACTATGGTCCAACAACGCTTCTGTTCCAAACACAGCCGAACAGGCCCAGCAGGAAGAAGAAAAGCCGCAGTTTGAACATGAAATTCCGGCCTTTCTTAGAAAGAAGAACTAATCCAAGGAACCTAATTCAGTGATTAGACAGAGAACGATTAAAAAAGCTTTTGAAACTGTCGGTATCGGTTTGCATTCCGGACGCAAAGTCAAATTGGCCTTGCGTCCGGCCCCGGTCGATACCGGGATTGTTTTCCGAAGAATCGACATGAATCCGCCGGTTGCAATTAAAGCGGAACCTGAAAGAGTCAACGATACCCGTATGGCAACGACTCTGGATAAAGGCCAAGCCAAGATTGCAACGATTGAGCATCTGATGAGTGCTTTATCCGGACTTGGCATTGACAACTGCTACGTGGAAGTTGACGGTGCTGAGATTCCAATCATGGACGGTTCCGGTGCATCCTTTGTTTTCTTGATTAAAGCGGCAGGCGTTGAAGAACAAGACGCACCAAGAAAATTTGTTCGCGTTAAAAAGCCAATTGAAATTCACGCCGGCGATAAGTGGGCATCCTTAGAACCGTTTAACGGTTATAAGCTGTCCTTTGCCATTGATTTCGGTCATCCCGCTATTGATGCAACAGCACAGTTTGTTGAAGTTGACTTCGACAACCATACCTATATCAACGATGTCGCCAAAGCCCGTACTTTTGGTTTCGTCAATGATTTGGAGATGCTTCGCTCGTACGGCTTGGCTCAGGGCGGTACATTAGATAACGCCGTTGTGATGGATGACTATCACGTTCTTAACCCGGACGGTCTTCGCTCCAATGACGAGTTTGCAAAACATAAGCTCCTTGACGCCATGGGAGACCTTTATGTTTTAGGGCATCCTCTCGTTGCTCATTACAAGGCCTTCAAGTCCGGTCATGATTTGAACAATAAGCTACTCAGGAAGCTATTGTCCGAACCGGACAGCTGGGAATTCGTGACGTTTGAAGACAGCTCAAAGGCCCCTCCTGCCTTTACCAATGCACTTGTTATTCCAAATATCTGATCATTTGTTCTTCTGATACTTTTCAAAAGAACTTCAGACGCCAAAACAGAGAGGATGCCTGAGGGCATCCTCTGCGATTTTAAGATTGCTCTATTCTTAATAGAGGCCGATAAGTTTCCACCAAAGCATACCGCTGGCAAAAACAATTAGAACATTGATGGTCACCAGAACAAAGTTGATGCCGTAAAACCGAGGTCTTTCAAAGTAACCCTGGCCGTAATAGATCGGGCCTGGTCCGCCGGCGTATTCCGTTATCCCCCACATAAAGTTCGAGAAGATAGCAAAACAGATGGCGACCATCATCGGAGGAGCACCTGCGCCGATCGCGACCATAGAGAACGGAACGTACATGGCAGCAACGTGGCCGGATGCAGTGGCAAAGACATAGTGAAGGTAGATGTACAGGAAGCCGAGAAGGACAAACGCGACCATCCAATCCATGCCTGTGAGCATGGAAGCAAATCCTGCACTCATCCATTTAATAAAGCCTAAAGAGGTAAGACCGGTTGCTAAAGAAATAATGATGCCGAACCAAACAACGGTGTCCCAAGCAGCCTTATCATTCAAAACGTCTTTCCAGTTAACTGCGCCGGTTGCAAACAGGAAAGCGGCAAGAGCGATAGCGATGGCATTGGCGTTGTAACCGGTCCACATTGTAGTCCCCCAGCCTAATAACGCGATGATGAAACCGAGAGCAACTTTCTTTTCTTGCGATGACATTGGACCCATTGCGAGAAGCTGTTCTTTGCCCATGACTTTGGCTTCGGGAGTCTTCTTCAAGCCGGGATTGAGAATCTTGTAAGAAAGAAGAGGCATCAGGAAGAAACAAATCATGGATGGCACAACGGCAGCCCAGAACCAGCCAATCCAAGAGAGCTCGAGGCCCAGACCTTCTTTAGCAAGTGTCGCGCACAATGGATTCGCAGCCATACCGGTCATGAACATTGCGCCGGTGATCGGTGTGAATTGGAAGCAGGTCATGGTTAAGAACTCGCCGAGCCGTTTCTGCTTCGGGCCCGGTTCACTGTCGAGCACTTGGTTAATGGATTTTGAAATGGGCAGAATGATGCCGCCGGAACGAGCTGTCACACTCGGCATAGCAGGTGCTAAGAATAAATCTGCTAGGCCTAAAGAGTAAGCGATGCCAAGTGAAGAACCTCCGAATAAAGAAAGTGTCTTGTAAGCAATGCGCCGCCCGAGTCCGGACTGGACAAAGCCGAGAGACAGAACATAAGCGGCAAAAATCATCCATACTGTGCCGGAGGCAAAACCGGATAAAGCCGCCTTAAAAGTCAGCGTATTTGTAAAAATACAGACCGCCAAAGAAATGAACATAATGGCGCCTGACGGAAGCGGAGCGCAAAGAATACCGACAATGGTTGCAACGAAGATGGCAAACATGTGCCAAGCTTCAGGCTTTAAGCCTTCCGGTACCGGATAAAGCCATATGAGTAAACACACGAGGACAGGAACAACTGCCTGCCACAGCTTAATTGAGCGTTGAGGCATACAAATACCTTTGAATTGAGGTTCGGCTGCTTGTAAAGCAGCCGGAAGAAAATGAATTATTTGGAATATTTGGCAAGAACTCGATCGACGAATTCAGGAGCCAATCCGATGTAAGAGTGAGGATTGAGCATGTGATCAATTTCCTCTTCCGTAAATTCTTCCTTGACTGCCGGAGTATTCATCAGCACATCTTTGAACGGAATTTCTTTTTCGTAAGCTTCCATGGCACCTTTGTAGATGATTTCATGTGCCGTCATTCGGCCAAGACGCGGAGCCATATGCATCATGACGCATTCACTCATCATGAGGCCTTTTTGTTTGAAAAGATTTCGTTCCATGTGCTTCTCATAAACAATCAAGTTTTTGAGAATGTTTTTGGACTTCTCGAGGGCAGCGGCCATCATGTGGCAGGCGCGCGGAATGGCTTCCCATTCGGAAAGGAAGCAGCCCCAGTCTCTTTCGTTTTCGCTAATCATCGATTCAACGATGGATGGTGCAATAGAACGGACGTTGCGAAGAAGAGCTAAAACGTTTTCAAGAACGGCCGGATTTCGTTTGTGAGGCATGGTGGAAGAACCGACTTTGCCCATGAAGAAAGGCTCTTCAAGTTCAAGAATTTCTGTTCTCTGGAGAGTCAGAATCTCATGGATGATGCGGCCGAGGGTTCCGGCACAAAGAGCTAAAACGGAAACAAACTCTGCCTGATTATCACGAGCAACGTGCCATGCAATTGTAGGAACATTGAGACCGAGAATTTCCATCATTCTCTTCTGCACGGCAAGCCCGTGTTCGGGCTGGGAAGCTAGAGTTCCAACTGCACCGGCCATTTCACCGACAAAAACTCGCTCTTTGATTTGTTCTAAGCGTTCGATGTCACGACCGAGCTCATCGGCCCAGATGGCGGCCTTGTAGCCGAAAGTAATCGGAAGAGCGTGTACAACGTGGGTTCTTCCGGACATAACGGTGTTGCGGTGCTTTTTGGCAAGGTCCAAACAATATTCCTGGCAAAGCTTCATATCACGAAGGATGATTTCATAGGCATCTCTTTCAAGAAGAACAATACCTGTATCAACAATGTCCTGGCTGGTGGCACCCCAGTGAACGAACTCTCCCGCATTGTCAGGAAGGACCTTCTTGAAGGCTTTCAGCAAAGGAACAATGGTGATGGAGCTTTTGTAGAACTCTCCGATTGAAGGAATATCCAGAAGCTCGGCTTTGGCATATTTCTGGATGGTGTCAGCTTTGTCTTTTGGAATAATTCCAAGTTCGCCTTGAGCTTTTGCAAGAGCGGCTTCGGTGTCCAACCATTTTTGAACCCAGGCTTCGTCACTCAGAGTTTTTCTCATTTCATCGGTGCTGAACATGCATCCGTGAATTTGGCTGTCGATAGCGGTAGAAGGCACTTTAATCTCCTTAAGAAACTTAACAATGAATGTGGTGTTGTCATTGTGCTGGAGAGAGAATATGTACGTACAAAAGAATGAATTTGTTTTGATGCCGATCAAACTTTTTCTTGGTTAGGGTTTATATTCTTTTTAAAAATTAGATAGTTGTGATATGTTGGCAAACAAATAAGACATATTATGTAGGCAACAAATAGGCGAAGCCTTATTCCCAGTACCTTCACTAGAAAATGAATTTGGTTTTGTGCCTATTTCATCCCAACAAAAGAGGAATCATGAGAAAAAAGTTGTGGCAGGAAGTCTCGGAAAAGCTCGTTGCGAAGATTACAAGCGGCGATTGGCCCGTAGGTTCAATTATCCCGGGAGAGATTGAACTGGCTGAGCAGCTCTCCGTCAGCCGTGACACGGTTAGAAAAGCCCTGGATGCCCTGGTGAAAGCAGAGTTTGTCGAAAGACGTCCTCATATTGGAACGCGAGTTAAAAGCAAAGTCCAGAACGGCAAGTTTCTTCATGAACTCTCTGATATTCGTGCGATTGACTACTACGGTAATCAATTTCCGCGGCTAATAGAGGCGACGGAAGATGTGCTCGTAACAAAAGAGCTATCCGAGCAACTCTGTTTGACTGAAAATGAGCCGTGGGTTCGATTTAAAAATATTCGCGTGGCCGATAAAAACTTAAATGAGCCGGTGGTTGTAACCTATGTCTACGTCAGAAAAAGCATAGCCTACGTGGCTGACGAAGCGAGAAGACATCCGAGAGAACTTATCGTTTCGTTGATTGAAGGATTTCTCGACATTGAATGTGCGGAAGTAAGACAAACTTTTTCGGCGGTGCATATGAGTTCGGAGGTGGCAGAACACTTCAATTCAAAACCGGGAGATCCCGCCTTGAAAATTGTTCGATGCTATTTGGACCGCGAAGGAAATACGATAACGGCCTCAGAATCTTTTCATCCCGCAGAGCGTTTTGCTTTTACGGTTGTCAATCGCAAAAAGCATTCCTTTGGATTTTTGCCCTGATTTTTTAGAATCAGAAGCCAAGGCAGTGACTTTCACTTCTGAGGATGGACAACTTTGCCTACGACTTTTAACGTTGTAATTCCGTTGAGTATTAAAGCGTTTTCTACCTCCGGCTTAATTGACGCAAATTTCGCGAGATAAGCAGGGTGAGGAAAAAGAAGATTTAAAACGAGAACATTTTCATAAGCGAAGTTCGGATCCTCGTTCGGGTCAATATCGTACGGGTTATTATCTTTTTTCCTAACCGTCTCCCGAGTCAGAAAACACTGTGCCCCGGTGATCTCCATACCCAAATTCATTTGTTTGCAAATAGGGTTGATAATGCGTGCAATTCTGTCGGCTAACTCAGCATTCATGACCGCAACTCCAATAGGAGTTCTCTTCAATCTGTCATAGGCAGAAATTTTTCTTTTTGCAAATGGAATCATTGCGTTACGGAAATAGTTAGAAAAGATTTTTTCAACACGTTTTATCAATAATAGTTAAATTCACATTTACCGACAAGAAGTACCAAGATAGAGTGTAAAATCACCAAGTTTATATGTGAGAAATCGGGTGTCAGGGTTCTGTGTTGACGCCCTCAATTAAAAGAGAATACTGAATGGCTAGTTTTCTGACGAAGATTTTTGGAAGTCGCAACGACAGACTTATCAAACAATATCGCCGTAAAGTTGAAGAAATTAATAAGCTCGAACCTTCAATTAAGGCTCTGAGCGACGAAGAATTAAAGGCCAAGACCGTTGAGTTCAGAAAAAGACTCGCTGACGGAGAAACCTTAGACAAGCTTTTGCCTGAAGCCTTCGCTGTTGTAAGAGAGGCCAGCTGGCGCGTTCTGGGAATGAGACATTTCGACGTCCAGCTCATCGGCGGTATGGTTTTGAATGACGGCAAAATTGCTGAAATGAGAACCGGTGAAGGTAAGACTCTTACCGCAACTCTAGCCGTCTATTTGAATGCTTTGCCCGGCAAAGGTGCGCACGTCGTTACTGTTAACGACTATTTGGCAAAGCGTGACGCTGAATGGATGGGCAAGGTTTATAACTTCTTGGGCATGTCGGTTGGTACCATTCTCTCTAACCAGCCGAATGCAGAAAAACAGGCCGCTTATCAAGCCGATATTACTTACGGAACCAATAACGAATACGGTTTCGATTATCTGCGCGACAACATGGAATATGACGTCAACGCCAGACGCCAAAGAGGTCTCTTCTTTGCAATCGTCGACGAAGTGGACTCCATCTTGATCGACGAAGCAAGAACACCATTGATTATTTCCGGTCCTGCCGAAGGCAAGACAGACGTTTATGTCCAAATCGATAAGATTCCGGATCAGCTGACTCGACAGAAAGAAGAAAAAGGCGAGGGCGATTATTGGGTGGATGAGAAGGCTCATACCGTTCAGTTGTCTGAAGCCGGTCACGAAAAAGTTGAAGCAATTATGAGCAGAATGGGCCTTCTTCCTGAAGGACAAAGCTTGTATTCTCCTCAGAACATCATGCTTCTTCACTATCTCAATGCAGCATTGAGAGCTCATACAATCTTTATCAAAGATCAGCACTACGTCGTTCAGAACGGTGAAGTCATTATTGTTGACGAATTTACCGGCCGTTTGATGCAGGGCAGAAGATGGTCCGATGGTCTTCACCAGGCGGTTGAAGCTAAGGAAGGCGTGAAGATCCAGCAGGAAAACCAAACTTTTGCCTCCATTACTTTCCAGAACTACTTCCGTATGTATGAAAAGCTCTCCGGTATGACCGGTACTGCTGATACGGAAGCATACGAATTCCAAGAAATTTACGGCCTGGAAACTGTTGTTATCCCGACTCACCGTCAGATGATTCGTGATGACCAGCAGGATAAGGTTTACAGAACTGCAGCTGAGAAATATAAAGCTATTCTCGATGACGTCAAAGATTGCTACAAGCGCGGACAGCCAGTTCTTGTAGGTACGACATCCATTGAGAATTCCGAGCTCATCAGCCATATGCTTGACAAAGAAGGCATCCCTCACAATGTTCTGAATGCTAAGCAGCATGAAAAAGAAGCTCAGATCGTGTTGGAAGCCGGTCGTCCCGGTATGGTCACCATTGCTACCAATATGGCTGGCCGCGGTACCGATATCGTGCTTGGCGGCGGTATCAGCAAAGCTGTTTCTGAAGTAGAAAACAACCCGAATCTCACTGCTGACGAAAAGAAAGCCCAGATTGATGCCATCAAGAATCAATGGCAATTGGATCATGAGAAAGTAGTTGCCCTCGGCGGTTTGAGAATTATTGGTTCCGAGCGTCATGAATCAAGACGTATTGATAACCAGCTCAGAGGCCGTTCCGGCCGTCAAGGCGACCCGGGAAGCTCCAGATTCTATCTTTCTATGGAAGATCCTCTCTTGAGAATTTTCGCCGGTGAAAAGATGCAGGCTTTGATGAATAAACTTCGTCTCCCTGAAGGCGAAGCTATTGAAGCCGGTATTGTTTCTCGTTCTATCGAAAGCGCCCAGCGTAAGGTTGAATCCAGAAACTTCGATATTCGTAAGCAGCTTCTTGAATACGACGACGTTGCCAATGACCAGCGCCGCGAAATCTATGTTTTGAGAAATGAAATTCTTGAAAACAAAGATGTGTCCGGCCCGGTTAAAGAACTCAGGGACGGCTTCTTCACTTCTTTGTTCCGCAGCTATGTCCCGGAAGACACAGTTGAAGAACAATGGGATCTCGATGGCCTTGAAAAAGTGCTTAAAGAAGAATGGAACCTTGATCTTCCGCTGAAAGCAACTCTTGAAAAATCTGAAAGTTCCGACGATCAAGAACTTTTGGATATGGTTATTAAGGCCTCTAATGAGGTTTACGACGGTAAAGTTGCTTTGGTTGGCAAAGAGGCTTGGCAAGAATTCGAAAGAAACGTTCTTCTTCAGTTCTTGGATCAGCATTGGAGAGAACATCTCAGTCAGCTCGATATGCTTCGTCAAGGCATTCATTTGCGCGGCTACGCTCAGAAGCAGCCGAAGCAGGAATACAAGCGCGAGGCGTTCGAATTGTTCAGTGCTCTTCTCCAGACTGTCGGTGAGGACGTCACAAGAGTTCTGATGAACGTTCAGATCCGCCAGCCGACCCCTGAAGAACAGGCCCAGCAACAGGCTATGCAGGCTCAGGAAGCTCATGTTGATGAGTCCGAAGGTCAGTTGAAGGGACCAATGTTCGAACAAGAAGCTGATGAAGCAGAGAAATTTGCTCATGTAGGCAGAAATGATCCTTGTCCGTGCGGAAGCGGCAAGAAGTTCAAAGACTGCCACGGAAAACTGAAATAATGGTTTTTCTTTAAGAAGCCGGCCTTATGGTCGGTTTTCTTTTTATACAATAAAAAGATCACTTTAAAAAGGAAAAAACATGGCAGTCAATCTTAAGGCTCCCGTCGCTGAAGACATTCTCCCGGTCTCCGGGGTGGTTCTAGGAACCGCTGAAGCTGGCATCAAGAAAGTCGGCAGAAAAGATTTAATGTTGATGGAACTGGCTCCCGGATCAAAGGTGGCCGGAGTCTTTACAAAGAATCGATTCGCAGCAGCTCCGGTACAGATTTGCAGAGAGCACTTGCTTGAGACAAATGACATCCGAGCAATTGTGGTTAACACAGGATGCGCTAATGCCGGTACCGGTTTGACCGGTTTGCACGATGCAGAAGAAACCTGCCAGGCCGTGGCTGATATCTTTAACACGCTTCCGATTAAGGTTCTTCCTTTCTCAACAGGCGTGATTATGGAACCACTGCCAATGACAAAACTTTTGGCAGGCATCCCTAAAGCAGCTCAGAATATGGGCAGAAACAATTGGATTGATGCTGCCAGAGCAATCATGACAACGGATACGGTGCCAAAGGCTGCTTCCAAGAGAGTTGAGCTGGATGGGGTTGATATTACCGTTACCGGCATCAGCAAAGGTTCAGGAATGATTGAACCGAATATGGCAACGATGCTAGGCTTTATCGCCACAGATATCGGAATGTCTGCTGAGCTCGTTCAGGATACAGTTCGTGCCGTTGCAGATGCTTCATTCAACCGCATCACAGTTGACGGCGATACTTCAACGAATGACTCTTTTATTCTTATCGCGACCGGCCGCGCGGATTGCCCGCCGATTGAAAGCGATGAAGATCCTAGATACAACGATCTTCTTGATTCTTTAATTGAAGTGGCTCAGAAATTGTCTCAGTCCATGATTAGAGACGGAGAGGGTGCTACAAAATTCATTACGATTACAGTAGACGGTGCAAAGAACGAAGCAGAAGCTCTTAAAGTGGCTTACGCTATTGCTCACTCTCCTTTAGTGAAAACAGCCTTCTTTGCTTCCGATCCTAACCTCGGAAGAATTTTGGCTGCCGTCGGAAACTCTCGTATTGATGACTTGGATGCCAATAAGATTTCTTTATGGCTTGATGATGTCCTTGTTGCCAAGAATGGAGGCCGTTATGCCTCTTATCGAGAAGAAGACGGCCAAGCCGTTATGAATAAGCCGGAAATCTTCGTCACCGTCAACCTCGGAAGAGGAGAAGCTAGCGAAACAGTATGGACAACTGATCTTTCTCACGATTACGTTTCCATTAATGCCGATTACCGCAGCTAATTGTCTATGAGCCAAAGAAAAGAGTTTTATGAAAGGTTTGGTCATTTCATTGAAAAGATCGAACCTCTTCTGCCTCCCTCTCCTGATGAGATTGACTGGTCTAAACCTGCCTTTCGATGGAGACAGAAAAGTTATTTTGGAGTGGAGTTAGGAACTCTGGAACCTATCGCAGAAGTAGCTTTCGTTGATCCAAAAAACATTCAGAACGTCGAAAGACAGAAGGAGATTCTTTTATCGAATACCGAGCAGTTCGTGAAGGGGCTGCCTGCAAACAATGTCTTGCTGACGGGTGCAAGAGGAACCGGAAAATCTTCATTGATTCGTTCGTGTTTGTCTAAGTTCTATCCTGAGGGCTTGCGTCTCATCGAAGTCGATAAGTCTGATCTGAAGTATCTGGGAGAAATAACAGCTTTGGTTCGGACTCGCCCGGAGAAGTTCATTATCTTCTGTGATGACTTGTCCTTTGAGCCCGGGGAGGCGGCTTATAAGGCTTTAAAAGCGATTCTTGACGGTTCTATCTCGGCCTCGAGTGAGAACATGATTATCTATGCAACTTCCAACAGACGTCATTTAATGCCTGAGAAGATGCAGGACAATTTGGACTGCGGCATGGATGAAACCGGATTAATTCATCCTGCGGAAACGGTGGAAGAGCAAATGTCCTTATCCGAAAGATTTGGACTTTGGCTCAGTTTCTATCCTTTCAGTCAGGAAGAATACCTGAGGATTGCAGAAGGCTGGACAAGACACTTTAACGGGCCAATCAATGAAGAATGGAAGGTAGAAGCTTTGCAGTTTGCCTTGCAAAGAGGTTCTCGTTCCGGAAGAGTCGCTTATCAGTTTGCAAGAGATTGGACCGGCAGAAATAAGCTGAAGAATGACAAATAAGAAGTTTACGGAAGTTGTAGTCGCGGCACTGATCAACAAGGAAGGAGAAATTCTTCTTTCCAGCCGTCCGGAACCAAAGGTCTATGCCGGTTATTGGGAACTTCCCGGCGGCAAAGTTGAAAAAGGAGAGAGTCTGGCGCAGGCCCTCTCCCGCGAACTCGAAGAAGAGTTAGGCATTATTCCCAAAGATTTTAAAGAGGTGGATTGCGAAGAATTTTCCTATCCTCACGCAGATGTGCGGCTGCATTTTTTCAGATGTACTGACTGGGAAGGCAGTATCACTTGTAAAGAGGGACAGGAGTACGGGTTCTTTTCTGAGAGTAATCTTCCTGATCCTATTCTGCCGGCAACAGTGCCGTTACTGCCTTCTTTGATTAATGCTCGATAGATTTTTTGGTATGGATTTTTCCTTTTGCCAAAGAATCTTTTGAGATATCCAGATCGTCGTCGCCTTCAATGGGACGTCCGTGAATTACGTAATCCTCATTAGCCCATGCGCCTAAATCAATAATTTTGCATCTCTCACAGCAAAACGGGCGCCATGGGTTTTTATCTGAATACTCAGTCATCTTTCCGCATTGCGGACATTTAACTTGGATAGCCATTTTCTTTAAATGTTGCAGATTCCCAATTTAAAAGGAATATCTTGAGAAATTGCGCCCGGGATGACGGGTTTATCAAAAGATACCGGAATAAAGCGTACGGAAAGCATATACCGGTTTGCAGAAACTTTCGGAACAACCTCGTATTTTGGGTCTACGTAAATCTGCAAAAGCGTGAAGGTTTTGCCCTGAAGATCTTTCTGATATCCGCCTTTTGCAGCAATGGCTTCGGTGACTTCAGCACTTCCCCTAAGAAGCTTAAGAATCAGGTCGATACCTTGGTGATAAGGTTTTAAGGGAGCTATCCAACCCTGAAGGTCTGCTTTTCTTCTTTCTGCCGGTAAATTAAGCCAATGATGGTAGATAGGGAGATCAAACTCACAGGTGCCGGCAGGAATGGAAGAGCGCTGAGCAAGAAGCTTAAGAAATTCGTTTAAGGTCGCCAAATGAGAGATTCGGATTCCAACACTAGTAAGAGCGGTACGGCAAGCTTGAATCTCATTGAGAGTGTTCTTAAGAGAAGACTGATCGACATTTGGACTGGAGGCAAGGGGAGACAGATAGACTCTAAATCTTTCTAGTTCCTGCAAAATATCATTCTTTTGATCTCCGCGGTTTGTGACTTCTTGGATTTCAAAATATTTTCGTATTGCAGCTTGATGATCTTGCGGAAACTCCTGTTCGGCAAACCATTCCAATTGTTTAAAGAGATAAGAAAGTCTCAGAAAAGTACGAGTCTTTTCTGTAGACGGAAACTCATATCTCAAAAGATCATTACTCATGTGTTCTGTGACCCTATTCACCACTTAATAATTTAGCATACCGCCAAGACTAAATATTAAAAATCAAGTCGCCGAGCATACAAATAAAGGGAATTTTTAAAAGTTTGCATTCTAAATAACAAAAGCCAAATAGAAGTACGGATAGTCTTATTTAGGCCGATTTTGGGCAGAGTCCAGATAGCTTTAAATAAATTTGGTGTAAGTGCAGAATCTCTTTTTTGAGGTAGTCTCTTTCACTGTAATTGAAAAGCACATCGTCTGCGAAAGATAGTTTGTCCCGAACCGAAGACTGACTATCGATAATTTTTTTTATTTCTGCAGGCTCAAGTCCGCTCCTATGCTTTACTCTGCGAATTTGTTCTTCTTCCGGACAGTCCACCAAAAGAATTCTGTCGCAAAGCCGAATCCAACTTGAATCTTTATTCATCAAAGGGACAGCGAGAATGGAGTAGGGGCCGTCTAAATTTTGAATTTGACGTTTAACCTCTTCACGGATAAGAGGATGCAGAATGCTTTCGAGTTTCTTTCTTTCATCGGAAGAGTTAAAGACCTTTTCTCTCATAAATTTTCTATCCATGCTTCCGTCAAGAGCAATAGATTTCGGGCCGAAGTTTTCTAAGATCAAAGAAATTGCACGTCCGCCCGCGGCTGTTAAATTCTGAGAAATAACATCGGTATCAATAATTTTTATGCCAAGCTCCGCAAAAAGATCAGAGACCGTTGTTTTGCCGGAGCCGATTCCGCCAGTTAGTCCGATTAACAAAGCTGCACCTTAGATGTTTAGAGAGTTGACTAATTGTAGTCGAGAGGAAAACGAGATGGACCAGCAACGAGTTCTCGTAGTACCGGTACTCGCTCCAGAGAACGGATAAAAGCGGCGTATAGCTCTCGCAATCCCGATAAGGAAAATCAGCATCTGCATTCTTCAATACAAGGAATTTCTGAGAAAATATCAATATCCTCAACCTAAATCAAAAAACAAATATGCTCTACTGCCTTTACTACAGCCCGTGCGGAAGCACTCAAGAGTATGCCGCCAAGGTTGCCGAGACCTTTGGTCCGAATCCTATTTATATCGATCTAACACGTTCTGATGGTCCTCTCGACTTTCAGAGAGAAGACATTGTTATTTTTGCTGCGCCGGTTTATGGTGGACGGCTTCCGGTTCCTTTGGCAGAAAAATTGCAGCGCATGTGCGGCGATCTATCACTCGCGATCACTATGGTTGTGTATGGAAATCGAGCTTATGACGATGCTTTATTAGAACTAAATACCATTCTTGTTGGCGAAGGTTTTGAGGTGTTCGCCAGTGCCGCGTTTGTGGCCCGACATGTTTTCCATCCGGAGGTTGCCGCTGACAGACCGGATAAACAAGACTTCCAGGAAGCAGAGGCGTTTGCTAACCGCGCAAAATATAAATACGATGAGATGGATTACTCAGAGCCAAAAGTACCCGGCTCTCAGCCATATCGAGAATTTGCCGGAATGCCGGTGGCACCGATAGCTGATCCGGTCTCTTGTTTTAAATGTGGGACTTGTGCGACCAACTGTCCCGTCGGCGCTATTTCAAAAGAGGATCCGACTCAGACTGATGCTCTGAAATGTATTGATTGCATGCGCTGTGTGCAGAACTGTCCTAGTCAAGGAAGGGCACTTCCGCAAAAAGTGCAGGAAATGCTTTTGACAAAACTTTCTCCGTTGGTCGGAGTGAGAAAGGCTAATGAGTTTTTCTATTAATTAACCAAACAAAAGGCCGGCGGTCATTCGACTCGTCGGCCTTTATTCTTAATTCAGAACCGTTGAATTAGAAGTTCTTTTCCTGCAACTGGAAGTAGGCTTGCGGGTGGCTGCAAACAGGGCAGACTTCTGGAGCTCTTGGGCCCATTACCAAGTTGCCGCATTCTCTGCATTGCCACATAACGATTTCGCTTCTTTCGAATACTTTCTGCATTTCGATGTTGTCGAGAAGCTTCAAGAAACGTTCTTCGTGGTGTTTTTCGATGGCGCCAACGCCGCGGAACTTAGCTGCTAATTCAGGGAATCCTTCCTCTTCAGCTTCTTTGGCGAATGTGTCGTACATGTCGGTCCATTCGTAGTGTTCTCCGCCGGCAGCTGCCTTCAAGTTTTCAGCTGTGTTGCCGATACCTTGCAATTCTTTAAACCAAATCTTAGCGTGGGCTTTTTCGTTGGAAGCGGTTTCTTCAAAAATGGCAGCGATTTGTTGGAATCCTTCCTTCTTAGCTACTCCTGCAAAGTAGTCGTATTTGTTGCGGGCTTGGGATTCGCCGGCAAATGCTGTCCAAAGATTCTTTTCAGTTTTTGTCCCTTTTAAAGACTTA
This sequence comes from uncultured Sutterella sp., assembly GCA_900542195.1. GTDB lineage: Bacteria > Pseudomonadota > Gammaproteobacteria > Burkholderiales > Burkholderiaceae_F > Turicimonas. The sequence goes on along the minus strand of UQNA01000022.1, from coordinate 5,898 downwards.
GTCATGAGTTCTCCTTAGTTTGAAAGAAGTAGTTAACGGTTGGCTCATTCTACACGCTCGGCACCAAATCGTTAATACGCAAATTAGCGTATAGAAGTAATCAATTAGGAAAGTAGTTTTTGACAATTTCCGGTTTGGTTTTCTGAGAGATGTTCGTAAGAAGTTTTTTTAGGAAACAAACCATAAATTCTGAATTGTCATCGCTAATTGTTTTAGAACTTTGCACGGATCCTACCAGGCTCTTGAAACGATTGAATTCCTGTGTTGACCATTTAGGAGGAGGAGTTTTGTTTTTCTTCGCTACAGGTTTGGCCTTTGCCAGCAATGCCAAAGCAGCAGTACGAGAATAAGGTGAATATTTAATCAAGCGTTCAATTAGAAGCGGGATTGCGCTTCCATGTTGAGCCGGATTGGTTCTGTTTTTGCAGTTGTTCAGTGCGAATGGAAGTTGAGAAGAAAAACGATAAAAAAGATCCGGCGAAGTTTTGCTATACCCTGTAGAGAGAGACCTGAGTTTGGCAAAGCAGTCATCCGGAGAGACGTGAGACTGGTATGTGACTTGCGTAAGAACATTCTCAACGTGATCACCATTTCCGGCTTCAACCCACGACTTCCTTTCAATTTCTTCTTTTTGTGTCCTAGGCAGATCTCCGTCCTTGAATTTTTCGCAGTGAAGTAAGAACCAATACTCAATGCACGGATTAGACCAAGCTAGAAAGATTCCATTGGAATTAATTTGGGGCATTTCGGTCAGGCTTTTATATCCGGGATGTCCGTCTTTGTCGAAGACAAACCAGAGTTCCTGGTTGAAGTCAGGTTTGAATTGCTTTTGCCAAAGAAAATTATTCGTAGCTGGGACAAATTGAACTTTTGGATCGCCGCCGTTGTAAGAGGAGATGGCAACATTGTTGGTAAGACCGAGGATTTTGATAATTTCCGACAAATAAATCAGCTCGGTTCTACCTTCGCAGAGAATAGTGAGAAAGGGGATTTTCTTTTGTTTGGATTCCCATTCTCGAAAAATCTGCTGTCGAATGTTTTTATCTTCGGTTTTCCAATCGAATTGGTATTGTTCTTGAAGGTTTTCTTTTGACGGACAAAAAGAAATTTTGCATAAGAGTGCCGAGCCTGGCTTTGCACTCGAGTAGACGTGATAAGAGTTGTTGTTATTTTTCTTGAATCGCATAGGAGGTCCTTTTTCTATATTTTTGTAACTCCTTGCGTCAAATAATGACAAGTAAAGGTGTGATATCTAATAAGTATATTCCCTTATATGGTGAAAAAATACACATAGTGAGAATGATAAATCCATCATTCAATATTTTTGATTAACTTTTACGCCTTATTTTTCTATGAATATCAAGAGAAAAGCAGAATAATTAAATCAATTACAAGAATTATTTGAAGAAATATTGAACGTTTTATTGTTTAAAAATTCATCTCGATCTTTGAGTCCTCAAATTAGACTGAAGAAAACAAATTTGAGGTACCTTATGACAAATTCTCGAATTCCTTGGGGACCGGATACGCTGGGTCCAACCAGTAAAGAGGCAGCTGCTGAGACTTGGCAGTATTGGCAAAACAGAATAAACAGAGCCTCTCTTGTGATGTTAAGCGAACAAAAAATTCTTTCTAGGGAGCAAACGAAGAAAATTGCAGAGGCACAGCGAGAAGCTGAGAAAGAGTTAAATGCGCCGGGGGCAGTTCCAATTTTCGATATCATGCCTCTCGAAAAACTTCTAATCAAACATTGCGGACAAGAAGCAACTCTCATCCATACAGGAAGAAGTCGTCAGGATATTTTCGCCACACTCAACCAAGCTCGTTTAAGGAGAGCGGTTATCGATACTTTTGACGAACTAAACAAATTAAGAAAGCAGCTGTTATCAATAGCGGAATGCCATGCAGAAACATGGATGCCGGCCTATACCAATGGTGTACAGGCAATGCCCATAACTCTAGGATTTTATCTGTGGGCATTTTTGGAATCGTTTGAAAGAGATGCTGCTAGACTTAAAGAGGCCTGGGTGCGTGTAAATCAGTGCGCATTGGGAAGCGGCGTCCTTGCTTGTTCGGCGTGGCCTCTTTCAAGAGAAAGATTGGCCGAGTTGCTTGGATTTGATGCACCTATTATCAATGGATTGGATAGCTCTCAAGTAAGCCTTTTCGACATTCCATTGGAGGCGGCTTCAATTGCATCCAATATCGCCGTAAGAATAACGGTATTAATTCAAGATTTGGCCCAGCAGTATTCGCAGACCAGACCCTGGATTATGTTGGATGATTCGGATGCTTACGGATCATCGGCAATGCCTCAAAAAAGAAATCCCGGAATATTGAACAAAACTCGGGCCCGAGCTTCGGACGTAATTGGTGCTACAACCACAGCATTCTTTAGAGCACACAACCTCAATCTCGGGATGTATGACAACAAGGAAAGCGTGCTTGAAGACAATGCCAAGGTGTTTTCTTTGACTGTATCCATGCTGGCTCTCACTACGCAGGCTTTTTCTATGCTGCGCGTCAATAAAGAACGTGCCTTAGAAGAACTGGAAAATGACTGGACATGCACAATGGCATTGGCGGAGGCTCTTCAAATGCACTACAAGGTGCCTTTCAGGGTGGGACATAACTTCGCTAGCGATGTGGTGTCAAAAGGGCGCAAAAACGGTTGGCTCCCCAAAAATATTCCTTTCGAAACGGTTCAAAAAAGTTATGAAGAAATAACAGAGAAATTGGAAGGAAAAGCCCAGCAGCTGCCGCTTTCTGAGCAAGAATTCCGAGGCTATCTTGCACCGGAAAATGTTGTGAGGTCCCGTGTCGGAACCGGGGCTCCTTCTCCTTTAAGCACTTCTAAAAACTTAGTTTCGATTGCCAAACAACTCGCGCAAGATGAGTTTTGGCTAAATAAGAAAAAGCAGGATCTCTCAGAGGCGGCAATCAAATTAGACGCAGAGTTTTCAAAGTTATAAACCTAATAAATCTCAGGAGGCACATATGATCTGGATTGGATTGGCAATAGTTATCGTTACTTTTTGGCTCATATATAAAAATTATGAAGCTCGTCTTGTTTTGTGCTTATCAGGCATTGTGATGGCTTTGATAGGACAATATGTTTGCGGATCAAATGTCACATTAAGCGCTGCTGTTGACGCTTTCATCAAGCAGCTGGTAAATGGCGGCTTAGTGCCGACCATCGTAACGGTGATGGGCTTCGGCTATGTCATGACATTCACAAAATGCTCAGATCACTTGGTCAATTCACTGGTAAAGCCGTTGAAATACGTACCGGCGATTGTTATTCCAGGTGCGGTATTAATTACGTGGGTGCTGAATATCGTTCTTCCTTCTGCTGCCGGAATTGCTGCGGCTGTCGGTGTATTGCTGGTGCCGGCTCTGATCGCCTTAAAAGTTAGACCTGTGATGGCTGCATCTGCCGTGTTCGCAGGAACCTGGGGATCTGTTGTAAGCCCGGGCTTGATGTTTAATCCGCAGATTGCCGATATTGCGTTCAAAGCAAAAGAGATTGGTGCTCCTGATGCGATGATCGTCATCATGCAAGAGTTTTTGCCATGCGCAATTGGTGCTCTCGTCGTCGCAGCTATGCTTGCTCTCATTTGTATGTTCCTGAAGGAAGGCGTGGGATCTACTCAGTCATCAGCCGCAGGAGACGCTTTGGAAGGCGGACTGGCAGAAGAGACTGAGAAGGATTTCAAGGTAAACCCAATCTACGCTGTCGTCCCTGTCGTTCCTCTTGTTCTTCTTGTTTTAGCCTCAAAGCAAGTAGGAGTCTTACCCACAAAAGCATTCTCTGTTCCGGTTTGTATGCTTATTGGTACAGCTATCGGTTTGATTGTTGCCATTATCAACAAACAAAAAATAGGCGACTGCTCCAAACGTTTCTGCCGAGGCGCCGGAGACGGATTCTGTGATGTTGTCATCCTTATTGCTGCCGCTGCATTATTTGCTGCCGGTATGAAATCAATTGGTCTTACCGGAGCGCTGGTTGACTCCATGAAAGGTTCTCAGTCAGTTGCTATGTTCGCTGCTGCAGCCGGCCCATTTGTCATGGCTGCAATCTCCGGTTCCGGAAATGCTGCTGCCTTGGCTTTCAATGAAGCAATTACTCCTCATGCTGCAGATTTCGGCTTAACCATTGTGCAGTTGGGTGCGGTTGCCCAAATTGCCGCAGGTCTCGGCCGCACAATGTCTCCAGTGGCAGGCGGCGTGATTATTCTTGCGGGATTGGCTGGCGTTAATCCAATGGAAATTGCTAAAAGAACCGCAATTCCGGTTATCGTCGCCTTAGTGGTTACAACTTTCTGTATGTTTGTCTTCTAAATTATTTCCTTTTGAAAGCCTGGGTCGTTAATTGAAGCGCTCAGGCTTTTTAGTAAACAATAAAAGGAAATTTTTCTTGGACGAGCCTCTTCTGTTCGCCCTCAATTTCTCTTCTTCGCATCACATACCAATCAATAAAGGTTTGTACTCTTTTAAGTTTATGGGCTTCTAAGGTGGTTCCAATGTAATTATCAAGATTGGGAATATGCCAGCCGTTGAGTATTGGAACCAACTTGCCGGCAAGAATTTCTTTGTAGCAGTGATGCAGAGGCATATCCAGCACTATTCCGCAGCCTTCCAGCGCAGCCGTTTTGGCTAACAAAATATTGTTGAATCGAATTTCGGATTTCCAATGGATCGTTTCCTGGAGAGAGCCCTTGACCAAGACGGAAGAGAGAGGTCGGACTTTGCCGTTATAAACCACTCCAGCGTGATCCACAAGTTGAGTAGGCGACGTTGGAGAACCATAGCGTTCCAAGTAACTTGGTGCCGCACAAGGAATGAAGAGGGAGCGAGTTACCCAATGTTCGACGAGGTGCGGATTGTTGTTTGGTCCGTAATAGAGCATGACATCGCTTTGGCCGCACAGTATGGCTTTCGGATCATCGTCACCAATGACGTCAAACGTCACTTTCGGATGCAACTTTTGGAATTCGGCAATCAACGGAACGATTTGAGTTTGAAGGAAGCCCGGCATGGCTCCGAATCTAATGTTGCCGATGGATAGCTGCTGGGAGGCTGTTAAATCAACGATGGTTTTATCCAGAGATTCCAGTAACGGTAAAATTTCCTTTCTTGCTTGGGCGCCGGCAAGAGTAGGTTTTGCTGTTCGTCCAATTCTTTCGATAAGCTCACAACCGACCTCGCCCTCTAAGGCCTTTATCATGCGAGAAAGTTGTCCTCGATCGATCCCATTTTCATCAGCAACGCGACTTACGGAACCTTCCTCAAACACTTTGAATAAGAGTTCCCACATTCCCAAATGTTTGGATTTCCATTGATTTGTTAGCATGAAACACCTTAGGACAACCAAAATCAAAAACCATTCTAATTCAAAGACTCATTTGCATAGAAGCCTAAGTATCCGTTGATTGAGTTTTGTTAAGTAAAAGTTCTCCTAGCAAAACGAGAACTTTTTAGCTGGGAGAAGAGCTCAACTGCTATGAACGCTATTTTGCTGTCAGATGAAGTGCTTCCAAGAGATCTCTTGCTTTTTTTACGCCTTCTTCGGTCAAGTATCTCGTATGTGTTCTTCTGCATTTTGGAGGAAACACGCAGCCGTTTTCAATTAGCTTATCCATAGCATTCCAGTCATAACTTTTCCAAGCTGAGTAAATTTTTTCATGAGTTACCGGAAGCTCTTCGCACTTGCTAGTGAGGTACAAGAGGACGAGAGTCAAGTTCTCAACGAGAGTTTCTTTTGTGGTTTCGTTCAGATTCATCAGAAGATCTCCAAGTTAAAGAGCATGTTGACTACCTCCTCTTCGTAAACGAAGAGGATTCCTACCACCACTACAACAGCCGTAGCCTATTGTTGTAGAAGGTCTCGTTGGGTTC
>UQNA01000021.1 GCA_900542195.1 uncultured Sutterella sp. | reverse complement strand
TTAAATGAGAGAAAGAGCAAGAAGCAAAACGACGATGGTTCCCGACAGTTCGGAGAGTCTCAGTCCGTTTACCGGAACGGCACCAGCGGCGGATGGTTGCTGAGGTAACACCTAATTTAGCTGCTAATTCTCCTACCGAAAGGAGAGAAAAATCTAGACGCTTCTTCTGAAAAGGTGGGTATTGTCCTTGTTTGTACAAGATTACACAACAATTTCGTGGCTAGTTTTTAACCCCTAATACCTTTTTCAGTTCCGCTACAACCTCTACGTCTGCGGGCAACCAATCGACTGTATCTAACTCTCTTTTGTCCAGCCATTTTGCCGCTTCATGTTCAGTGAGAACTATTTCTCCTGAAACAATCCTAGAAAGGAAGCAGTGCATTGTTAAATGAAAATTCGGATAGTCGTACTCAACTGTTGTAATAAGTTTTTCTGGCTCAATTTCAACTTCCAGCTCCTCACGAATTTCTCTAACGATAGCGGCTTCCGGAGACTCACCTTTTTCCATTTTTCCGCCCGGGAACTCCCAGCCGTCTTTAAAGTCACCATACCCACGTTGTGTCGCCAAAATTTTATGATCTTTGTGGATAATGGCTGCCACTACTTCTATTGTTTTCACTCTATTCCCCGCATAAATAATCGTATATATCGTTACGAACTGGTGTATCTAAAACATACTGAATTTCAAAGGCGTTTTCCATCTTAGAAGGATCTGCTCCACTTGGGACCTTTACTGGTTCAGGCATTCCCTCCGCCTTCATCTCCCCCAAGAAATAAAAGCTTTTTGCTTCGCTGTCATTTTTGTTTTTTCTAACAAACAAATAGATCTTATTCTCTTCATTTTCAGGAGATTGTTTATAAATCCGTTTTGCGTCATCTGAATCAACTGAGCGTTTTGTCTTTGAAAGGGCAATAAGGTTTTTCTCCGACTCGAATCTGTCTTCATAAGCAATGGCATCCTCAGCCTTGTGATAGTTGACAAAAACAGGCAAAGTCTTGGTTGTCTCATCGTACTTATACCCTCCAATATTTTGAGCCGGAGGATTCTTAGGCCAGTTCAGTAGACGGCACACATCTTCATAAGAATATTTCTCGTACAAACATAAGGAGGTGTCCTTGTATCTTTTACTAAACCTGTCCTCGTAACGTTGAGTCATGAAGTCTAATAAATCCTCCAAACAGTCTCTAAACCCAGGTCCGTTATTCTCTAGTTCTTCCTTTAGTTGATTGGATGCTCGGAAATCACCCGACTCTGTGCGCGTTACAAAAACAACGTCTCCGGCTCCTTTCTTTTCTATTTCATTTCTGAAAAAATTAGCAGATAGGTTATTGAAAACACTCTTTAAAAGAAGAGGAGAAGGATTAAGCTTCAATTCGTTTTGCAGAATGCTTTCAAAATCTTCTTTGAGTACCCCGTTTGGATTCTGCAACGCCAGCCTTAATAAAACACATTCCTCAATACGTTTGGCCGCGCCTAGTTTTGATGAGAGATATCGGATCATACTTTCAGCTCGCGGGGTTAGCCGAACTTGGTAGGAATCTTCATTTTCCTTTAGGAATCCATAGTAAGACCGGTATTTAGGATTCATAAAGAACTTTACCGGATCAATTCCAGTGTGATCTTTGTACTCGGTCAGTCGTGGAATTCGTCCCAATTTATTCTTCAGAATTCGATACGACTCTTTCAGCAAAGCCGCATCGTTGGTTCTTGCTGTGTCGATTGAATCTAGTATGCGTTGCTTTACGACTGTCTGAAATTCTATCGTCGAGGCCCCGGGTATAGTTCGTGTTCCTAGACCTACTACTTTTCGCATGACATCTTTATCATAAGAATTGTCACCGGAAAGGGCTACAGGGATTAAGTAATTGTTTTGATAGTTAGCAATAAAATCGAGGACAACCAAAAACTCCTTATCCTCGGCTTTTCTTAGTCCCCTGCCCAACTGTTGAACGAAAATAATAGGGCTTTCTGTTGGTCTCAAAAAAATAACTTGATTGATTTCTGGGACATCAATACCTTCATTAAAGATATCTACAGAAAAAATATAATCTAGTCTCCCTTCCCCTTCTCCGTGAGATAGTTTTTCGACGCATTCTAGCCTCTTCTCCATTGAATCTTTTCCAGAGAGAGCGACCGTCTTAAACCCCTTCTTATTAAATTTCTCCGAAAAAGCCGCACATTCCTCAATAGTCCTGCAAAATACAAGTCCTTTGACCCGATCTCCAGCATGTCCATAAACTTCAGCTTGTTTAATAACGTGATCTACTCTCTGGTCAAATTCAACACAACTAAAATCTTTCAATTTATCGAACTTCAGTGAGTCAATTTCCAGATCTGCAATACCGTAGTATCGGAAGGGTACCAACAGATCTTCCTCTAAGGCACCCTGCAGTCGGATTTCGTAAGCAATGTTATTGTCGAAAATCTTATAGATATCTTTTCCGTCCGGCCTGTCTGGGCTTGCAGTCATTCCAAGCCAGAAATCTGGCTGTAAATGAGCCATAATTTTGGAGTAACTATCAGCGCCTGCTCGATGAACCTCATCGATAACAACTAAATCAAATTTCTTCGGATTAATTCCCTCCAACACTTCGGCTTTGGATAGGGTCTGCATAGTTCCGAAAACTAAATCTTTGTCTATTTCAAAGGAATGACCTGAGACCAAGCCATACGATAGATTCTTTGTTCCAATTACCCGCTCAAAGCTTTTCTTTGCTTGAATTGCAATCTGCTCTCGGTGAACAATGAATAGAATTTTTTTAGGCGCTTTCAGAACTTTCGAACTTTCATCTTCCTTCTTTGTTCGCAAGTTCATGAGATGCCTAACTGCTAAAGCTGCTGCATAAGTCTTTCCTGTCCCCGTGGCTGAGATTAACAATGCCTTAGTTTGGCCAGATAGATAAAGCTCAGTCACATTCTTAATAAAGACCTTTTGCATAGAGTTTGGTTCTATCCGAATCGCCTTCACCGTCTCCTGTTGCGTCGCCACAATTCTATTTTGTTTGAATCTTTTCCTCGCAGCTCTCCACTCAACTTCGTAATCATCAATCACTTCTTTCAAAGGAAAACTATTCGGATGCTCCCATAGATACTCGAATTCCGTTTTAATTTTTTTGGGAAGCTGACCAGTTTTATGAGATACGAGCCTGATATTCCACTCGAAATTTGTGGTCAAAGCATTCTGTGTAAGGTTTGAACTGCCAATGATGAAACGACATTCATCACCCCGAGTGAACATAAAACCTTTCGTATGGAAGCCTACAGCATCTTCACAGCGGTAAAGTTTGATTTGAAGCTCCGGAAAATACTTTTCAATTTGCCTGAGTGCACGAGGATCAGTAAAGAGGTTATAGTCCGTGGTTAATAGCCTTCCTTTTACTTTATCTTTGCGCCCCTCCCCATACACATCATCCTTCAACGTTTGTTTCAGCAGGCTCAAACCTCCTTGGGTTATAAAAGCCACACTCATGTCAAAAGAGTCACAGTCCTTTAGCTCGTCCAATAACTCCGGCAATACTTTTATGTATTCACCTTTCTCTCCTACTGAATTACAGAGCAAATCTGCACGCAGATGAGGATCTGAGTCGGATACATTAGCGTCGATAAACGAGGTTAGTAAACTTCTTTCTAAAGATTTCTGTGTGTCTGTTATGGACTGCATATTGAAAAGAGACCGGATAGATCTTCTAAGTTTGTTCTTGTTTCCTCTTATAACTGAGAGGACACCGCTTGGATCTTATCAACCTATCCTGCCACAAAACAACTCTGGAAGGTATAACGCAAAATGAGTTAGAGGACTTAATTGAGCTTGAAGTTTCTGAAGAGCAACCATCCTTCTGGAAATCCTTAAATTCAATTCAAAAAACAGTCCCTATTCATTTCTCATTGAACTTGTAGAAGTTAGAAGTCTTTCTCTCAAGAAAGTCTGCACTGTCGGCTTTACTAGACCCACAGCAGTTCCGACACCAAGTGCGCTGATTAAGGTTCCTTCGCGCACACCTTGTAGTTCCGAAAAGAAATAGAAAGATAGTCCGACACTAAGGGCAACAAACAGCCAGTCAGCTGAAACCTTTACCTTTGCATAAGTAGAGTTAAAACGTTGGGCTAGAGCTAACATAAAGCCATCGGGCGCTGTCACCGAAACATTTGCCGTAAATTGAAAACACAACCCAATAGCCAAAATACAAATCCCAAGGCAAAGCGCCAAAATACGTTCGTAATATGCCGTCAAAGAAAAAGATGAATAGCAGAAGAGAGCGGCATCACAAAGGACGCCAAAGAATACGGCCGTCGGAAATTGCCATAAAGCTTTCAACTTAAAATCCGACTTCAAAATTACTTTCTGTAAAGCCAACAAAATAATTTGCTCTGCGGCAACACAGGTCCCGAAAGTAAACGGTAAATAAAGAGAAACTACGTAAGGTACCGACATGACCGGGCTGACGCCCAATTCACTTTTGACAATAAGTCCCACGCCAAAAGCTGCAATAGACAGTCCTAACAAAAACGCGACAAGTCTTTTTTGTGTATGCGCATCTAGCACGGAACTCCCCCCTCTATTGCCATGTGAAATTTATTTGCCGGCTAGAAAGATTTTTGGTGAGGCTTCCAAATTCGCTGTTATTAAGAAGCTATGCGATTACGTTGCTCCGCATATCAAGCAAAATCTTTTCTTGATGCCCCAATTTCATATCAAAACAAGAACTGCCGTCACTAAAGGAACAAGACAATGAGTTTGGGACGGCAAGCCGAGACCTTCAATCTTTTCTATTTGGCTGAAAATATGCTAGGTACTAAGGCCGCCTAAGTCAATGAGAGAGAATCCTGAGTATCTTTCTCATTCACTTAATTCTTGTTGTAAAAGGCCAATCTTTCTTAATGCCGATAGCCTTGAGAATTAACCAATTTCTGTACTCTTTTCGTATCCGCCTTTCCCCATTCGGCAAAAATCTTCCGCAGCCAAATACAGCCTGCATCCTGATGCGCCCTCTCACCCCAAATTAAAGAATTCCAAATATTGGGTTCCGCAATTTCCGAAGGTAATGGTAAGAATTCCAGATCATTTGCCTTGACTGCAATTTCTGCTGCTCTATATCCGCAGATGGAAATCAAATCGGTCTTCTCAAGAGCCTCCCAAACGACATTAAATCGAGTCGTGGTTAGTCGCGTTCTTTCTCTAAATTTTTCGAATGGAAATATACTTTGATCGGGGCCAGGCCAATGATTATGACGTCCCGTAGAAATGCTGGCGCGGTCATACATCTGAAGATCGTATGTCTTTAATGGACGGCCTAGCCTAGATAGCGGATGACCTTTCCGAAATAGAACTACTCGCTCAATTGGGTACAGATCCAAATAATGGATATCAGGCGGTAAGCCAACCCGGGTCACAATAGCAAAATCCACATTCCCTGACAGAACTTGTTCAAATTCATTGTCGTGGTGAGCTAGGTGAATACTTGCGAATGGTGCCTGCTGAAGAAAAGTCGGAACAATTCCTCCGATAATTCTTGACACCTCAGCCATCATGCAGCTAATTCGAAAACATCTTCGACATTTCTCCGGTGAGAACCCTTCCGGATTAAGCCCTTGCATCCTTTCTAATATATCCTGAATAACGGGTTTGATTTTGGAAAAGTATTCCGTTGCCACCAATCCGTCTTTGACATTGAGGAAACAAGAGTCTCCTAGGATTTCTCGAATTCTCTTCAGCGTACGTGATGCCGTTGAAGGAGAAAGATTCATTGCCTCTCCGGCTTTTGTTATGCCGCCTGCCCGTTCAAGAGCCATTAAAAATTGAAGATCGCCAAGCGTCAGTTGTTCTAAGTTTTTCACGCCCATAAAAATCGCCTTTTGAGGTTAAAAAGGATTCAATTGCATTATTTGCATAGATATCTTTGCAATATTTACATGCTCATTTTACCACCCGTTATTTTTACAATGTCACTCAGAGGTTGAGAAAAAACCCAATCATTCCAAGGAGTTAACTATGTTAAGAAGACATTTCGTTTCTGTTGCTATTGCTTCCGCTTTTGCAACTACATTTTCACTTCCTGCTTTCGCTACACAATATTTAGAAACTGACCTGGTTATCGTCGGCGGCGGTCTCGCTGGTTTAGCAGCTGCTCAACATGCCGTTGACGTAGGCGTCAAACCAATCGTTCTTGAAAAAGAACCGGCCCTTGGCGGCGCTGGTAACTTCCCTGAAGGTTCTTTAGGTGTCGGCACTCGCTATCAAAAAGAACATGGCATCAAGACAACTGTTGACCAAGTTTTGACAGCTGCTTTGCAATTCCACCACTACAGAGCCGACCCACATGTCCTCCGCGTTTTGATTGAAGAATCCGGTAAAACAATTGATTGGGTCATGGACAAAGGCGCTGAAATGCGCGGTATCCGTACCATGTACTCTCCTGAAGAATCTTTGATGACATGGCACTTGTTCAAAGGCGGCGCAGCAGGAATCGTTCAGCGCTTCGCTAAGGAAGTCAGAGCAAAAGGCGGCACAATCCTGACAGAAACTCCTGTTAAGAAACTTCTTGTCGAAAACGGCAAAGTAGTAGGCGTTGAAGCAGTTGACGCCGAAGGCGATAAAGTTATCGTCAAGGCCAAGAAAGTTATCCTCGCAACAGGCGGCTTCGAATCCAACAAAGAAATGTTGGCTAAGTACGTTAACGATTCTTCCGCTCTCGGTATGTTTGAACCGGTATGGTACAGAGGCCCGGTTACCGACGGTAAGAACGGCGACGGCCGTACAGGCGACGGCATCCAGATGGCTCAGATGGTTGGCGCAGGTGTAAAAGGCATGCACGCTATCGCCGGTAACGCCCCTTACCTCCCTGACCTTCCTCCGATTAACCAATTCATGGGTGCGGACGAACTCAAACAAGGCCGCTGCGCACTTGCTCAGCCATGGCTTTGGGTTGACCAGCACGGCAACCGCTTCTTTAACGAATCCCGCGGCTCCGTCTTCGTAGACGTATATAACGCCATGACAACAGCCGGCGGTGTAATGTACAACATCATCGACCAGCAGAAGTACGACCAATTGGTTAACAAGGGAGCTCTTCTTCCGTTCAACGCTATCGTTTTGGCCGGTGTTCCTCTGAAAGCTCTCCCGAAGACCTATGAAATCGGTCAGCAGAGAGGCTGGGCCTTCAAGGGTGACACCATCGAAGATTTGGCAACAAAGATCGGTGTTCCTCCGCAAAATCTCCGCGCCACAATGGAAAAAGTTAACGAATACGCTAAGGCCGGTAAAGATCCTGAATTCGGACGTCTGCCTGAACATTTGGCAACATTCGATATGCAGAAAGGTCCTTACTACGCTCTGAAAGGTATCCGTGCATTCTTCTTAACCCTCGGCGGCGTTACAGTTACTCCGAAGTTCGAAGCAACTAACCCGCAAGGCGACGTGATTGCTAACCTTTACGTAGTTGGCCAGGATATCGGCGGTCTGTATGACTCTTCTTATGACTTGAAGTGCGAAGGTTCTGCTTCTTCCTTCGCAATGACCAGCGGTCGCGTCGGTGCAGCCAACGCTATCCAAGCCATCAAAGAAGGTAAGTAACCTTAATCAACAATAGGAACCGGCCCTGAAAGGGCCGGTCATGAGAATCCCCATGAAATATCTGCCTTTTCTCATAGCTGGCCTTTTTTGCATGAGCTCCGCTGTATTGGCTGCTCCTTCACAATTCAAGCATCAAGCAAGAAATGTTAACTGCGAAGCTTGCCACAACACAGCCGCTCCGGTTTCAGCCGCTAAATCTAAGAGCTGCATGAAGTGCCACAATTACGAAGCTGTCGCAGCTAAGACAGCAAAGATGAATCCGAATCCTCATGATTCCCATGCCGGACAGCTCAGATGCACTTTATGTCACAAAGAACATTCTGAAAGCGTTGTCTACTGCAGAGAATGCCATAAGAACAAAGACGATCAAAGATTCAATTTCAAGACTCCTTGAGATTCTTGCATAGTTGAGCAGTAGATTGGGCCGAGCGAATTGTTCGGCCCTTTTTTTGCTTATTCTCTTAGGCCTTTTTAGCCTGCGTATTCGGATCGATATCCGGAACAAAGAGCAAGTAAAGTGCCGCGGCAATCGTGACACCGGACACAATCCAGAAGCCGGTTTGGAACTCTCCTAAATGATGCCCTAAAAAACCGAAGGCCATCGGAACAAAAATAGCACCTACAAAGGAGAAGAAATCCACACCGCCTGTAGCCTCAGCAACTTTTCCTTCCGGAGCTGCTTTGGCAACTTGAGCAAAAAATACGCCGCTCCAGCCTAAGGAATTTATTCCCAGTATGAAGGAAATGGCTAACACAAGCCACTGAGCCCAGCCTGAAGTAACAAAGCTCAAAAGGATAGTGAATGCCCCCATCAAAATACCGCAATAGGCCAGAGCTTTCCGCGAAGAATGAAGCTTGTTAGCGGCTTGGCCCCAGAATAGTCTTCCCACAATAGCACCGAAGTTGCTCACAGCTAAGGCAATACCTCCGAAAACCAGTGAGAACTTCATGTCTGACAAGAACACCACCATGTAGGCTAAAACCGACATCTGCAGGCCTTTGTAGATGATGCTGAGTACGGATAAACGCAGAAGCAAAGGAGTCTTGAGAACTAACTTCATACTGTCGGCTAAATGAGATAGAGTTATCGGCTCATCTTTGAATTGATAACTGGCATCTTGGCTCTTGCGGATAGCCATGCTCCAAATAACGGTTACGGCGCACAATACAGCGACAAAAGACAGACCCACTCGCCATCCGTACCGAACGGTTAAAAATGGAATTACTAAACCGGATAAAGCCATTCCTACCGGACCTGCACATTGTTTGATAGAAAAGACCGTGTTGTACTGACCTTTTTCCAACTGACGGCTCAGCATGGTGTTGATGGCCGGCATTAAAGGACCTTTAGCCAGGCCCAAAACAAAGGCGGAAAAGATGACGCAGACTTCCCATGGAACCATGCACAGAAGCAGGGAAATAATGGCAACTGCCAATGCAATCATACAAATATGGGCAGGACCGTAACGCCGGATGAAGTTTCCTCCGGTTAACGACGAAATGCACGCACCTACATACAAAAAGCCGATATATAAGCCGGCGAAGGTACTGTTTGCATTAAGAGACTTTGCAATCTCCGGTGCGATACTTGCCACTGCGGTACCCATCAAAGACGAAACCAGTTGGATCCCCATAGCAGCTAAAAAAGCCTGAATTCCAAGTCTTGTTAGCCCAAGCATGTTTCCTCCGTATCATGGAAACCACTATAAATGGGCTGAGGGTCCTACCCCTCGATTTTTTAATCAATTCAGGCAGAAAAAAACTCTTCGGGATTTCTCGGGCGAAGAGTTTTTCTGAAAATACAACTAATTAATTGAAGAATAGTAAAAGTGCATGGTAATAAACAGGGGCTGCAAAGAACAGCATTTCAAGCCTGTCCAAAGTTCCTCTGGTAAGGAGCATAGTGTTATCCAAACGCTTTGCGCCGAGTGAACGCTTAACGGAGGACATCACCAAGCCTCCCAAGGTACCCGATACGATAATCAGTAAAGACATCAGAGGGGCTTGCCAAGCTCTGAAAGGAGTCATCCAGAAAAGAGCAGACCCAATGGCTAATGCACCGATACTGCCGAGAATAATGCCCTTGTAAGTCTTATTCGGATTACTGAAACTCGGTCTTCCTCCGAAAATTGCTGAAGCCAGAATCTGGAACAGATCAGCAAAATATAAAACCATTAAAAAGTAAAGAAGAACAAACAACCCGCTCGAGTGATAGCGCTGTAAGTCAATTGAAGCGATAGCAGGGGCATGGCTGACGCAGAAAATACAGAGCATGATGCCCCATTGGACTTTGGCTACGCGCTCTAAGAAACGATCTGTATCTTTACTCAATACCATCACTACCGGCAGAGCTAAGAAAAGATAAACCGGAATAAAGAGCGTAAACAGGTTGTAGTAGTTCAGCCAGACCAAGATATATTGGACCGGGATAGCAACGTAGAACGCTAGGATAAGAATTGAATGATCGTGGCGCCGTGTTGGTGTCAGTGCGATAAACTCGCGCAAGGAGAAGAAAGAGGCAATGGCAAAAATAAAAACCAGAGCGCCTTGGCCGAGATAGACAGCAACTGCAAAAACAAAAATCAATCCCCAAGCAGCACGAATGCGAGAGTTGATAATTCGGTTTCTGTTAATGGCTAAATCCGTCGTGGACTTGGAAGAGAGCCACTGACCGATAAAAGTACCAATCGCTGTCAAAACCACTAAAACAGCTAAAATCGTGAAATAGGCTTCACTCGTTGAAAAACCCCATCTCATTTCATTCATTTTTTATAGCTCCCTAGCGAGTTTGATGATGGAGGCTCTAGCCTTTTCTAAGAATTCTTCTTTTCCTTCGTCTGGCGAATGCGGAAGCGGCGCCCCGAAACGCACTGAACACATGGTCGGAACCGGAAGAAGCGCACCTTTCGGCATCGATCGATGGAGGTTTTCGAGATAAACCGGAATTAACTCAACTTCCGGAAATTCTGTCATAAGTCTCCATAAACCGCTCTTAAAAGGTCCGGGGAGAGCTTGAGGCGTACGAGTTCCTTCCGGGAAAATAATCAGAGAACTGCCCTCTCGGAGCGCTTGTCTCATCGGATCCATCGGATCGGAATTCTCCGTCCTTTTTCTATCTACCAAAACCACATTCAGCTCGTCGACCGCAATTCTTTTGCGGATACCGGACTGCCAGTAATCTTTTGCGGCTACCGGTCTTGTCTTGGTTCTAAGTTCTTTAGGAAGAGCGGACCAAATAACAATAGTATCCAAATGACTGGTGTGATTAGCAAAGTAAATCCTCTGCTTTCTTTCAGGTGCGCATCCTACCCACTGAGGATAGGCGCCGACCAATAGTTTGGTCATCCAAACCATTGGAGTCATGAATTGAAATAGATGCTTCAAGATTAAACTTCCTAAAACTTAGTTGTAAGTCGAATTATGCCTTTTTCTGCACGGGAATTGACTAAAAATGATTCAATACCATTATGAATCTTCAATTTTTTGGTGAACATTTGAACTATAGGTAGTTATTCGGATGTACTCAGTCCTATTAGGACTTTCCTTACCAGTCCTGATTCAAATTCAAATTGTTCTGAGTTTTTTGAAATTCTCAGTTATTTTGAGATAAATTACTCTTACACGTTATGGTGAGATAAATAATGTTTGCAGCTTCTTTCAATTTTTATTTCTTTTATTTTCCGGCCTCGGCGGGAGAATAGACTGCAACCTCCATAAGCACAAAATTCATAACCGCCGGCAAAAAACCGGCGGTTTAATTTTTTTGGATTTCAATTTTTATAAAACATGAGGCAACCAATGAGCTACGCAACCGATGACCTTCGAATCAAAGAAATTAGAGAATTAACTCCGCCTTCTCATTTAATCCGCGAGTTCCCTTGTGAACAGCTTGCATCTGAAACCGTTCATCACGCACGTCTGAATGCCCATAAGATTATTTATGGAGAAGATGATCGTCTTCTTTTAATCGTCGGTCCCTGCTCCATTCACGATCCTAAGGCTGCTCTTGAATATGCGGAAAGACTGGTGGAACTCAAAAAGAAATACGCCAATGATCTCGAAATCATCATGCGTGTGTACTTCGAAAAACCTCGAACCAGCCTCGGTTGGAAAGGCTTGATCAATGATCCGGGCTTGGATCACAGCTTCAGAATTAATCAGGGCCTGAGAATAGCTCGAGAACTCCTTCTCAATATCAATGAACTTGGCATTCCTGCCGGTACCGAGTATCTCGATATGATTACACCGCAGTACATTGCCGACCTCATTTCATGGGGAGCTATCGGCGCCAGAACCACTGAAAGCCAAGTCCACCGTGAATTAGCCAGTGGCCTGTCTTGTCCTGTGGGATTCAAGAACGGAACCGACGGCAACGTAAAAATTGCCATTGATGCCGTCAAAGCTGCTGAACATGAACACGTGTTCTTATCGGTTACCAAAGGCGGTCACTCTGCCATCGTCGTTACCGGCGGGAACGAAGATGCACACGTCATTTTACGTGGTGGAAAGACTCCGAATTATGATGAAGCAAGCGTGGAAGAATGCTGCAAAAAGCTTGAAGAAGCCGGGATGCCGGCATCCGTCATGATTGACGCGAGCCATTCAAACAGCGAGAAGAAATACAAAAAGCAATTGGATGTTATCGAAAACATCTGCGGACAGTTAGAAAAAGGAAGCCGCAAAATCATGGGAGTAATGATTGAATCTAACCTTGTAGAAGGCAATCAGCCCTTAGAAGGCAATCCTAACCTCACCTACGGTCAATCCATTACCGACGGATGTATTGGTTGGGAGGATACAGTCAAGGCAATAGATAAACTTGCTAAGGCGGTAAGAGCAAGACGCGATTGGCTTAGATAGCACCAAGAACAAGAGGCGGTTAATCCGCCTCTTCCTTATTGAAAACCTCTTCTATTTCTTTGTCGGAACTTCAATATCTTTCATGTGATCGACCGGATGCTTGCGTGCAAGAAAACTGTCAGCTTTGCCCAAGAGTTCCTTAAGCAGCTCTTTGTTCTCGTATGGAGAAAACAAAGAACGAACCGCCAAACCTGCATACAGAGCGTTCAATAGTTCTAAGCGTACTTTATGTTCTTCGTCATTCGGATCAACATGGTAGTACTCATAAAGAAGCTCTCTGAACTTCTTCTGATGCTTCTGGAAATGCTCCATCAGCTTGGCATCTCGGGTAGCTTCCGTAATTAAAGTCAGCATCAGAGCTGCTCTTTCCGGTTTCAAGAGATTGTCTAAGCACTCGTCTTTATCAATTGAACATTCTTCGAACATGCTGTTTTTAAGCGTATCGAAGATCTCTTGGTTCATTCTCTCCTGCACGGCCATAGCCAAATCAGCTTTGTTTTTATAAAAGTTATAAATGTGCGGAGGACTGACCTCAGCTTTCTTCGCAATATCGCTCATGCTGGCCGCATGGAAGCCCTTCTCCAAGAAAATCTCTTGAGCGGCCTCCAGCAGTCGGTGCCGCTTGATTTCCATTCGGCGCGGATAACGGTGAGTTGTCATTCGACCTTCTCCGTCACGACTGCACCTTGAGTGGAAGCTAACGTCTGAGAAGCCGCAGGCTCGGCAGAGGTTGATTTTATGCTCCCGCCTCCGAGTACTTTGTACAAAGTCACGTTAGAAGAAAGACGGTTCTGCTCGGCCACAATGTAGTTAGTTTGGGCCGCAACCATTTGTCTTTGGCTCTCTAAAACTGTCAGGAAGCCGTCCAGTCCGTTCTTATAACGGCTATAAGACAAGTTATATGCTCTCTGAGTGGCATCGACTAAGGCCCGCAGAGCGGAACATTGACGAGTCATTGTTCCTTCAGCAGCCAACGTATTGGCAACTTCGGCAAAGGCGCTCTGAATAGTTTTTTCATACTGAGCCACCTTAGCTTTCTGCTCGGCTTCGGCTTGTCTTAACTGAGAAATATTGGCTCCGCCGGTAAAGATCGGAAGAGTAATACCGGGAGCAAAACTCCATAAGCCGGATCCGCCGCTGAACAAGTCATTCAGATGCTGAGACCCGGTACCGACTCCGGCTGTCAGAGTAATACGCGGGAAGAAGTTGGCTCTGGCAGCGCCGATGTTGGCATTCGCGGCTTTTAAGCTGTTTTCTGCAGCACGAATATCCGGTCTGTTAAGTAGCACTTCACTTGATAAACCCTTCGGAGCAATGGCGCCGTAAGTGCTCGGATCCTCCAGCTTTTCCGGTTCAAGAGATTCCGGAACTTTGCTTCCTACAAGCAATTCAAGATTGTTTCTGGCCTGAGCCAAAGATCTTTGATACTGAACAACTGCAGCGCGAGCAGTTTCGACTGTGGTTCTTGCCTGTTCTACGTCAAGCAGAGAACGCGCTCCGAGGCGATAGCTGTCAGAAATGAGCTTGAAGCTGTTCTGTTGGCTCTTAAGCGTAATTTCCTGGAGGCGAAGCAGTTCTTTTTGTGCTCCGACATTAATCCAAGCATTCGCCACTTCTGCAATCAAGGAATTTTGAGTGCCGTATTGAGCTTCTTCCGTTGCCAAGTAGTTCTGCAAAGCCGCTTCTGTCAGACTTCTGACACGGCCGAACAAATCAATTTCCCAAGAAGTTGAAGCAAGGGTTGCACGGTAGGTGTGAGAGGTATAACCATGCCCTGTGGGCGCCATTGTGTCCGGAGTATGAGAGCCGGTTGGACTGAAGTCAGCGCCCGCATTCGGCATCAGGTTCGCACGCTGAATGCCGTACGCAGCTCTGGCTTTCTCAACGTTGAGAATGGCAATACGCAGATCTCTGTTGTTTGTCAGCGCCGTGTTGATAACCTCTCTAAGCTTTGTATTCGTAAAGAAGGTATCCCATGTGGGCAGCGGAGCAGTACTGAAGGCTAAATCCTCATAGGCAGCCCCTTGGGGAAAGGTAGGAGCTACCGGAGATTCCGGTCTTTCGTAGACCGGAGCCATCGTGCATCCGGTCGCAATCAACACGGAAATGACTAATGGAGTTAACTTTAAAAAATTCATCTTCTACTTCTCCTCTGAATGGGAGGCCTGAGTTGAGGGTTGCTGCGCAGGAGCGCTATGTTTCTTTTTCTTGTCACCGAAGATCTTAACAATAAGAACGTAGAACATCGGAACAAAGAAGATACACAGGAAAGTACCGGTGACCATACCTCCTAAAACGCCGACGCCGATGGCATTCTGCGCACCGGAACCGGCGCCGGTAGCTTTAGCCAAAGGAAGAACACCCAACCCGAAGGCAAGAGAGGTCATCAAAATCGGACGAATTCTTAAACGGACGGCTTCACTGGCAGCATGCAGAATATCTTCGCCTTGCTCATGCAATGCTTTAGCAAATTCCACAATAAGAATGGCATTCTTACTGACAAGACCGATCGTTGTTAAAAGACCAACTTTGAAGTAAATGTCGTTATGCATGCCGAAAGCACCGGTAAGTCCCAACGCACCGATAACGCCGAGAGGAACAACCATAATCACGGCAACCGGAATTGACCAACTTTCATAAAGAGCGGCCAAGCACAGGAACACGATCAAAACGGACAAGGCATAAAGAGCGCCTGTCTGAGTGTCAGCGGCTTTTTCTTGATAAGAAATACCGTTCCATGCAATACCGTAACCGTATGGAAGAGTCTGGACAATTCTTTCGATTTCTTCCATAGCCTGACCGGTTGTATAGCCCGGAGCCGGAGAACCCTGAATATTGACGGCACCTAAACCATTAAAACGTTCCAAACGCGGAGAACCGTATTTCCAGCTGGTGCTGACAAAAGATGAAAAAGGCACCATTTCTCCCTTGTTATTCTTAACGTACCAGCGGTTAATGTCTTCAGGAAGTTGGCGGAAAGGTGCATCACCCTGCACGTAAACTTTCTTAATTCTGCCTTTATCGTAGAAGTCATTAACGTAGGAAGAACCCCATGCGGTAGACAAAGCATCATTAATAGCTTCAACTGAAACACCGAGGGCAGCTGCTTTCTTAAAGTCAATGTCGACTTTAAGCTGAGGCATGTCTTCTTGGCCGTTTGGACGAACGTTATAGAGGACCGGACTTTGACGAGCTGCCGCCAAGAGTTGGTTTCTGGCTTCGGTCAGTTTTTCATGTCCGGCGCCTGCCAAATCCTGGAGGAATACGTCAAAACCGTCAGCCATACCAAGTTCAGGAACCGGCGGGAGAGCGAAGCCGAATACCATGGCGTCTTTCCAGCTCATGAGGACTCTGTTGGCTCTCATCGCAATGTTTTGTGCCTTTTGGTCAAGATTGGGTCTTTCTTTCCAATCTTTGAGCTTCACGAAAGCCATAGCGGTGTTTTGACCCGTCCCGGACAGACTGAAACCTGTAACGGCCATGACACTCTGTACATTGTCCTTTTCAGTTTTCATGAAGTATTCCTGCATTCTTTGAATCACAGGAAGGGTGGTCTCTTGGGTCGCTCCGGCCGGCAGTGTTACCTGAACCATCAGGGAACCTTGGTCTTCATCCGGCATGAAAGCGGTCGGAACCTTGGTAAATCCGAATACCATCACCGCAATCAAAAGGCCGTAGATAACCATGAATCTGGCCCATCTCGGAGTCATGTAATCAACAGCTTTAGTAGCCCCGTCGGCACCTTTGTTGAACATTCGGTTAAACCAACCGAAGAAACCTCGTTGGGCTTTTTCTTTGTGAACCGGTTTAAGAATGGTTGCGCACAATGCCGGAGTCAAGGTTAAAGCAACCAAGACGGACAAGCCCATAGCTGCCACGATAGTGACGGAGAACTGACGGTAAATTACACCTGTAGAACCGCCGAAGAACGCCATCGGAATAAATACGGCGGAAAGCACCATAGCGATACCGACCAAAGCGCCGGTGATCTGTCCCATAGACTTCTCGGTTGCATCATGCGGCGAAAGCTTTTCTTCGTGCATCACGCGTTCTACGTTTTCAACCACCACAATCGCATCGTCAACGAGCAAGCCGATAGCCAAAACCATGGCAAACATTGTCAGCATGTTGATGGAGTAGCCGAGGACACCGAGAATGCCGAATGTACCCAAAACCACAACCGGCACGGCAATTGTAGGAATTAAAGTGGCGCGTAAGTTCTGGAGGAAGAGGTACATGACCAATACCACCAAAACAATAGCTTCCATTAATGTCTGGACTACGCCCTGGATGGAAATCTTAACGAACGGTGTTGTATCGAAAGGAATAACATACTCATAGTCTTCCGGGAAGTACTGTGAAAGTTCGTCCATCTTCTTGTTGACTAAATCAGAAGTCAATAAGGCATTGGAACCGGAAGCTAGTTTAATAGCCATGGCCGCAGCGGGTTTGCCGTTATAGAAACCCGTAGCCATATAGTTTTCCGGTCCTTTCTCAATTCTTGCTACGTCCTTTAGGTATACCTGGGCACCGGAGTCAGTGGTCTTTAAGAAAATTCCTTCGAAGTCCTGAATGGTTTCAAGCAAAGAACTGGAGGTAATCGTAGCGTTGAGTTCGGTACCTTTAACTGCAGGCAGACCGCCAACCTGACCTGAAGATACCTGAACGTTTTGGGACTGAATAGCTGCCTTAACTTCGGCCGGAGTCAATCCATACTGGTGAAGTTTTTCCGGATTCAGCCAAATACGCATCGCAAAAGCAGAACCGAAGATCTGTACTTCGCCGACACCCTCAACACGGCTAAGAGGTTCCTGAACGTTAGAAACCAGATAGTCACCGAGTTCAGCCTCGTTGATTTTTCCGGATTTGGAAGTCAGAGCAACCACTTTCAAGAAGCTGGCGGTTGTCTTCATAACCGTCACGCCGAGTCTTTGAACAACTTCAGGGAGAGAAGACTGGGCTTGGGATAAACGGTTTTGAACCTGAACTTGAGCCATATCCGGATCTGTGCCGGCTTCAAATGTCAGCGTAATGGAAATACGTCCGCTGGATTCACTGGTCGAGCTCATGTAAAGATAACCGTCTAAGCCGGTCATCTTCTGTTCAATAATCTGAACGACGGTATCTTCAATTGTCTTAGCAGACGCACCCGGATAAGTGGCAGAGATATTAACCTGCGGAGGAGCAATCTGCGGATATTGAGAAATTGGAAGATTAAGAATGGACAAGGCGCCTGCAAGCATGATCACAATAGCGATCACCCAAGCAAAAATTGGCCTATTAATAAAAAACTTTGCCATCAGAACCCTCTGCTTTTACTTAGAAGAAGCGGTTTTTTGAGAGAGCGGAGGAACGATATCGACGGGTACCCCCGGACGGATTCTTTGGAATCCTTCGATAATGACTTTGTCACCCGGTTTTAATCCGCTTTCGACAACCCAGTTGGAACCTGCTGTTTCAGTTGTATCGATAACCTTTTGTGCAACTACGCCGTTCTCAACAACTAATACATAAGGCGCACCGTCTGTTCTACGCAGAACGGCTTTCTGAGGAACCAGAATTGCATTCTCGCGCACACCTTGCGGAAGCTCTGCCCTTACAAACATTCCGGGGAGAAGCAATCCGTCCGGATTCGGGAATTCTGCTCTTAATGTCAATGTTCCCGTTCCTTGATCCACGGAAACTTCAGACAATGTCAAAGAGCCCGGAAGACTGTACTTTGTACCGTCTTCGAGAATAAGCTGGATCGGAATTTCGCCCTTAGTAGCTTTGATTTTTCCTTCGGCGAGTTCTTTCTTGAGTTTTAACAAATCGCCGCTGGCCTGATTGACGTCAACATAGATTGGGTCCAATGTCTGAACCACTACCATGTTGTTGGCCTGATATCCGGAAAGCAAAGCACCGGGAGTCACTAAAGAGCGGCCGGCCTTTCCGTCAATCGGAGAACGAATGGTTGTGTAATCTAAGTTGATTTGAGCCGTTTTCAGCTGAGCTTTAGCAGCCTGAACAGCAGCTTGTGCTTGTTTTACTGCAGCTTGTGCATCGTCGTTTTGCTGCTTGCTGACAGCTTCCGTCTTAACGAGCTGAGCATAACGTTTTGCGGTCAGCTGACTTTGATATAAGACGGATTCTGCTCTGGCAAGCTCGGCCTTAGCGCTGGCAACTTGTGCCTCATAAACTGCCGGATCGATTTGGTAAAGAGGCTGCCCTTCTTTCACCTCTGCACCTTCATCAAAGAGGCGTTTCTGAAGAATTCCGCCGACTTGGGGTCTTACCTCTGCCACCATATAAGGTGCGGTACGGCCCTGCAGGGTTGTAATCATAACCTGTGAGGTCGGTTCAATATCAATCACAGAAACTTGCGGCTTTCTTGTTTGTCCGCCGGCAGCAGGTCCCTGAGCTTTATCAGAACATGCACTCAAAGAGATCAGTGCCAAAATTGCAATAAGAGTCTTTGTTTTTGTTAACTGCTTAAGAAAAAGCATTTCGCCCTCAGTCTAACTATCAAGAATAGGTGTGAGTTTACAATTTTCTGAATGAACATTCATTCAGAAACAGAATGCTTATTTTAAGTATTTCTACGTAGTAGATTACAAGTCTTGGGTTGGCATTCGACCAAGTTGACACTTTTCCTAGTGTGACACTAACTGAATGATAATCAACGTATAAAGCGCCACTTCCCCCGCCGTAAAAAGTGGAGAATTTGTTTTCGCACTAAATAATTTTTTGAAACACTTTTTACACCTTTCTTCTCTCCACTTCCTGTGTTCTGAATTTTGGAATTTGAGAAGATAGAGTGGAACGGAGAAAAAAGAGCTCCTGCCGAAGGCATGAGAAAACAGGTTTTTGTGATTTTTATACGAGGAAAATAAGCTGTTAAGTGCTGGGCACAAGCTCAGAAAAAAGAGCGGGAATAACCGCCCAAAGCAAAAGGGAGCCTGCGCTCCCTTTTGCTTTGGTCCGCAGCAAGTGCAGACCATATTTGAATCGTAACTGTAAGTTCCGATGCGTTGAAATTAACGCTTGGAGAACTGTTTACGACGACGTGCTTTACGCAAACCGACTTTCTTACGTTCGACTTCGCGGGCGTCACGTGTAACGAGACCAGCCTGAGACAAGACGGACTTCAATGCTTCATCATAGTCGATGAGAGCGCGTGTGATGCCGTGACGAATAGCGCCGGCCTGACCGGACTCACCGCCGCCGTGAACGTTGACTTTAATATCGAATGTTTCAACATTGTTAGTCAAAACTAACGGCTGACGAATGACCATACGGCCTGTTTCGCGAGGAATGTATTCATCAAGCGGACGGCCGTTGATGATGATAAGGCCAGTACCACGCTTCATGAAAACGCGGGCTACGGAGCTTTTACGGCGTCCTGTACCATAGTTGTAAATACCAATCATCTTTAGATCTCGAGCTGTTTAGGTTGCTGGGCGGAATGTGGATGTTCGTTGCCTTCATAAACGAAGAGCTTCTTGAACATTGCATATCCGAGTGGTCCTTTTGGAAGCATGCCTTTAACAGCGATTTCCAAAGCACGGCCCGGATGCTTTTCTTGCATCTTACGGAAAGTTGTTTCGTAGATGCCGCCTGGGTATCCGGAGTGACGGAAATATTTCTTATCTTCAGGTTTGTTGCCTGTCATTACCAACTTGTCAGCGTTGATAACAACGATGTAGTCGCCTGTATCAACGTGCGGGGTATAAATGGGCTTGTTTTTGCCACGGAGTCTGAGAGCGATTTCGGCGGCAAGGCGGCCTACAACCTTATTAGTTGCATTCACAACATACCATTCACGCTTCACTTCAAGCGGCTTAGCCGAGAAGGTTTTCATTACGTTTCACCTATAAGCAGGATGATTATTCATCTAAATTAATTCATTACAATCAATGAGTTATCCTCATTGATCACTTTAAGTACAACGGAACGAGCGATGACGAAAGGACAACGCTCCAACAGAGAGACCGCAGATTATATCTTAAAAATCAAGAGGTTTTCAACTTCTCGATTTGCAAAAATTAATTTCTCTTAACCGCTCTTTTGCTGTTTCTGCAAACCCAACTTTCGCATACCGCATGGAGAAAACCGATAAAAAGCGCCACAATCTTGAAAGTCATGAATGATCAGCTTGGAGAATGTGATGAGAAAGATTATATGGACGGTAGTTTCAGCCTTTGCCTTTACCGGAGCAGTGAACGCCCTTGAAACTGACGTAGCTCCGAAAGTAACCGATATTCAAAACCATCAGCCATCTACAGCCTTATACGTTGGGAACTCCTACAGCTTCTACAACTGCGGCGTGCACGGTTACGTAAGAGGGTTTGCAAAAGAAAGCAAGACTCCATGGAAAGCTCGCCTACAAACAATTTCTTCAGGAAAACTCTCCTTCCATAATGTTCAGGAATACCTAACTCCTCATGAAGGGGATCCCTACGTAAAAGAGAGCAAAGACGGCAAAACACCTCCGATGTTTGATGTTGTCCTGCTTCAGGCACTTTCTACTGAGCCAATCAATCCGAAGCTTGTTCCGAACTTCAAGAAATACTTGAAACAGCATATCGAAACCGTCCGCGAACACGGATCAACACCGATTGTGGTAATGACGTGGGCACGTCAGGACAAACCGGAACAGACGCGTCAGTTAGCGAATTCCACTATTGAAGCAGCCAATGCCAATGACGCCATCGTCTTGCCAGTCGGTCTTGCCTTTGCAGAAAGCTTGAAGAAAAGACCTGATTTAATCCTCCATCAAAAAGATAAGAGCCACCCGACCGCTGCCGGTTCATACCTCTACGGTGCCATGATTTACGGATTACTCTTTAAGAAGTCTCCGGAAGGCTTCAAATTCTTAGGCGAATGCGAAAAGCCTCTGAAGCCTGCTGATGCGAAATACCTTCAGCAAGTAGCTTGGAACGTACTTAAAGAATTCTATGGTTGGAAAGATTAACCTGCAGTCCTCTCACCTCTAAACCGAAGGCACCGTTTTTACGGTGCCTCTTTCTTATTTTGTCGGAATTTACTTGTTCAGTTCGGACGGAGAAAGTCCGTAGCGCTTAAAAGTTTCAATCAAGAAATTCTGAACGACAGAGGAAGAGACGGCAAAATTAATATTCTGCGAGCGCTCCTCGGCCCATACCATTGTATTGACGCCTAATACCTTTCCGGTCTTCAAAGAAATTAATGGACCGCCGCTGTTGCCCGGGCTAATCGATGCATCAGTTTGCACCACTCTAATGCCGTCCAGATTTCGTAGTCCGCTGACTATGCCCCGGGAAATCGTCCATTCAAATCCTTGTGGAGCACCCACGGTAAAAACTTCTCCTCCAATGGTCGGCTGCACATCAAAGTCGAGAAAGGACTTAGATTGATAAGGAACTTGAATCAGCGCCAAATCGTTCTGAGAATCGAGAGAAACCACATTTCCCATAAACACCTTTCCGTTTCTAAGTTTGATCTGAACTCTGGGACTATTTCCAACCACATGGTAGTTGGAAACTATCAGCGTCGGATGAATAAAGAAGCCTGAGCCGAAGCCTCTTCCTGAGCGGATAACGACCGTGGAATTTAAATAATTCTGAAAATTAACGCCTTTTTCTGCCTTAGACTGATCTGACGAAGCTGCTTCTGTGGTCGGCTGGGCAACCGGTGTGACTTGTGGAGAGAAGTAGTCGGCAATTACTTGGTTTTGACGAATCCGTCCCTCTCCTTCTTTCAGCATCTTCGCCGTTGAGTTTTGGATGGCCGCTAAAACCTCTTTTCCATCCTGCTCTTGAGACAGTAAACCGGAGAAGAGGCCGGAAGACGAGCCAACTTCTCCTTCATCATTTACTTTTATGGTAGTGAGATATTGCCTATCCTTATTTAAGAATTCCAAGTCCATGCCGGAAGTCATCCTTGCTTTCTTAGCCTGTCCCTCCCTCACGGTGAAACCTGCCTGATAGAGAACAAATCCTTGGCATTCCGGACACTGACTGTAGCTGTCAATCAATTTAGCTTTCTTAAAAACCGTATCTAACGAGGCTGTCACCGCGTAGCCGATGTTCTCCAGATCGATATCAATCTTGCCGCCGTTGTAGTTAACGCTTTGCGGAGGGTTAATAGGATTAGGCATCACGCCGATTACAGCATTAAAGGCCGTTTTGTCAGATGCCGGGGCGTAAAAATTCTTATCCATCGCGCCATGCCAAGCACATCCTGTCATGGCGAGCACAGAGAACAAAAGAAAAAAACGAAAGAACATCTTCATGAAGATAGGAAAAAGTTTTTAGCAAGCTCAAGAATGCTAACACCGCCTCCGGAAGCTTTCCTTAAGAGGCGGTGTGCAGATAAATTCTTTTTACTTTAAAAACAATTTATAACCAATTGATTTTCAGTGGTTATGCGAAAACTTTCTCCACTTCCGGTCTGAGCTTCTCAGTAACTGCAGCGCTCATTTGCCCGATTCTCAGGCGTCTGAAGAGAACGTCATCGGCACAGGAGGCGAATTCATGCTCTAAGCAATATTGAGCATATTCGACTACTTGAGCTGTAACGTCTTTTCCGTCTGCCAGCCCTTTATCCAGTCCCTCCGGATCAAAGTGATGGTTTCTGGCGATGGACATAAACATTGTCGAGCACGGTTTTTTATAGACCAGACCGGCGTCAATGGCTGCCGTCATAGCTTTTTCCGCTCTTTGACGGTAGTTCTTCCAGCCGCCTCCGACAATAGTCACCATATTTTCAAACTCTGTCAGGATCAGACTATTGCATCCTTCATGTCCTCGGCCGAAATCCTTCTTTGGAGTCACAACGGTATGAGAAAAAGAAGCCGTGACATTGTTGCTGTCAATGGAAAATTCTAAAAATGGCTTAATTTTTTCTATAAGACGAGTAACGGCAGTTCCGCTGTCCTCGCCTTCTTTCTCTTCAACAACTCCAACCTCTGCCATCCGGTTCCATGGGGTGCAGAAAAGGCGCTGCTCGCCTTTAGCCTTTGGAGTAAGCATGCCGTACTCGCCTTCAAAATGTCGGGCTTCCATGACCATGCAGATAAATTTCTTCACTTCAGTCAACGGAGTTGCCTCGGCATAGGCCATTTGGCGAACGGCATCGGCACCTTCTCCCGCAGCATTAAAAATCATTTTGCACTTCGCCTGGAAAGATTGACCGGTAAGCTGGTCTTCTAATGAAACCGACTGAATTCTGCCGTCCGCATCTCTTTCAAGCCCTTTTGCAGAAACATAGTTCAGACAAACTGCGCCTTGTTTCGCTGCTGTCTTGATCAGAGCAATATTCAATCTTGCGTCATCAAATTGAACAGCCTTGAATTGAACGCCTCCGACTAGTTCTTTTGCTTTGACGTCCGGCAATTTTCTGATAACTTCTTCAGGCCTCAGATAAAGGGGGCGCCCCATTCCGTACCCGCCGTAACCCGCAGCAACGCCGGCAAGCAAAGAAAAATAGTAAAAAGCCAGTATGGAACCTTTATAGCAGGGAATGACGAAATTCCTTTCTTTAACCAGATGCGGAGCATTCGCCAAAAGATACTTTCTTTCTTCCAAATCTTCTCTGAGCTGTTTCCACTCCTTGAGTCCTTTCAAGCAGGACGGTCCGGTCATGATGAGCTTTGTAGAAGAGCCGGAACTTCCGGAAGAAAAGTCTCCCGAATTCACCAGCAGCGTTTTAAATCCTCGTGATACGGAATCCAAAGCAATGGCAGAACCGGTCGAACCGCCGCCGATGATAACGACATCCCAGACCGTTTCTTGGTTTAGCTGCTCTAAATTGCGGTTTCTAATCAAACCGGATTTAAATACTTTTTCCATTCCCACTCCGGACAAAATTTGGAAATTATTGAGTTCTCAAAACGACTCTCTATTTTAGGTGGAAATTAATAATCAAGTGGTGAAGAAGAGTGCGGAATCTTGATTTTTTCTATGGAGTGAAAAAAAATCAAGAAAAAACAAGCTGGAAATACATCTCGGAAGATACCTCTGCTGTAGCTGGAAGTTCTGAGTGTGGCTTGTAAGTGAACATACACAAAGGTATATTTTCCCGCTTAACTGCAAAAAGCACAAGGCCTAACAATTTTTCGTAATTTGTGAAACAATAGAGTCACATACAACAACAAAAAAAGGAGCATGTATGAAACTTCCGGTACAAATTAGTTTTCATGGTATCGACCGCTCGGAAGCTCTCGAAGCATTAATTTCTAAAGAAGTGGAAGGACTTCACAAATTTGATGCCGACCTCATCAGCTGCCGCGTTGCAGTAGAAAGCGAAGGCAAACATCAAAACCAAGGCCGTGAGTGCAGCGTTCGCGTTTGCCTCAACGCCCCGGGACATGAATTCATCATGAACACAAAGAACGAAGACGCACACGCCGCTGTTCGTCAAGCATTCGATTCTTTGACCCGCCAAGTTAAAGATAACGCTGCTAAGAGAAGAGGCAACTAATTAGCCGCTTCAAAAGACCGCCGAAAGGCGGTTTTTTTTTTACGCCTGCTGATGACCTTGCAGCCTCCCCTCTTAATTTCATTCTCTTTCAAAATCAAACAGTTTCTAACAGTACTGATCCTCTCCAATCCGGTTTTGTTATATATTAACGTGGCCAAATTTTCCATCTTCATTTTTGAGGTCTGGAAATAACTATATGGAACACAAAATTAATTTCGATATGCAGACACAACCAAAAACAAGCGGAATTAGCGTTATCGGTGCAAAACAAAATAATTTAAAAAACATCGATGTTAATTTCGAGTACAACAAATTCACCGTTGTCACAGGAGTTTCCGGCTCAGGAAAATCCTCTTTGGTGTTCGATACGCTTTATGCGGAAGGCCAAAGAAGATATGTCGAAACTTTCAGCCCTTATGTCCGCCAATTTATGGACAGAATGGACCGTCCTCAAGTCGATAAGATTGAGGGTGTGCCTCCGGCTATTGCTATCGATCAGACAAATCCGGTTAGGACCTCCCGTTCTACTGTCGGGACAATGACCGAGATCAATGATCATTTGAAAATGCTCTTTGCTCAAGCTGCCGTGCTTTACTGCGAAAAATGCGGCAAAGAAGTCAAAGAGGACAGTCCCGAACATATCTATGCTTCTTTAATCGAAAACTGTGCATCCTTGCCGGAAAACACTCGTCTTTATGTTTGCTTTACCGTTGATGTCCCCAAAGATTATCCGGTGGAAGACGTTCTCGCCGGTTTAAGCGCACAGGGCTACACTCGTGCCGCTCCTTTAAAAAATGTGACTAAAGGGCCCGCAGTTGTAGAAGTTGTCGCCGGCCGCTTCAAGAGCTCTTCCGACAAGTCCCGCATAATGGAAGCAATCGAAAATGCCCTGCAAACCGGCAAAGGCCACATGCACATTAGAGCGGAAACACCGGAAGGTGAAAAACTGGCTCAATGGAAATTTTCCAGTCAATTCTCCTGCGCCGAATGCGGTATTACTTACTCTAAACCTCATGCATCCACTTTCAGTTTCAATTCCCCGTTAGGCGCCTGCGAAACATGTAAGGGCTTCGGCCGCGTCATCGGTGTTGATTTCAACCTCGTTGTGCCTGATACCACGAAAAGTCTGAAAGACGGAGCTATCAAGCCTTGGACAACGGCCTCCTTCGAAGATTGTCAAAAAGAATTGCTCGAATATGCAAAACTCGAAGGCATCGATATCAACAAGCCCTTCAGAGAGCTTTCACAAAAAGAGCAAAAGTTCGTCCTTGAAGGCGATCCGAAGTGGACTTCTTTCCGCTGCAAGAAATGGTACGGCGTAAAAAACTTCTTTGACTGGCTTGAAACCAAAGCCTACAAGATGCACGTGCGCGTGCTTCTGTCCCGCTACAGAGGATATTCCGAATGCCCGACATGTCGAGGCTCCCGTCTGAAATCCGCCTCTCAGCTTTGGAGAATCGGTTCTAAAGAACTTGCAGATAAGGTACTGGGAGGGTCTGGTCAAACCTATCAAAGATTCCGTCCCGTCGGCTCATCCTTCAACGACAAAATTCTTCAGAACCTTCCGGGTCTGAACTTGCAGGACATCATGCTCTTGCCGATTGAAAGACTTAAAGTCTTCTTTGATGAACTGCGCCTGTCACCTGAACTGGAAAAAACCTGCGACCAGCTTCTTAAAGAAATCCGTACCCGCTTCTCTTACTTAGTAGAAGTCGGCTTAGGCTACTTAACTTTAGATCGCCAAAGCCGTACTTTGTCCGGAGGGGAAGTCCAAAGAATTAATTTGACTACCGCACTCGGCACTTCTTTGGTCAACACCTTGTTTGTGCTGGATGAGCCGTCCATCGGTCTTCATCCCCAAGACATGGACCGCGTCAATTCCGTCATGCGCAAGCTCAGAAAAGCCGGCAATACCTTGGTGGTTGTCGAACACGATCCTCAAGTCATGCTAGCTGCCGACAGAATCATCGACATGGGGCCCGGACCTGGTGCTGACGGAGGAAGAATTGTTTTTGACGGTACTCCTCAGGAAATTAAGAAGGCTAAAACCTTAACCGGCAAGTATTTAAGCGGTGCTTTGCGCATCAATAAGAGAAAGCGCAAAAAAGTTAATGTTGTCGGCGACGCTTTAGTTCTCTTAGGAGCCAAAGAGCATAACCTGAAAAATATCGATATCCGTATTCCTTTGGGCCATCTGGTTTGCGTTGCCGGTGTCTCCGGATCAGGCAAATCCACGTTGGTGCAAGATATTTTGGTTCCTGCACTTCGACAAGAAAAAGGCCAAACCACCGAAGCTCCTGGGAAATTTGAATCTTTGCTCGGCGCCGATAAAATCGACGATGTCATCTTTGTCGATCAAACTCCGATCGGCAAAACGACACGAAGCAATCCTGCGCTATTCGTCGGAGCATTTGACTACATCCGCGCCCTCTTTGCAGCCGCACCACTGTCTCAGAAGAGAAACTATACGGCAGGTACCTTCAGTTTTAACTCCGGTCACGGGCGCTGTCCGACCTGCGAAGGAAGCGGCTTCCAACATGAAGAAATGCAATTCTTGTCTGATGTATACATCAAATGCCCGGACTGTGACGGTAAGCGCTATCGCCCTTCCACGCTTGATGTGCACATCACCCGTATGGGCAAAAGCTTGAACATCGCTGACGTTCTTGACCTCACGGTTCAGGAAGCTCTGTACTACTTCTCGGAAAATAAAAATATCGTCAATGCCTTAACTCCTTTAGTTAAGGTAGGTCTCAACTATTTGAAACTCGGCCAACCCGTGCCGACCTTATCCGGCGGAGAAGCCCAGCGTCTGAAACTGGCGAAATATCTTATTGAAGCAGCTAATGAAGCCGGCTCCAAGAAGCACAAGATGTTTGTCTTTGATGAGCCTACAACGGGTCTTCACTTCGACGATACCGCCAAGCTTATGAGTTCTCTTCGCGAGTTGGTTGACAACGGTCACTCCGTTCTGGTCGTCGAGCACAACCTTGACGTTATCGACGGTTCCGACTGGATTATCGAACTTGGACCTGAAGGCGGAGAAAAAGGCGGCGAAGAATTATTTGCCGGTACTCCGGATCATTTCGTTATTAAAGAAACTCCGACAGGAAAGGCATTGGCTTCCTACCGTCAGGCTCTTATTGAGAAAGATCCGACCGCATACTTTGTGAATGTTCCGGCAGAAGAAACAGAGATTGGAGAACAATATCCGAAAGATGCGATTTCTATCGTTAACGCTCGCGAGCACAATTTGAAGAATCTTTCTCTAACGATTCCGAGAAATAAATTCACGGTGGTTACCGGTGTTTCCGGCTCCGGCAAGTCTACCCTCGCCTTTGATTTGGTTTTCAATGAAGGCCAAAGAAGATATTTGGACTCTTTAAACGCATTCGCACGTTCTATGGTTGCACCGGCAAGTCGGCCCGATGTGGATGCAATTTACGGTATACCTCCGACCGTCGCTATCGAACAGAGAACCTCCCGCGGCGGCCAAAAGTCCACTGTCGCTACTTTGACCGAGATTTACCATTTCCTCCGCTTGATTTATCTCAAGCTCGGAACCCAATACTGTCCGACCTGTCATGTTCCGGTTCGCCCGCAAACAAAAGATGCCATTATTGAAAAGGTTATCTCCGGTTTCTCCGGCAAGTCCGTGGTGATTACCGCTCCTCTTATTAAGAACCGTAAAGGTTCGTACAGAGAAGTCTTCGAAAAAGCCCATAACAAAGGCTTTGAACGTCTTGTTGTCGACGAACAAATCGTAGGAACTTATCCGTTCCGTACGTTGGACAGATTCAAAGAACACAACATTGATCTTGTTGTTTCCGAGACTGTCATCAGCAAGGACAGAGAAAGAGAACTGGATCATGTCATTCAATCTGCCTTAGAGCTAGGAAAGGGTGTCCTCCAGGTCAGATGCGGAGGCAAAGTTGAAACGTTCTCAGCTATTCGCGCGTGCCCCGTATGTGAGACCAGCTTCCCGCAGCTTGACCCTCGTTTGTTCTCGTATAACTCGGCGATTGGCTGGTGTCCGTCCTGCCAAGGTTACGGCTTGGGCGTCTTCCAAGATGCTCTGGCCAGAGAAAACATTGATGAAGAAGATACGGAAACTTTAAAACTTTCCAATAACTGTACGGAATGCTCGGGTACACGATTGAATGAAGTTGCCAGAAACGTTTTATTCTACGAAAAGAGCATTGCAGACATCTCTAACATGACGGTTGAAGAAGCTGAAGACTACTTCACTATGTTGGCGGATGCCGTCAAGGAAGATGAACGAGAAAATGCGATTGCAAAAGATGCTATTGCTGAAATCTTATCTCGTCTTGCCTTCTTGAAAGAGGTCGGCTTGTCCTATCTCTCGCTTAATCGTTCTGCACCGACTTTATCCGGCGGCGAAGCCCAGCGTATTCGTTTGGCCTCCCAACTGGGTACCAACCTTCAGGGCGTCTGCTACGTTTTGGATGAACCGACCATCGGTCTTCATCCGAGAGACAACAAGATTCTCTTATCCGCCTTGGAAAAACTTGCAGATAAGGGCAACTCTCTGTTAGTGGTAGAGCATGACGAAGATACTATCCGCAAAGCGGATCATGTCATCGACATCGGTCCGGGAGCAGGTGCACGCGGCGGTCAGCTTATCGTCAACGGCACGATTGATGATCTTATTGCCAATGCCGATAAGTCTTTAACCGGTCAGTATTTGAAGAATCCTCTTCAGCATAAAGGCAAAGCTTTACTGAAGACGAAATCTACCGATCCTTTTGTTGAAGTCAAAGGCGCTTACAGAAACAACCTGAAGGTTGATTCCGTCAAGTTCCCACTTAATAGACTAACAGTCGTGACAGGCGTTTCCGGTTCCGGAAAATCTACTTTATCCCGTGAAGTTCTTCTGCATAACTTGAAAGCCGCAGTACAGGCTAAGGGAGAGAAAGTTAAATTTGTCGGCTGTCAAGATCTGCTTGGCTATGAAGCTGTAGACAGAGTTCTGGAAGTTGACCAAACGCCAATCGGTAAGACACCGCGTTCTTGTCCGGCAACATACGTTGGTTTCTGGGATCAGATTCGAAAGCTTTTTGCAGCGTCGTCTGAAGCCAAGATGCGAGGCTATGGGCCGAACCGTTTTTCCTTTAACGTTGCTGTCGGCAGATGTCCTGACTGTGCGGGGCAAGGCTCAAAGACGGTGGAAATGAACTTCCTTCCGGATGTTCAGGTTCCATGCGAAACCTGCGGTTCGATGCGATTCAACGAGGAAACTCTGGCCGTAACCTGGAAAGGCAAAAACATCGGTGAAGTTCTCAAGATGGATGTGGATGAAGCTGTCGAATTTTTTGCCAGCCAGACCTCCATCGCTCATCCTTTGAAGCTGATGAAAGATGTCGGCCTCGGTTACTTGACCCTGGGTCAGCCTTCTCCGACCCTTTCCGGTGGGGAGGCTCAGAGAATCAAACTGGTTTCCGAACTTACCAAAGTGAAGGATGACATCACCTTGAGAGGTCGAAAGGCTCCTCACACCTTCTACGTTCTGGATGAACCGACGGTCGGTCTTCACATGGCCGACGTTGATAAGCTCATTAAAGTTCTGCAGCGTTTAGTCAAAGCCGGCAACACCGTTGTAGTTATCGAACATAACTTGGATGTGATGGCTGAGGCTGACTGGATAGTCGATTTGGGCCCCGAAGGCGGATCTGAAGGAGGAAAAGTGGTATTTGCCGGCCCTCCCGAAAAACTTCTTAAGAAGGATACCCATACTGCAAAAGCGCTTCAGGAATTCTTAAATCGATAGCGTCAGATCCGAGGGAGAGGTTAGCAGCCTCTCCTTCGTTTTCATGCTCATGATTCCTAAGACGTTCGGCAAAAGTCAACCGCTTTTTGGTGTTCGATATGGGTTTATCCCTACTTCACCTCTCCCCGTCTTAGGTCATAAATTTACGTGGTTCTTTGGAGGCTCCCTATAATCAGTGATGAATGAAGGGACAAGCGGTGTCTTCTTTTACGGACACCCGTGTGGAGAAAGCTGTGAATGAACATTATGAAAAAGGAACCTTAAGACTGCTACGGTACATCTATAACCAGATGGAGAGATGCAGGAATCTCGATTTTAGCCAGCTTGACATCACTTCTTCTCAAGCTAGTGTGATGCTGTTCCTCTTAAAAAATCGCAGTCGTCCTGTGACCCAGCAAAGCGTTCAATCAGCTTTAATGCTGTCTCACCCGACAATTACAGGATTAATGCAGAGATTAGAGTTCAAGGGATTTATTACTAGAGTCGCAAGTAAGGATGATAACCGCTGTAAGTTTGTTGCTCTGACTGACAAAGGACTTGAAATCGAAAAATCTCTCAAATCAAATTCAAAGAGTATGGAACATAAAGCCCTTAAAGGCTTGACAACCAACGAACTCGTTATTTTGGATCATTGCCTTCGTACGATTGCGGACAATCTTAAAGATGACAATCAGCAATTTATGGAAGACATTGCCAAGAAAGCGGTTCGTGAAATGATGACCGCAGAACACTAATTAAGTTTCTCGCTTCAAACCGAGCATCCGGCCTCCTAGGTGATAAGCCTAGGAGGTTTGTTTATTCGCATAGCCTTTTTCCGTATTCTTAAAAATTTTCTTCCATAATTATCAAGTTCAATCCTCAATCTTCTTTCCAAGGAGAACTTCATGACAAGCCGTCGACAATTCCTTTCCGGCTGTGTTTTAGCTGCCGTCCCAACAGTTCCTGTCTTTGCAAACTCTAGTCATGCCGATGATTTTGACATTAATCAATACATCAAAGAACTCAAAGAATTGATGGATATTGATTCCAAGTCAGGCTATGTAGAAGGTGCAAACCAGATAGCAAATATTCTTGCAAAGCGCTTTAAATCAATTGGCTGGACGGTCACCACACGAGACTGTGAAGGCCGTGGGAAGGCCCTCGTCGCAACAAATACGTCTGATCAAACACACTATGACGTTGTTTTATCCGTTCATTCGGACACGGTTCAGGCAGTTGGAAACGCCTCCAAATATCCTTTAACGATTAAAGATAACATTGCTCACGGTGCCGGCGTTGCTGACGATAAGAGCTCATTGAATGCTGTCTGGTGGATTTGCAAGAAGATTCCTAAAAAAGCTCAAGAAAAACTCAAGATTGCCGTTATTGTGAATCCCGGTGAAGAATCCGGTTCTCCAGCCTCACGTGCCTTCATGGACGAACAAGCGAAGAAAACAGACATAGCCCTCGTCTACGAACCGGGCCGTCCCGGCAATGGCTTCGTCCGCTCAAGAAAAGGTTCAATGTTCCTCACTATCAACTTCCACGGAAGACCCGCTCACGCCGGCAATAATCCGCAAGACGGTAGAAATGCTGTTGAAGCTATGGCCATAGCTATTCCCGAAATTAAAGCCATTGCCTCTAAGTACAAAGACGTCACGCTGAATGCAGATGTAGTCAAAGGCGGTACTACTCCGAACACAATTGCAGAAGACGCAACCGTAGTCTTTGATTTCCGATTCTTCAATGATCAAACTCGTGATGCGGTCCTTGAAGATATCGAGAATCTTTGTAAACGAGGCTTCGCTCCTGACGTAACATCGGAACTTAAATATGTGGCAAAAAGCTCTGCTCTTGCCCATACGGATAAATCTCAAAAAGTTATAGATGTTATTGATAAAGCAGCCAAAGAGTTGGGACAGCCGGCTCCTAAATGGATGGATGTCGGAGGAGCTTCTGACGGAAATCGATTCTCAGGCGCGGGCGCCGCTGTAGCATGTGCGATGGGAGTAGTCGGCGGAGATCTTCACCATCCGGAAAAAGAATGGTCCGATATGACCTCCGTTAAGCCGCGCATTGAGCTTGGAAGAAAAGTCCTCGAACTTCTAGCAGAACAAAAGTAAAGAATCAGAATCATAGTTGTTCCTAGAGACGGAGATCAAGAAAGCTCGGAAGTTCCGAGCTTTCTTACTTACGGCTCACGAAGAACCACGATTCACTGATTAGAGAATTTCAATCAGTTCATATTGCGGATTGCCCATTTTCTTTTCCGCCATTGCAGTGAGTTGTCTTAAACCGTGTCTGGTTTGCATTCTCTCAACGAGATCATGGTTATCGGAGGTATGTGAGAAAACCAAGTCAACGCAAGCCTGATCAATAGCAAGGATATCGGTAGAAGCAAGAATGCCGATATCAGCGATTGTAGGTTTAGCAGCAGCCGTTCCCGCGCAGTCACAGTCCACCGACATATTGCGCATAACATTGATGTAGGTAATGCGTTTACCGAAGTGGTCGATTGTCGCTTTAGCTGAATCAGCCATCAATTCCATCAAACGTTCTTTAGCGGGCCAGTCGTTCCAGTCAGCCGGCAGTTCCCCCATCACATCGTGAACCTGGCGTTTTCCCACTTTGCCGGAAGCACAGCCAATGGCAATGTTCTTCATGGAGCCGCCGAAGCCGCCCATCGCATGCCCTTTAAAGTGTGTTAACACAAGCATCGAATCGTAGTTGAGGATATTTTTACCCATGGCGACTTCCTTCAAATGGAAGCCGTCTTTAACCGGAAGATTTGCGTCGCCGTCCTCATCCATGATATCCACCGGGCAAAACGTCCAGCCATTAATCTTGAGTGTTTCGCGATGCTTCTCAGTCGTGACGCGATCACCGTCATAAAGTGTATTGGTCTCTACAATACTGCTTTCCGGAATAGTCGATTGGAGCACTTGAACCATTTCTCTGGGAATGATATTAGGACCATGTCGTTCGCCGGTGTGAAGCTTAATAGCGACCTTGCCGTAGATCTCGCTGTTGACAAGGTTGTAAAGCTTTACTAAATGCTCAGCGTCAATTTTGCGTGTGAAATAAACCTTTGCTGCTGAACCGTTGTACTTTCCAGGTTCGACACGCTTCGAACCGATAACAGGCGTAAGAACCGGACTATTTACAAATGAACCTTCGCATCCGCAGCAGCAATTATCTTTGCTTGTCATAGGCTATTTCTCCTAGAGTTATCAGTTAATTCGGATTTTAGGCAGACACACAAACTTGTCCTGCCTGATTATGCGTATAACTGTTCCAAAAAATGCAGGACTATTCCAAAGTTAATCCTCTATCTGTACTCACCAAACCGGTTTTAATGTGAGCTAAGAGGAAGAATTACGACCTTCTTTCAACCCACCACATTGCAATCGACGCAAGTACCAGCATCATCAGCGACGGCATGAGCGCAGAAATAAAGGACGGCACGCTTTGCAATACGCTCATGAATGCAAAAATATTGTTCAAGGCGTAATACAGAATACCAATCATAATCCCGCAGAAAATCTTGATGGCCATACCGCCGGCACGCGCACTTTGATAAGCGAAGGGCATCGCTAAGACCAACATCACGAGAATGGCCAAGGGATAGAACATCTTCGACCAAAATGCAGTATCGAAAATCTTATAGGTCTGGCCGTTGCTCTTCAAATACTCAACATAGTGATAGAGTTCCTGGAGAGACATGTACTCCGGCTTAACCATCAGTAATCCGAAAATATTCCCGTCAAGATGCTTACCCCAAACAAGTCTCGGTGTATGAATTACTTCCACCTTCTCGTTTGAAACTTCTCTGGATTGCTTTGGAATAATCGGTAATTTTTCTTCTTTTGCATCCGTCAGAACCCAACCTTCGCTCTCGGAATAGCTCCCTTCTTTAGCTGTCACGATAGAAGTCATGTCTCCTTCCGGGTTGAAGACATAAATCTTCCAGTCGTAAGCAGCTTCATTAGGACGAAGACTGGAA
Source organism: uncultured Sutterella sp. (assembly GCA_900542195.1). Lineage (GTDB taxonomy): Bacteria > Pseudomonadota > Gammaproteobacteria > Burkholderiales > Burkholderiaceae_F > Turicimonas. The sequence goes on along the minus strand of UQNA01000021.1, from coordinate 8,784 downwards.
ACATTCACAAAGCGGATGCTGGTCGGTTTGCCGTCTCCGTCTCTAACAACATCGCGAACCCAGATACCGGAATCCAAATCCTTACCGCTGAAAGAGTCTCCCGTAATGTCAAGTTTGGCAACCTTTGAGTAGCGGTGCGCAGGAGGAGCCACATACTCCCCGAGTACGTAGGCAAATAAAACCATAACTAAGCCCGGAACCATCAGCATGGAAGCAAACTTCCACGGACTGACGCCCGAGACTCTCATCACCGTAAACTGGCTGGTAGCAGCCAATCTGGAAAGCGTAAAGATAGCCCCCAACATAACGGCAATAGGCAGAACCTGATAGCAGCGCATCGGCAGCACTAAGGCTGTAAGCATAAAGGCCTGACCAATGCTGTAAGTCGTTCCGATCTTGCTTGACTGACCGATTAAATCGAAGAATGCAAAAAGAGCAACCAATGCTAAGAGCACAAATAAACTGCTCTTAATCACCTGGCTAAAAATTAATTTTCCTAAGACTTTCATGCCTGCTCCTTCTTATTGCTCTTCAATTTTCTGAAAGGAGCTAAAACCCAGTTAACGACAATCGTATCAATGTGGCGCGTATTCATTGTCATTAATCGGTAGAACAAGAAAATAGCCAGCACGATAAATGGCAGATTCATCACAATCGTCGCTGACCAAATATCAAAGACGCCCTTGATAATCCAAGTCTTGAAGATAGATAAACAGTTCAAATAAAGAATAAAGAACAAAACAGCCGCGGTCTGCCCGTAATACTTCAAAGCTCTCGGGTTTGTATAAGAAAGAGGAATTCCTAAGAGAGCCAGAATAACCGCCACGATTGGCCAGTTAATTCTCCAAAATAATTCTGCAGCAGCTTGTTTGTTAGTAGGAACCAATGCCAATAAAGCCGGAAGCTGCATGGAGTCAACCTTCAAATTCGCTTTCACGTTGCTTGGAGAGGTATCCAGTCTGAGCTCGTATGTCCCGAAATCCGTTATCTGAGCATCTTGTCCGTTTGCAGGTACTTCATAGCGTTTCCCATCGTTGAGCACGACATAACGGTCTCCGTTAGGATGCTCCTCGATTCTTCCCTTCTTGGAAGATACAACGGTCTGTGCGCCGCTTCGGCTCGGCTCAGCCATAAACACTCTTTCTACCGTTTTATTGTCTTGGTCGACGGCCTCTAAGAAGAAAATCTGTTTACCGCTCTTGGCCTCAATAAACTGGCCGGAAGAAAGTCTAGTGACGTCATCTCTTTGCGCGAATCTTTCTTTATAAGCAGCAAGCTCTGCTCTGGACCACGGCGAAATAACCAAGGAACAAAGGCCTACCAAAATCACGATAGGAATAGAAAACCTTAAAACAGGACGAATCCAAGTTGCCAGACTGCACCCGCCCGCGGAGAACCATACAAACATTTCGCTGTCGCGCCAGGATCGGTTCAGCGTCATAAATACGGCTAAAAACAAGGCCAGTGTAATTAAGGGAGGCAAATTCACCAAAGAAGAATAAGCAACGATCTCCAAGATGGAGTTACTGTCGTATCTTCCTCCGGCGGTTTGATTCAGAATTTGTACGAGCCCGATAGTTACCACAATGGAGAAGAGAACGGTAAACGCCCCTCCAGCAGTATTTTGTAATTCTGATATTAAAGCACGGCGGTAAATCATCGTTTATGGTTCGACTCAACAAAGAGCAGTTAGCCCTGATTCAAACAAACTGTTAGTTTACCTCGTGCTTTCCTTCTTGAGTAGCTTAAGCTTGAAGTGAATCTCATTAAATACACAAAGCATTACTCATTTGCGCCAGTTGCCGACGGCATGACAGGCAACTTCAACGATCGAACCCATATTTTCTACCTTTCTCATCTCAGGCTTGACCTTTTTGCAGATATCTTTCGCATAGGGACATCTAGGATGGAAAGTGCACCCTGCAGGCGGTTCCAGCGGATTAGGAACCTCCCCTTGGATTTTCTTTCTAGGCTTGCCCACGCTTCTAATATCCGGAATCGCATCCAATAAAAGTTGAGTATATGGATGCAGAGGATAGTTAAATAAAGTCTTTTTATCGGCAAGTTCAACCAAGCGTCCTAAATACATCACCCCGACACGGTCGCTGATGTGGTGTACCACAGAAAGATTGTGAGAGATAAATAAATAAGTGAGACCGATTTCCTTCTGAAGATTCTGCATCAAGTTCAAAACTTGAGCTTGTACAGAAACGTCCAGAGCCGAAGTTGGCTCATCACAAACAATGAACTCCGGGTGAATGGCAATTGAGCGGGCAATCGAAATTCTTTGTCTCTGGCCTCCGGAAAACTGGTGCGGATATCTAAACTTATCTTCCGGTGACATGTTCACCAACCAAAGAACGGAATCAATACGGTCTTGAATTTCCTTTTTATCAGTAAGGACTTTCTGAGCGATGATAGGTTCTGCAATAATCCTTCCGACGCTCCAACGCGGATTTAAGCTCGCATATGGATCTTGGAAAATCATTTGGATCTTGTTGTGCAGCTCCTTGGCATCTTTTCCTTTAACGTTGGCCATATCCAAGCCGTTAATTTCTACACGGCCGAAGGTTGGTTTATGCAAACCTACCAGCATTCTCGCTGTCGTGGATTTACCGCATCCGCTTTCACCTACCAAGGACAAAGTCTCTCCTCTTCGGATTTCGAAGGAGACACCGTCAACCGCCTTCAGAATAGTTTTCAGTTTCCTTTCGATAAGTCGGTTAAGCAAAGGAGCGGAGACATCAAAATACTTTCCGATGTTCTGAACTTTAACTAGAATGCTCTGTTGAGTCTTAGCTTCTGCCTGCATCGGCTAGTTCCTTTCTGATGTAGTAAGGCTGAGTTCTGTATTTCGCAATTTCTTCACTGCGAGACTTCCAGCAAGCGACCATCACATTATTTACGGATTCCATCTGAGGTCTCTCTCCGATACACCTTTCATCTGCCAAAGGACAGCGCGGATGAAATGCACAGCCTTTAGGCACTTCATTGAGCCGCGGCATGTGACCTGGGATCTGAGTTAAGAACTCGGCATCTTCTCCGATTTTCGGAATTGCTCCCATCAAGCCGGAAGTGTAGGGATGCAACGGAGAATGAATGATGGCTTTGGTTTCTCCAATCTCGACTAACCTTCCCGCATACATGATAGCCACTCTGTCTGATGCTTCTGCGATGACGCCTAAGTCATGAGAAACAAGCATCACGGCAGTGCCCTTTTCTTTGCACAAAGTTTTCAGCAAATCAATAATCTGCGCTTGAATTGAAACGTCCAATGCTGTCGTCGGCTCATCGGCAATCACCAGTTTCGGGTCTCCCGCCAAAGCCAAGGCAATGACAACACGCTGTCTCATGCCTCCGGAGAATTGATGAGGATAATCATCGATTCGTTTTTCAGCCGCTGGAATCCCCGTCTTCTTTAAAAGCTCTATCGCCTCCTCGCGAGCTTCTTTTTCCGAAAGGCTCCTATGCGTGACAATGGTTTCAACGAGCTGCTCTCCTACGGTAAACAGCGGGTTCAAACTTGTTAACGGATCTTGGAAAATCGCACCGACGATTTTTCCTCTCAGCGCTGAACGCTCTTTTTCAGATAGATTATCTACTCGTTTACCGTTAACCCATATTTCTCCTGCGCTGACATGGGCCGGATGATCCAGTAATCCAATAATGGCATTGCCGGTCATAGACTTTCCCGCGCCGGATTCTCCGACTACCCCGAGGATTTCTCCGGGATATATCTCTAGATTCACATTATCCAGAGCAATAAGGAGTTCTTTTCTTGTGGGAATCTCAACTCTGAGATTTTTCACTTCAACCAATGGATTCTTTTCTGTCATGACTGTCCTTGAAGCTTCGGATTTAAAGCGTCTCTCAGCCAATCGCCGAGAAGATTAATCGTTAAAACAAACACGATCAGAGTTAAACCCGGGAAGATAGTGATCCACCATTCGCCGGAGAATAAGAACTCATTACCGATGCGGATAAGCGTTCCTAAAGATGGCGTTGTAGGAGGTACTCCCACCCCCAAGAAGGACAAAGTAGCTTCAGTAATAATGGCGGTTGCAATCTGGACCGTCACCAAGACGAGAATCGGGCCTAAAACGTTAGGAAGGATATGAGTGAACATGATTCTCAAAGAACTCACACCGAACACTTGTGCAGCCTGCACATACTCCCTCTTCTTTTCCGCCAAAGTCGAACCTCTGACAGTTCTCGCATATTTAACCCAGCCCGACAAAGAAATGGCAAAAATCAGTACAGCATAAGATGCCTCGTCATGAGTTCCTTCTGGCAAAACTACCCGAATCACGCCGTCAATTAATAAAGCTAAAAGAATTGCGGGGAAGCTGAGCATAACGTCACAGAAGCGCATGATAACTGCATCAGTCACTCCTCCGACATAACCTGAAATAAGGCCCAAGGAGATACCGAGAACAACAGAAATAAACACGGAGGAAAGACCGATTTCAAGAGATACTCTCAATCCGTAAAGGATTGCTGAAAGCATGTCTCTTCCCTGATCATCCGTTCCCAAAAGGAACTCGCGGGAGCCGCCCTCCTCCCAAGCAGGAGGAAGGAAAGCATTTGCCAGATCAAATGATGCCAAATCAAACGGATTGTAGGGCGCAATCCAACTTGCAAATACGGCAGACAGAATCATTCCTGCTGCGATAACAAAACTCAGGATGATGACAGGAGCATGTCTAAATCGCCAGCATAAATCGGAATCCCAAAATCTAAGGAATTGCAATTTAAGTCTGGTTAAAAGGCTGTCTGTCTGAGTATTAGGCATTCTTATCCTGCTAAATCTTTAAATCTTTTTTCTAATGTTTTTACTAACAAAGTAGCGGCTAGGGGAATAATTTCATCGTTGAAATCGAAGTATCCGTTGTGTGCAGGAGCGCCACCCTGTCCTACTCGAATATAAGCACCGGGAACAGCGCCAGCCATAAAGGCAAAATCTTCACCGCCGGTTGCTCTCGGGTAATTTCTTTTCATATTTTCTTCACCTACCAGTTCAGCTCCGACATCGGCAATTGCTTTGGCCTGTTCCTCACTATTAATAAGAGGAGGATACTTTCTGTCATAGTCGAGGACAGCAGTGCACCCAAAAGCAGCTGCCGTATTCTCAGCAACTTCTTTCAAACGTTTTTCAATCAAGTCCCTGGTTTCCGGCTTAAAGGTTCTAGTCGTTCCGACAATCTGGCAGGAATTAGGAATCACACTTTGTGCTAAAGGATCTCCTGAATGAATCGAGCCGCATGAAACTACAGCAGAATCCAAAGGACTTACGTTTCTGGAAACTAAAGTCTGAAGGGCCGTAATAATGTAAGCTGCAGCAACAATAGGATCGCTGCAGTTTTCCGGACGAGACCCATGGCCGCCTTTTCCTGTAATGGTAAGAGTAAATGCGTCAGCAGCTGCCTGCATTGCTCCGTAATTCAAAGCCAGCTCTCCGGGGCGAAGAGCAGAAGCAGTGTGATAGGCATAAATTTCTTGTACCGGAAATCTTTCAAAAAGACCGTCATCCATCATGACTTTTGCACCCGACCATCCTTCTTCCCCGGGCTGGAAAATCAAAATCGCTTTGCCGACAAAGTTTCTTGTCTGAGCTAAATATTTGGCAACCGCTAAGAGAGTTGCTCCATGGCCGTCATGCCCGCATCCGTGCATTCTGTTTCCTAAGCAAGAAACATGATCATGGTCGCTCATTTCTTTCATCGGAAGAGCGTCGATATCAGCACGCAATCCTAATGAGGCGCCCTCTTTGGAAGAGCCGTAAACTACTCCTACGACACCGCAGCCTCCGATCTTTTCATGAACTTCATCCACGCCATAGGAGCGAAGAAAATCTGCGATCTTCTTAGAAGTTCTTGGAGTATCCAAACCAATTTCAGGATTCCGATGAAAATCCTGTCTTATCTCTCTAAATTCATCTTTCCATGATTCGATTAGAGGAATTGAAGCTTTTTTCAGATCTACTACGGGTTCTTGAGAAACAAACATCTTAATCCTTACGCTTGTGATTTACCGTCAATCTTGAGACGTGGGTCCACAGCCACATAGAGCAGATCCACAATAAGGTTCACCACAACAAAAATAAAAGAAATGAGACAGAGATAAGCCGCCATTACGGGAATATCTGCAAATTGGACTGCTTGAATAAAAAGCAGCCCCATTCCCGGCCACTGAAACACTGTCTCCGTCACAATAGAGAAAGCAATAATTCCTCCCAATTGCAATCCGGTAATCGTGATAACGGGAAGAAGAGTATTCTTCAAAGCATGGCGGAAATAAATAGAACGCTGCGAGATTCCTCTGGCCCGAGCAAATTTAATGTAGTCCGTCCTCAGCACTTCGAGCATTTCTCCTCTGACCAATCTCATCAGCAGTGCAATTTGGAAAACAGCTAACGTAATAGCGGGCAAGATAATGTGAAGAATTCCATCTTTGGTAAAGAGGCCGGAAGTCCACCAGCCAAAAGCTACTGTATCGCCTCTTCCATAGGACGGCAGCCATCCTAACCAGACGGAAAAAACCAAAATCAGCAAAATACCAATGAGGAAAGTCGGCAATGAAATGCCGATCAAAGAAAGCCCCATCAGCCACTTTGCTATAAGAGAGTTTCTCTTCAAAGCAACGAAAACGCCTAAAGGAATTCCTACAAGAGTTGCAACAAAAGCGGAGAAAAATGCTAGCTCAATCGTAGCCGGCATTTTTGCCTTCAGCAATTCTGATACCGGAGCTCCTTGTCTCAAAGAAACTCCGAAATCACCTTGCGCGGCTTTTCCTACGAATGCCGCGTACTGTTCCCAAATAGACTTATCTAGACCTAAAGAATGTCTCAGTGCTTCTCTATCTGCTTCGGTAGCTTCCTGTCCGAGCATTTGCATGACAGGGTCGCCAACGAACTGAAATAAAAGGAACGCGATAAGAGTGACGATCAACATCACGAAAATCGCCTGAAACATTCGTTTTACAACGAATACAAACATCAAAAAATCTTTCAGATTATTTATTAACTTTTACTTTATCGATTTCAAGTCTGTTATCAGAGCGAATTTCCGCATCAATGTTCTTCCCCATACCCCAAGTGATGAGCTGAGTATGCAGAGGAAGCTCATAGACCTTATCACTAATAATCTTCAAGGCCTTGGCAATATCAGCATTGCGAACCTTAGGGTCGGATTCAACTTTAATCTTCTCGACGAGAAGATCAATTTCAGGGTCAGACACTCTTCCGATGTTAGAAAGACCATTACCTTTCTTCGTATCAAATGTAGAAACTAAGGACTGTATGCTGAACAATGCATCCTGAGTACTGCAGCCCCAACCTACCATACCTGCAGAAGTATCAAAGCTTAAGACTTTCGGGAAGTAATTGGCTCTAGGCATGGCGTTAACATTAACTTTGACGCCAATTTTTGCCCACATGCCCGCTAAAGCTTTGGCAATAGCCTCATCATTAACCCAGCGGTTATTCGGAGTATCCAAGGTAAATTCAAAACCATTTGGATATCCGGCCTCAGCTAGAAGCTTCTTGGCGGCTGCAACGTCATAAGGGTGGCGAGCATCTTGTTCAGGAGTCCAACCTGCGACATTAGGAGGAATAATTGAGCCGGTTGGAATTGCTGAACCGCGCATGACCGTTCTCTTCAAAGTCTGAATGTCAATTGCCTGGTATAGAGCTTTTCTTACTCTTTCATCTTTGAACGGGTTTTTGTCTGTCGCTTTACCATCTACTCGAACATAAGGGGACTTGTCTCTGTATTGATCAAGGGAGATCATCAACACTCTGAGTTCAGGTCCTTCTACTAACTTAACTTTATCATTACGTTTTAATCTCTGAGCATCTTGAGGTGCTAAATCTAAAACAAAGTCAACTTGGCCGGAGAGCAAAGCGGCGGTACGAGTGGCAGCTGATTTAATAGGAGTGTAGATAGCTTCTGTTACGTTACCGATCTTATTTGCTTTATTCCACCAATCCGGATTCTCCACAAATACTGTCTTAACATCTACTTCACGGCTCTTGAGTTTGAACGGGCCTGTACCATTAACATTGCGAGCTGCGTAGGACTCTTCTTTTTCGACGTAATTTTGAGGATTCACAACGTTATGTTCTTCTGCCCACTTCTTATTAAGAATACGCAAGTGGGTGAGTTGGTTGAGAATAACAGGACTCTGAGTAGAGGTTTTAATAAACACGTGTCCGTCAGGGCGTACCTCTGCATCAAGAATTCCGGCAGTGTATGTACGGAATTGAGAAAGCGGATGAAGGGCACGCTTAATAGAAAAAACAACGTCTTCAGGAGACAAAATCTGACCTTCATGGAACTTAACGTTCGGTCTAATCTTGAAAAGGAAGCCGCCCGGCTCTTTTGACCAGCTCTCTGCTAAGCAAGGAATGATTTCAGAATTTTTGCCTAAATTGACAAGAGTTTCGTATACATAAGAGTTAGCAGCGCTGTTAAGTCCTTCATTCTGAGCATGAGGATCAAAGGTAAGAATATCTCCCTGGCTTGCCCACTTAAAAGTTTCAGCAAATGATGCCCCAGAGAAAGTTGCCGCAACAGCAGCGACTAAACAAACAGATGCTAATTTAACTTTAAACATGGGTACTCCGATATTTTTATTGGTTTTAGAACGATCATTTTTATAACACTGAAACACTATATTTCAACAGAAACATAATATTATTTTCAAGCGATCGTCTATTTCGGTTTCCCAAAAGACAAAACCCTCGGAGCCGTAATGACTTCGAGGGTCTGTTTTAAATAATTGAGC
>UQNA01000020.1 GCA_900542195.1 uncultured Sutterella sp. | reverse complement strand
TTTCAGGTTGGGAAGCTGGTGAAGATGTGAGCACTTCAAAATCTCTCTTTTTAGTGCTCACATTGTAGTGGAAGTCTGATATTTACGGTAAGGCAGTTCAACCAAAGTTGGACGTGCTTAGGGTTAGAGAGAACCTATTTCCCGGATGGAAGGACTCTGTGATTTGCAGCAGCTTGTTGTCGCTGGATTTGTAGTGTCTCAGAATCCTAAGTGAGGGAAGGCCCGGTGCGACAAGCAAATGTTCGGCAGCCTCATCCGGCAACGCGACCGCTGTCACTTTCTGTGTCATTTGAGAACATCTTTCTCTATATTCTTTTTCAATGAGAGCGCTTAAAAGAGGAAGGGAAGGACGTTCAGGCATCTGAGGGAGGCGACTGTAAGCCGCATTTACATATACAGTGGTCCATACAATGGGACGATCTTCATCTTCCGGATCAGTTAAAACATTGGAAAATCTCAATAGTTTGAGCTGCTCTTCACACTCCAGCTGCAAAGCCAATGTTCTATCCACGATGCATTCAGTTGTAAGGTGCACAATTCGCTTATGCGTTTCCGATACAGGATGAAATTGCGTGAGAGAAGCAGAGGGGAGTAGAGGCTTGCTTCCCAGGGAAATGACTTTAGAACCTAATCGAGGCCATCGCTTAATGTATCCTAACCTGGTTAGATTGTCCAGAGCCATTCTTACCGTATATCGGCTGACGTTATATTTAGCGCAGAGTTCCATTTCCGTTGGCAGATAGGAATTTAACGGGAAAGTACCGTCGGAAATCTCAGCAGTAAGATCATCAGCTAGTTTTACCCAACGAGCATTTTTCATATAATCGTCTTCACGTTTGATTGTAATAAGTTTTTGTGATCACAATTTAATGGTATTCCAGATACCCTGTTTTCGCAATTAAGAAAACCCAATAGGCATAGGTAATTTGAGAGATTTCTTGACCTTTTTATTGGTTACATATATCTATTAATTAAAATATTTTCTTTTAAGTTATATGGAAAATATTTTGGAAAATAACCTCCCGGGAAAAATAAATACCCACCTAAAATTTCCCCACCTAATAATCGTGGGGTGAGAGCCATTGTTTCAGCGGGGGAATAAATATAATTTTTTTAAGGGGAAAACTTTTGGATAATCTAAAACTAACCCGGGGGAAATTGTAGAGACAAATAATTTGATAGTTGTAAAAATGAGACAAATATATACCGCTTTCAAGTTATATATTTTTTTTGTGAAAATGCTTAGGAAAAGAAGTATGTTTTTTTGCGGTTTAGCCTCTCACTTTCATTAATATGTCGGAAAAGGAGGAATTTGGATGACTCTCGGTCGATTAACCCGTACTGCTTTACCGTTTGTTCTAACAGCACTAAGTCTTTCTGCGGCTGCACAACAAGCCGAATCGACTCCGGCATCAGCTCCGGAACATGAAATTAAAGAGAACGTTGTGGCAACAGCAAAGGATGCTCCTTCATTTTCCAAGGGCTCTCCGGAAGAAAAGACTGCTGTTGAACTTCGGTCTTCGACTGAAGGGGGCGCCTCTACAGTAGAGATAGCCGCGCCTCAAGAAGAGCAAGCACACGAGCTATCTGAAGCAGACCGTCCTCATGACGAAAGTGTAAAGAGCACACTAGTCCAAATCTCCGAAGAAGATCAAAAGAAAATCAATGACCTAATTAGACAAGCTGAAGTGTATTTATATGGTGACGGCGTCCAGGTAAATCTGCAAAAAGCCGCTGAGTTATACAATGCGGCAGGAGATTTAGGCAGTCCTAAGGCAAAGCTGCGATTGTCTACTATGTATCGTCAAGGTCAAGGTGTTCAAAAAGATCTTAACCATGCTTTTGAGTTGGTGATGGAAGCAGCCAATCAAGACTTTGCTCCGGCTCAATCGGCTTTAAGCAGCTATTTCAGAACCGGCATAGGCGTCAATAAAGATATTGAACAAGCCGATTATTGGCTGGAGAAAGCTGCTGAAAACGGCCATACACGCTCAAAGGTTCTTTTTTCTTCAATTCTTGAAAGAGACGTTTCCAATCCAGCATCTTTAGAAAAAGCTAAACGTTTTACTGAAGAAGTGAAGAACGAAGCATCTCCCCAGGAAATTTATTCCATTGGTTATTCTTACGCTAATGGGTTCGGCTTGCCTAAAGATTTGAAGAAAGCCATGGAATGGGCAAAGCTTGGAGCGGATAAAGGAGAAGTTAACTCTATTTATCTCTTGGGAGATTGCTACTGGAGAGAAAAAAACATTGCTGAAGCATCCCTCTGGTTTGAGAAGGCTGCAGAAAAAGGCTTGAGAGCCGCTCAGCTTCAGACCGGAAGACTTTATCGAGATGGTGCACCGGGAGTCGAAAAGAATTTAGGGAAGGCTGTTAAGTGGTTGGAGATGGCTTATCCGTCCGGAGACAAAAATGACGTTTTTAGTCTTGTTGTAATGAGGACAACGGGACCTAAGGCTGTTAGAAATCTGGCTAAGGGGCAAGAGTGGTTAGACCGGTATATTCCTGAAGCGACAGTTGAAGAATTAAATGAGCAGGGAGAAAAGTTTTGGAAGGGGGACGGCGTTCGCAGAAACTTTAATTTAGGCGGAGCATTGTGTTTAGCAGCACTGAAGAAAGGAGACAGAGGAAATCTTTGCGGTTTTGCTGAAAAATTAGGAACCAAAAATTGGAGCAAAGCTGATTTCGTAACTTCTTACTCATTGTTGAATCAGTGCGTAATCGACCATCCTGAGAACGAGCAATTGAAAAGAGCATTTGATGCATTACAAGAGAGGATGTCGGCAAAACAAGTTGAAGATGCTCAAGAGCTAGATCCAACGGATGCATTGAACGACTATTTAGCAAAAAATAATCCTCAGCTAAATTAAATTTTGAAGAAAATTTGAAAAATTAAAAAAAATCGTTTACATTTAGAAAACTTGTGGGGCAATAGCTCAGTTGGGAGAGCGCAGCGTTCGCAATGCTGAGGTCGAGGGTTCGATCCCCTTTTGCTCCACCAAGACCATTTATATGCAATACCGATAAGAACTGCCTAGAATAGTTAATTTCTTCATTTTCAACGAGATAGCAAATAAATTGCAAACTCGTAAAGAGTATTACTCCCAGTGATCTTGTTTACGACGCACAGAGTAACAGGGTTAAGCTTACTTTTAAGCCTACTCGTACTTGTACTCCAGCAGTTGAGTAGGCTCATCCTAAAGGTTTGTCGCTAAAGACCTGATGTTCATCTAATGCTTCCAGGACTCCTTGCTTTGGTCTACTAAGTTCAATAAGAAAGACCTCGATACCACTCATGTCACTGCTCACATTTCTGAAGCCTTTGGCCCATCTAATGATGCGCATATGCATGCAGTAACTGACCGAGTGCATATATTGGTTGCCACTGACTTTCATGCAGAGTTTTCTAGGTTCTTTGAATTAGAACCGAGAAAGAAAGCTGCAGTAATCAAGGGCGCTGAAAACGATGTACCAGGGGAGCGGGAGCTATTAGACTAATTCGAAGAATCAGAAAGAAACCGTGAAAGGGGAAAAGAAGCTTATGAACAATCATTCTCAGAATTTAAACAAGGTAAAAACAACCAGCCAAAATTCTACGCAGTTTCGTCTATTGAGCGAAATGAACCTGGACGTGGAACTAGACCCGAAAGAAGCGGAGAAAAGTCTTCAAGAGTTTCGAGAGTTCAACAAGGAGTTCGTGGAGTATCTGAGAAAAACGTACGTACCGAAGACCTCCAAAACGCAGAAGTAGTCCCCGACCCAACTGTCCCGATGGATTTAAGCTCCTTGGGAGGCCATGCTTCCAGGAGAACAAAGAAAGCTCAGACTGCCACTGAAAAAGAGCTTAAGAAGCTCGAAAAGCAGCTGAAGAAAGAGGCTGAACAGCAAGCGGCCCAAGAAGGTCTGAAACAGCAGCCGGGGGCTGAATAGGCTAAAGCCGGAACAATTTTGGAAAAGGGCATTCCTACCGTAGTCAACGAAAGAGTTGAGGCTATGTCGCCGAATAACCCGACCAAGCCGGCAGCGCAGCACTTGGCAACTTTCGTGACATACCTAGGAGAGATTGGCAAGTCTGCCAAGATGTCGCTCCTTAAATTTACCGACAGTCTGGTAAAAGATGTTGAACCGTATATCCCCTCTGCCAAGAGCTGGTATCAGGCCGTAAACGACTGCGCTAAAAAGGTCAACGAAATCAGAGACAACGGTCTGAAAATCGGAGACGCATTCTACAAGCTTGACAAGGCCACCCAGGAAGCCGTCAATAAGTTCCTCTTTGACAGTGTTATCAAAGACGCTTGGGGCTATGTCCCTGGCAACTGGAAAGACTCAAAAGGAAATCTTATCGGACCCGAGGCCTTCGCTACCAGCGAGGAGATGGTTCAAAGATTCGAAGCTCTCAGCGAAGAAGCTCAGAACGTTGTGATGGGAGTCCATAAGTGGAACCACGACATCAGACTCCAGAAACAAGGGCTCATGGATACTCTTGGCAAAGCTTTGATGGGCGACAAGTACAAGTCGAAATTCACAGAACCGAAGAGCTACCTGCCGCATGTCCCCTTGGAAAGAACCGGACGATATAGCGTCGTTTGGAAGTCTTCCGCTCTTAAAGACATGGAGGCCAAACGGGACAACTTGAAGAAGGTACAAAAGGACTGGGCTGACTACCAAGACTCTTTGCCCGAAGGTTCACCGAAACTCGATTTCCCAGATGAGGCTATGCTGGATAAAGCAGAGCGTCAGGTTAAGATAATGAAAAAAGATGCGAATCATTATCACGTGGCCCGCTTCGATTCCGTCGGCAAAGCTCAGAGGAGAATGAACGAGCTCAATGCTCAGCATGGCAAAGATACCGCTCAGCTCTATGACATCGGAAACAAGGAACATATGAAATCCTTGACCAGCATGAGGGAAGTCAACGAACTCGCATCTGCTCTGAAGGCCTCTATCGACGATAATTTCTACGGCAAAGTCTCCGACGGTCTTAGAAGCGTTATCGATGAATATGTAATGGATGCGGCCAACAAGAAGCTGGACAACTTCATGAGAAGCAGACTCAAGGTAGCTGGTGCCAACGAAGACATCATGGAGGCATTCCTTAACCGTGTAAACAGTGATGCCCACCTGATTGCCAACATGACCTACGGCAAGGCTGCAAAATCCACTATTTCCCGACTGGCATTCCACTTTTTCCCGCAGAGCATTCCCAAGGTAGCCTTTTCTAGCATGGCGATCACTCATCTTCCGGCATCTAACCACATTAAGTCTGAGTTTTTTCACTCTTAAAAAACAAAAAACGGTGATGTTTATGGGTGCGGAGGCAATTACTTACCAGAAACCAATGTCCACCGGGTCTTTAAGAAGCTCTTTGAGAATGTAGACCTAATGACATGCGCTTTGAATAGGTTATGGTGCATGAGGAAAGAAAACGGGCACTGGTGAGTTACCAAAGGAGCTACGGAGTGGGGCGAGTAGTAGTCCTCGACAGCTCAGCTTCTAACCAAAAAGTCCGCTTTTTACAGCGGGCGAAGGGGTTAATTAGCAGCTATTACTACGATAACTATGAAGATAAAAAGGGCAATAGCTCCGAAATAGTGGGGAGGAGAGTAGCTCTCATTTTTAGGGTGGGCTAATTCTGTGAGTTGGCCTTTTAGCCATCGATTCTCTTTTGTTATAGAAGACAGAGTAGCTTCAAGAGAAGCGATTCGTACTCGTAAGCTGTCATAGTCGGTTTTATTAGAAAACGCGGATTGCGAGAGTCTTCTGTCAAAGCCGGTAAGTTTTGTGTCTGTTTGAATTTTAAGGCTCTCGACTTTGTTTTTAACTTCTTCTCTAAGGGCGGCTGCTATTGAATATAGTTCGTCCTTGCCCACTTCAGAAGGTGGCTCAGCTTTTTCCGAAAGCCGTCCTTCAAGTACAGATATCTTCCCCTCTAATTCGCTGCTTAGACGAGAGACCCAATTGTCAGTCTGATTTATCTCATCTAAAAGATGGTCCTTTAAATTAGTGTGTTCGTTTTGAAGCTCGTCAGTTTTGACTATAAGGTCATCTATCTTATAACCCAGTTCCTTTGTTTCTTCATTGGCTAGTTCTTCTGACCTTCTTTCAAGCAGCTCTAATTTCTCAGGCAATGGCAGTAAAGGTCCTATATAAGCGCGAAGAGTTATAAGTTCTTCCTCTACGCTAGTATCTATAGAATATTCATCTGACTTTCCCCAAAAGCTTCTCTTTTAATAGGGCAATCTCTTTTCTTAGAAGAGAAACATCTTCCATTGGAATTTTTAACTCGAGATTTTTTTCTGTTATCTCTAGCTGGTGAGATAGATTTTTCTCCAAGTTTTCAATTGCTTTTTTATTCTTTATTTCATGTTGGTAAGTTTGATACAGTTTTCTAACTAATAAAAGAGAAAAGTTTTCTTTTTCCAAAATTTCTGGTTTATCAGATAGAAAGTCAAGGAGCTCTTTTGCGGAAACCTCAGATGATGGAATTGGTTTTAGAAGTTCATTAATTGTGCTTGAAGAGGAAGAAGTGCCGGGCGAAGGTTTATTAATAGTCCCTAATCCTTCGTGCTCCATATAGTCATCTGAATCGCGGGTAACAGAAATATCTTCACGAGGGCTAGGTCTTGGAGTCATTGCTTTAAGTTTTTCTGAGAAGTCAACTGGACCAAGAGGAGAGGTTGTTTGCATAAACTTTTCGTTGTTATAGAAGTGCCCTTCTCCTCTTTCGGTTGGATGAGAAATAGTACTAAAGGACGAACCCATTTCAAACAACGTGGTATTGCGTTTGATGTGTTCATCTACTTCCTGAATACCGTCTATCATTTTTAGAAGCTATTTAGATTAGAGAGGGTTTACGCCCGAGGGATATCATCCGACTTTGGAACGTAATTTTTTATTCCAATTTTCTTTTGCTCTATCAGCTCTTTTGCTACTTCTTCATCGACTAACTGCGTCTTCCAATCTTGATAGGAATAGAGATAGTACGAGTCGTAACGTTTGTCATAGGCAAGTTTCGCCCAGATGATAAACACGCTTCCGACTGGGTATTTTTTCCTAAGGCTTGTTCCACATGCAACATTTAAGAAGGGAGGAAACCCCTGGTTTGGTAGAGGGTTGGCTCTTATGGACCGCTTGGAGGATTCACCCCAATTTTCTCGTGTTTTAATCGCAACCTTGTAATAGCGCTCCTCACGGAAACGGATTGCCTCTTCTGGCAAATGTTTTAGGTCTTCGTAAGTTATTGGGTCTACATTCATGGCCTCATTTCCTCCCTAAAGGCTACCAAACTTATTTGCAAGTGAAATAAATTTGCGCAGATGCAGTTCTTTTCGCTGCCCACAAACTACCGGCTTGAGCATCTTCAGTTTTCTGGTCTAAGAGCTCGAATTTTTTACCCTGCTTAGCACAATATGCAGTGCCTTCTTTAATGATATCTACCATTACGTGGCCGCCTTCCCAGTACATCGCGTTGGAGTCGGAAATCATATATTTGTTTTCTCCTACAGGGATAACTCCGCTAGAAGCACATCCGCCCAAAGCTAAAACAGCACAGAGAATAAGAATTTTTTTCATTTTTACACCTATTGCAATTTGTAATATGTGCATACTATCCCCTGGTGATTACCACGACAATAAGAGAAATCTTGGTGTCATAAAAGGTCGCCTGAGGCTGTTGGAGTTTGTAAGAGAACCTCCTATCGTCAATACGAAGCGAAGAAAACTTTTTTGCTAAAGCTTTAAGAAATAAAAAACATAGAAGCTACTTTCTCAGGCACGTCAGTCGGAGTTAATCCAACAGATGCCTCATCGGTCGCTCGTGACAAAAGTGTTTCTGCGAGCTCAGAACTTAATCCTTCAGGCTGGCTCGGATAAAGAAGTTCGGAGTTAGTCACTTCATTGAATGCCCGTACAGCCAAAGATACGGGAGCCCCCAACAAGAACTTATCTGAGTACTTATAAATTATTTCAACTAAACATTGTTCTATCAAGTAAAAGAGGTGACGATTAAGCGAAAGAACTTTTCGAGAAAATTAAAAGAGTGGAGGCTGAGCTCTCCGGCCCGTTGAGCGCAGTTAATTCGACAGGTGCCAATATGGACGCCCTTGGCAAGAGCGTCCCCCAAGCTCAGAAACGAGGTCTTCAGGACAGCTGGACAACGCCGGTCAAGTTCAAGTCTCCGCGGTTGCCAGAGACAAGAATTTATCTGAGCTTGTTGAAATTATTTCAGATAAAAAGTTACTTTTCAATGAAGAGGAGTTCAAAGTACCCAAGGTTTCTCCGGGAGGAAACTTTGTCAAATATGAGAGAAGTTAAAAACGTTAAAGAAGTTGAGGTGACCCTGATTCCCGCTAGGGATTATCTGGTAATTTATCTTTTTCTTGATAACCTGATAATTTCTAACAGTCTTACGAAGTCTTTTGCAGTCTCAAGCACTAATAATTAAAAACCTCTCGCATAAACACTTGATAAAAAGTCATCAAAGGTGATGAGATATAGAAAAAAGAAACTATGAGTTTTTTAGCTCTCTGTTTAGAATTGAGAAAAAATTTTCAGATTAAGAAAGCCATGGTTCAAGATTACTTCTCACTTTACTCAAAAGACAAAACATTTTTGCTTTTGAGAATCCACCACAAAGTTGATTTCTCAGATGAAATAGCCTGGAGCCATTGCTGGGATTTAGCCAAAGAAGATTGTTTTGACGAAATTACAGAAAAAATCTTTTCCTATCTCATCCAAGGTTTTGACTGCATAGATAGTTGGCAGGGCGACCAAGTCGGCTGGCACGAAAGTATTAAGCATCTTGGCTTTGAACCGGTTGTGTCAGAAATGGAGCTTCTGCCTGCTTTTATCAAAAATTCTGCCAATTCTTATGTTGTGAATTTGAAAAGCCGATTCCAAACCCATCAAAACCAGGTGTCCTCTCTGCAGATTCCAACCTATGTCGGATCACTTTACGATGCCTTATGCTCTAAAGGAATTCAATGCAAGAAACCGAGAGTGTCTAACGCGGTTTGCTATATTAGAGTCGACTCAGTTCTCACAGAGAATTGGGTTGATATCGTGAAGAATTTGGATCAATACTCATTAGATTGAAAAGAAAAATGAGAAGAAAAGACAGAGAACTCTCCCAAGAAGAAGCATTGGTAATCATTAAAAACACCAAAATGGCAGTCCTTTCTATGATTTCTCCTGAAGGACTTCCTTACGCCACCCCAATCTCTCCGGCTTACATAGACGGGAAAATATACTTTCATAGTTCCAGTTCAGAGGACGGTGTCAAAAAATCTTCTCTTATTAACAATGACAACGTCATACTTACATTCGTTGGTTACAACGAAAATGATTTGGAATATCTTCCGCAATTATCCGTTAATTATGTGTCGGCTATGGTGAAAGGAAAGGCCTCGCTAGTAACGGATGAAGATAAAAAGAAATCTTTGACAGTGAAGCTTTCCGAAACTCAATTTCCGATGGCAGAGAAAAAGAGCATTGAAGAAGTTTACGACGCCGCCCACAAATTCATAGATTTGTGGGAAATTGAGATTTCTGAAATTACCGGAAAAGGTAGAAATAAACACCTCTACTTCAAATAAAAGCTAACGGGCCTAACGGCCCGTGGCTTCATTACTTGATATCAGGAATTGAATTATCCTTTTGAAGTTTTAAAACCGTTTTTCTCACGACTCCGCAGGGGAACCAGTCTTCTTTGGCTTTACGAAGGCCGGGAACACCTAAGTCTTCCTCACGGTTTAGTACTTTATATTTCTCAGGAAGCATTTTTGCTAAAGCGACTGCCAATGCTGGATATGCCCCTACAATGTTGCGGTCTGCTTTTTCGATGTGAACCGCAAAGATATCTTCATAAACGCCTGACCCGTATGTAAATCCAAAGACGTTATCTCCTTCTTTCAAAATACCGCCGATGAGTTCGAAATCATCCCAGTGCTCAAAAGCCAGATTGATGGCATCTCTTTCTGCAATCAAGCCCTCGTCCATATCTCCTCTGCTTTCGTACCACTTCTCCAAGAAAGCTCTTGCCATAGGAATCGTTGACGGATTTAAGGGAATGAATTCAGCATTCGGATAGGCTTTATTAAAACGTTTGTTGAAGTTCCTTTTCCCGTTGAGCTGTCTGCCCTCTAAGGTCAGGAAACGCTCCTTAGCGTAAAGGTAATCCCACCAAGAATTCGAGGAAACGGTAATAAAGTTGCGGTAACGGAAAAGCCTTTGTACATGCTCTGTCATTTCCGTAAAGCGGCCGAAAAGAAGAAGAGGCTCTTTGCAGTTTTTACACTGGCATTCTAACTGCGGCAGTATGTTTGCGATCTTTGGACTGTTCCAGGGGACAACATAAGCAGCAGGACATTCAGGATAAGGCTGCCAATTTAAAACGATTTCACCTTCAACTTCGGCGTATTGAATCTTGTATTCGGCGCTTCTTCCGATAATGGAGACCAGTGCCAAGTTACAGTCTCCGTCCTGTAAAGAGCTGATATGCTCTTTAAGCAAAGGAAGAGTATCTATAGTTACAGGTTTTAGTTCTATGCTCATCTTCTTTAGATGTAACTAAGGTAGTTTCATCTTAATTATTTAGTACACATTGGATTTTAAAGCAAAGGTCTTTGCGAGAGGATGAAGATGCTTAACCTGAGGAATGGAAAAAGCGCTCAGTTTCCTATACTGCTCTTATATAATGTGCGGGTAACTTTTGGAGATGACCAATGGAAAACGTATTAAATGTTACTGAAGCAAATTACGAAGAAACCGTTGTAAAGTGCCCTAAGAAAGTTCTTTTGGCTATTGGTGCACCATGGTGTGTAGATTGCCAAAGAATCCAACCAATGTTTATGCAATTCGCAACAGAATATGCAGATCGCTTGCAGTTTGCTTATTGCGACTTCGACAAAGAAAGCGGATTAAACGCAAAATTCCGCGTTCGCCATATTCCAACTTTGTTAGTTTTGAAGAACGGTGAAGTATTGGATACATTGGTTGAGCCAAAGAATACAGAACTCTTCAAAGCTTTTGTTGAAAAAGCACTCACTCTCTAATTTTCTATTGAAGGCTCAAAAACTATCTTTTATAGGGTTTTTGAGCCTTGTCCTATAGCTTCTTTAATCTTGCCCTGGTTTACATGCCGCTAGGCTCTGATGAAACAGAAACATTAAAGCGGTTTATGCCAGCCGAACCTAGCCTCAGGCAAAATATCAGAATTTTCATAGATAGCCTCTACGGCATCTTCATATTGCTGAACATCTTTGGCTTTAAAAAGTTTTTTCGCAAGCTTATCCTCAGTTGAAAGCAGGTTAAGCTGGAAAAACCAATATTCTTTCATGCGCATAACGGCATTCTTCGCACTTCCAAAAGCTTCCGTATAGCCGGTAAAAAGTTTTTCACTGAAATTTCGGATTTCTGCTTTTGAGGCTGCGGAGCCGCCGTTAAATTTTCTGAAAAGAGCAGGGTCGGCGACCAATCCTCGGCCAACCATCACCATAGAAAGTGTCGGAAACCTGCCCAAGGTTTCATGAATATCCTTCGTGGAAACAATATCGCCGTTATAGCCGACAGGAAAAGAAAACTTATTGAAATTGGCCTCAAAGATTTCCTTCCTGCAGTCTCCTTTGTATTGATCCGTTTTTAAACGCGGATGAATGATGAGCTTGGCTAGTGGATATTGGCTGTAAAGGTTAGCTAAATCTTCAAACTCTTCAGGATTGCTCCATCCAAGCCTTGTTTTTATAGAAATTTTGATTTGATGTTCTTGAGAAAAAATGCCGTCAAGTAATGGTCTGAGAACATCAAAATTTCTTAAAAGTCCCGAACCTTTGCATTTAGCCACAACGGTTCCGGCAGGACATCCAAGATTTAAATTAACCTCTGAATATCCAAGATCGTATAAAGCTTTTGCGGCCCATTCAAAATCTTTTGGCTTGTTGGTCAAGAGCTGAGGAATAACATTCAGTCCGGAATTGAGTGCCGGATTGAGTTCTCTCATTTGTCTTTCTGTAAATTTTGGCTCAGAAGTGGGCGTGACAAAAGGGATGTAGTAACTGTCGGCAGGTCCAAAGATTTCAGAATGGACTTTTCTAAAAACTCTAGTAGTCAGCCCCTCCATTGGAGCGACGGATAATTCAACGGACATTTGACAGTTAATGGATAGAACTAAACAATCCCGCAAATTTAGCAGAGAAACCTCATTTACGGAGCAGCATGGGAAATAGAAATATCCACGTTTGGTTTATCTTGAAGAGTTAGATCAGACAAAGTCACGTTAGCATTTCCTGCCTGAAATACTTTAGAGGGCCGATCAAACATCGGAAGTTTTTTCTCAGTTGGCTGCCCGTATAGACCATTCAAAATCTTTGAATAAGTGGCATTGTTAGTCTCGGACGCATCTTCCGGCGTTATCCGAATGGACTTAAATTTTGATTTGTTCTTGTCGTCGACTTCAAAGTAAAAATGAAGTCTTCCGCAACTATTTTTCAATTTGGTTCGGAGTGTCTGCCATTGAGGATCTGTTGTGTCGGCTCTTAAACATCCATACTCCGCACCGAATTTATCAACATCGGAAAAGGAGCCTTTGCCATTCGGAAATGCTTTGATAAGAGCGGCAATCTCTTCCGAAACATTGTTAGTGAGATTTTTTGGGTTCTCACCCGGGGTTTGAAGAATCACTTCAACCTTTAAAAATTCAGCATAGGTAGACCAAGTCATAAAGGCGATTTTGTCCTTGTTCTGGAATCGCTGCTGATTAGTAAAAAGCTGTTTGCTTTCAGAGCGGGCACCTAAACCTAAACTTTTCTTGATTTCGTTTTCAACTTCGGTTTTAACTTTGTCAAAGGCCTCACGGCTTTTGAAATCCCATTCCAGCGTAAAGCTGTCTGCGGTTTTATTAGGGCCGAGTAAGGTAACGATAGGGGGTGTCAGTTCAATCGGTGATTTAAACGTCGGACTAAAAACTAGATACTCTCCGGCAAACAATTGTTTAAGCTTTGCTCCATCGGCTGAAAATAACTGATCTAGGTCTTTTAGCGTTGATTTTCCAAGTTCAACCTTGGTTAAAAAGAACTTCAAAACATTACTTGGCGTTGCATCCTCTGCGCTTATTGGTTTCGGCTGCTCAGTAGTTTTATTTTCTGCTGAATTTACGGGAGCAGCCGGTGCAGTTCCTGCTGCTTGTAATTGAGTACAAAACAGTCCTGCAAGAAAAATGGAAAGTATTGTTTTTTTCACTTGGTTTTCACCTTTAAAAATCAACTGCCTTGGCACAATCTAGAAGGGTAGGAAATTTTAGAAAGAAAAAATTTTTTCTCGATTAATTTTGGGCAATCGAAGGTCTGCAAGGTATTAAATCTAAGAGAACCCTGAGAAACTCGAAGCGTCAAGCCGGAAATTAAGCAGGAAAATCGAAAAGCTAAAAAGTTTTCAAAATGAGTAAAATTCGATTAAGAATTTTGGATGCAAAAAATGGCAGAAGAACAAGACGATTTAAAAATATCCGAAAACATAAGAGCTGAACTTAGGAGAGGTGCTTCTGATTTTATCGGAGAAGGCCGAGCATATTACGTTTACTTTATTTCTAAAGACAAATGCGTCGGTTCGGCAAAGATGACCGCTGAATTTGTCATTCCTGTACAAGTCTCCTCCAGAACCAAAAAAGAGGAAGCCAACTACCAAAGAATTCTGGCTGTTATGGAGGAAGATCTTAAATGTTTGGCAGGTCTTCTGGATGAATCGGGTGAAAATCGCGGCGAAATCGAGCAGACCGTTTCAGATCTCTGGATTATCAAGAAGAGAGGCCGGCCTCTTGTAGCATCTAAGCCTTTAGCAAGGACTACGATTCTTTTAACGGAAGAAGATAAAGAAAAATTAAAAGAACTTGGTGGTTCGGCGTGGATAAGAGATCAAATTCGCAAGGCTTATACCGAATCAAAAGCATCAGAAGAATAACTTACAGGCACAATTGGTCTTATAAAAATGGAAGAATTAAACGAGTTGTTTTATCGGGATCCTTACTGCCAAGAATTTGAAGCAGAGGTCCTTTCTTGTACTGTTGGTAAAAAGGGTTTTGATGTAGTTCTAAGCGATACGGCTTTCTATCCGGAAGGAGGCGGCCAACCCTCCGATCTAGGAAATTTAGGCGACGCCAAAGTCTTATTCGTAAAAAGACAAAATGGCCAAGTCGTCCATCAGACGGACAAAGAGCTGAAAGTCGGAGAAACGGTCAAGGGAAAAATTGACTGGGCACGCAGATATGACAACATGCAGAATCACTCCTGCGAACATATTTTTTCAGGCTTAGTCAATAGAAAATATGGTTTCAACAATGTCGGTTTCCATATGGGAGATGATGTCCTAACCGTTGATTTTGACGGTTATCTCACTCCTGAGCAGTTGGCCGAAATGGAAGAATTGACCAATGCGGCTTTCAGAAAAGGACAAAATATTCATATCTTTTTCCCAAGTGAAGAAGAACTCAAAGCGTTGGATTTCAGAAGTAAGAAAGAACTCAAGGGAAAAGTTCGAATTGTTGAATTCCCTGAGGCTGATATCTGTGCCTGTTGCGGTACTCACGTAAAAAATACAGCGGAAATTGGGTCTTTTAAAATACTTTCTTCCTTTAAGCATAGAGGAGGGACAAGGGTTGAATTTGCCGCCGGTAAACGCCTGATTAACTACATCAATATGCTCCTAAGAGAAAGCGCATCCTGTGTAGAACAGTTGTCAGCTAAACCTCAAGAAATTTCCGTTGCTTTAAAACAGCTGTATTCAGAAAAGAATCAGTTAACAGAAAAACTTTCGAAGAAATCGGAAAGGATCATGAATTTGATTTCTGATTCTCTTCCTTCTGAAGGCAAGTTATTGTTCGTCTCTGAACCGGAATTAACTCCTTTTGAGATAAAGGTCTTTTGCAATCGTTTGTCCGAAAAAAAGAATTTCGAATCCATTCTTGTTCTATCAGAACAAGCAGAGAAGAAACTCTTTAATTACATACTTTTCTCTAAAGAGCCGAATTTGGCCGCTCTATCGAGAGAACTAAATAAGGAACTAAACGGCCGAGGAGGAGGCAAGCCTCCTTTTGTCCAAGGTTCTTTTGCTTCTTCCGAAGAGGAAATTAGAAAAGCCGTCGAAGCAAAATTAGGCTAAGTTCACTCGCAAAAAAGAAAAAGCACTGCCGGAAGGATTTGCAGTGCTTTTTCTGTCTGGAAGCGGATTATTTCGACGGCTTCCAAGTTAAAAGTCTTAAACCATTGGCGACAACAATCAAGCAGGTGCCTGTGTCTGCAAATACCGCCATCCACATTGTGGCCATTCCCAAGAAGGTCAGGGCAAAGAAAATGGCTTTAATGGATAAAGCAATAAAGATGTTCTGACAAAGAATCTTGAAAGTTTCCTTGGACAGTTCAATGAATGCGGGAAGCTTTCTCAAGTCATCGTCCATTAACGCGACATCGGCAGTTTCAATTGCTGTATCTGTTCCGGCTGCACCCATGGCAAAACCGATATTGGCACGAGCAAGAGCAGGGGCGTCGTTAATGCCGTCACCGACCATACCAGTGACATCTTTCTTAGCATAGCGATCAACAAGATGCTGTTTTTCTTGAGGAAGAAGATTTCCCTTGGCCATTTGAACGCCAACTTCCTTACCGATTCTTTCAGCGGTTTTAGAGTTGTCTCCGCTTAAAAGGACGGTCTTTAAACCGAAAGAATTAAGTTTTTCGATTGCTTCTTTGGAGTGAGATTTAATCGAATCTGCGACCCCGAAACAAGCCAACACCTTTTTGGAACTGGCTAGAACCAACGGAGAGAAACCTTTTTCGGCCAAAGCAGAGAATTTGTCTCGGATAGCTTGGCTCTGGAGCAGATAACGATCTAAACCTTTTAAATTGCCCAAATAATATTCCGTACCTTCAATTGTTCCTACTACGCCTTGGCCCGGGAGGGCGGTAAAGTCATTAACCTCGGCAAGCTTAGAACCTTGAAGTCCGTGAGCTGCGGCATGTTCGGAGACTGCTTTGCTTACCGGGTGAGAATTCCGGTCGGCCAAAGCGGCAGCCAGAGCTAATACGGTGTTCGGATCTTCGTCAGTTAACATCTCAACTTCTTGAACCTGAGGCTTGCCTTCAGTAATAGTGCCGGTCTTATCGAAAGCAATAAGCTGAAGTTTTCTTCCTTTTTCCAAATAGATTCCGCCTTTAACTAATATTCCGCGCTTTGCCGCGTTAGCCAAGCCGGTGACGATAGTTACAGGAGTAGAAATTACCAAGGCGCAGGGACACGCAATAACCAGTAAGGTAAGGGCCTTGTAGATCCAGCCGTACCAATCTCCGTCGAGTGCGAGGGGAGGAATAACGGCTGTGGCTAAAGCAATTAAGAAAACCAGAGGGGTATAGACCTTAGCGAAGCTATCAACAAATCTCTGAGTAGGTGCGCGAGAACTTTGAGCCGATTCAATGGCGCTGATAATTCTCGCCGGCATGGAGTTCTGAGCTGTCGAGGTTGCTTCGTAAATAAGCTCTGAATTTTCATTCAAAGAGCCCGCAAAAACAGCATCACCGGGTTTCTTATCTACCGGAAGACTTTCTCCGGTAATAGCACTTTGATTCAAGGAAGAGTTTCCTGAGATGACTTTGCCGTCAACCGCTAGTCTTTCTCCGGGCTCAACCCGAACGGTGTCGCCGACGCGGACATCATCGGCTGCAATCTCCTCCCATTTACCGTCTTTTTGTACGGTAGCTTTTTGAGGTGTCATGGAAAGAAGAGAGCGGATCGCGCCGCGTGCCTTATCTAAAGAAAGCTGCTCAATAGCCTCGGAAATTTCAAAAAGAACCATGACCATAGCAGCTTCTGCCCAGGAACCGATTAATACGGCACCGGTTACGGCTACGGCCATCAGAGCATTCATATTAAAGTTGAGGTTCTTAATGGCGATAAAGCCTTTTTTATAAGTTCCTACACCAACAAAGAGAATGGCTGCCACGGCCAATGCTATTGAAACGTATTCATTTAAATTCAACAGCTCGCATGCTTCCGAACCAAGTGCAAGAATTAAGCAGAAAATATATCTCCACCAATTGATTTTAGTTGGCTTAAATTCTGAGAGACTTGTCTTCTGACCCTCAATCACTTCAGGATCGTATTCGAGAGATTTAATTGCAGCTAAGATAACCGGCAGTTGTCCCGGCAGATAGGACACGGTAAGAATTCGGTTCATCAAGTTAAATTGGAGACCGCTAACACCTTCGATGCCGTTCAGTTTCTTGCGGATGAGACCTTCTTCGGTCGGGCAATCCATTTGAGGGATTCTGATCTGGGAAGTTTGCTTTTTGTTATCGACAACACGCTTGAGTTTTAGATTATTTTTTGCGAAGGCTTCCTCAATCGCCGGGAGGGATTCCGGAGTATGAATAATGCGCAGCCCTTCCGGGGTTAGATTAACATCATGAACGCCGGGTAATGAACCGAGAGTTGCAAAAAGCAGTTTATATTGAGTCGGCTTAACCTCTGAGACATTCCAGTCCGTATCCATGCTGTTTTCGACGTGGGAATGGTCGTGGCCGCAGCAATGCTTATCATGAGAATGAACGTGTTCTGCACAGCAAGCGTGACTCTCATGATGCTCATGCTTTTCTTCATGATGATGTCCGCATCCGCATCCTGCATGTTCATGTGAGTGACACTCATGATGTTCATGATGGTTATGAGCTGAGCAGCACTCTTGATGTTCGTGCGAATGAGACTCGCAGCAATGAGTGCCATGCTCGTGGGAACAGCATTCAGTTTCGGATTTGGAAGAGCTGCTTGTTTCTGGGGTTTCGTGATGATGACCGCAGCAGCAATGTTCTTGAGAATGGGCGTGAACAGAATTTGCTTTTAAGGCATCTTCCAAGCAACGACAAGGCTGTCCGGGATACTTTCCGCAGTTGCACATTTTAGTTTCAGAGTTCCCTTTGATATTCTCGGGAGAGTCGTGCGAAACATCTTTTTGTGTCTGTGGCTGAAGACTTCCGTTTTCGGGCGCTTGTTTTATATCATCCTTCATAGTTATTTCCCAATATCTTGTTTATGGGATAATTTAAAATCCTATAGTTACTTTAGAGTCAAGTTAATTTAGGGTAATTTCTGATGAAGATAGGTGAATTAGCAAAAATAACAGGTTGTCAGGTTGGGACCATTCGTTTTTACGAGACATCCGGCCTTCTTCCAGCTGCGCCAAGAACACATGGAAACTACAGGGTTTACGGAGAAGACCACAAAAAAGCGCTGCAGTTTATCCTTCATTGCCGTGCACTGGATTTATCGATTGATGAAGTAAAAGAATTAATCAATCTCAAGAGCGCTCAGGCTAGTGACGCCCGTAAGGCTCATTCAATCATCGAAAATCACATTCTCGAAATTAATAAAAAGATTACTCAGCTTGAATCCTTAAAGTCTGAGCTAGAATTTTTAGCCCATAAATGCGGACACGATCACCGAGAAGAGAAGGGCGAAACTTGCTGTCTTATTGAAGCGTTACACCAATAAAAAAACGGGCGCTCCCGGGCGAAACACGTACTCAAAAAGGTGAAAAAAGAGGATTCGAGCAAAGAGTAATTCCGGAGTTTTGATTATTTAAACTTATAATTTCTTTTCATTACATGAAAATGTTTTTTGCAAAATGATTATGATGTAAGAATTATTGTAGTTGCTTCATAATTTTGCGTTTTTTCAGTATCTTTATGCCTTATAAATTACCTATAATTAGGTAAATTACAAAGTGTTCCGTGCGCCTTTTAACGGCCATTAATTCCGGCGTTGATCGACACCAATTCCGGCCGTCGTCGGTAAGAAATTGGTCTACGTTCTGATTTCTATCATCAAGTATTCGGGCTTTCATCGTCAAGTATTCCATTTCCTCGATTTTGGTTCCTGAATTGGATTCAATCCGGAAAGTATCGCCAAATGTTCCAAGTTCATCGTCGAATGTTCCGTTTTCATCATCATTTACTCCGGCCATCGCCGGATATTCCGGCAATGATCGTCATCAAGGATTAAATTACCCCGTTTTCCAGCTGGTAAATTTTTGGTTCCGGTTCCGACGGTCGTCACTGGCTTCGTTTTATTCTCAAAAATGCCGTTAATTTTGACGGTTTTTATTAAAGGAATTTTTGAGATGAAACATAAAAGTTCTCAGATATTTCAAGCCATTAAGCTCAAGCATATGGGCTTTACCCCAACTCAAATTTCCGAGGAACTGAGGGTGAGCCGGACAACAATAAATCACTGGCTCACTAAGGCCCAACTGAAAGGCGTTAAATGGGAAGATATCAGTGAAAACTCTGCAGACGAGCTCGTAAAACTGCTGTTTGGTCACAGAGAGGTCAGTAACTGGTTGCGTGTTCCAAATTGGCTGGCAGTGGCAACTAAAATGACCGAGCCAGGACAAACCTTAAAACAGTGCCACCAGGATTATCTGAGTTCTATTCCACAGGGCTCGGGACTCTCCTATTCCAGCTTTTGTGAAGGGTATAGCAAGTTTGTAAAAGAGAATCCGTCTAAAACAAAGAGTCTAACCGTCCATCAGGCATATCGGCCTGGCCAGGCTCTTTTGATCGATTACTCAGGAGACCGTCTGACGATTCTCGAGAAAGCTGATGGTCAAGAAATCAAAGAAGTTAAGAAACAGCTCTTTGTCGCGTGCATGGGTTTCTCAGGGTACGTGGTTGCCGTTTTGACGCCGCGTCAAACCAGAAAGGACTGGCTTTACGCAATTGACAAAAGCTTTGAAATACTAGGAAAAGTCCCCGAAGAAATTGTTCTGGATAACTCAACCTCTTTAGTGCTCAAGGCTGACAAATTTGATGCTGAACTCTGTAGGGAGCTTAAGGAGTTCTGCGCACACTATGAAGTCTCTGCTCATGCAGTTGCACCCGGGCGCCCCACGTTCAAAGCCCGTGTAGAACGCAGCGTCGGAATCATTCAGCAAGAAATCAAAAAGCGGCTGCTGCATCTGCCTCTTTTAACTGCCCAAGGCGCTGAAGTTCTGCTTGACGAGGTCTGTAAGGATATCAACAACCGCAAGCTCTCCGAACTTTATGAGACATCCAGAGAGGAGCGCTACCGCATGGAACTGGCATATATGCATAAACTTCCCGCTATACGCTACTCAACGGGAAAAATCATCGGCAGATTTAAGGTATCTAAAGAAGATCAAGTCCGCATTAAAGGACTGCGGTACAACGTGGAATACGGCAATGCCGGAGAGTATACGGATGTAGTGTTCTTTGAAAAAGATAACGAATTTGCTTTCTTCCTGCATAAAAGTGGACGCGAAATCGGCAGAAGTAAATGTCGCAGACATGTTGATGGCCACGAACCTTCGGACCCTAACAAAGTAGCACCTGAGATCCGCTATTTAGCAGAAGGACGAGACGAATTAATTAAAGATTTGGGAACACGCTACGGCAAAAGCGTTGAGGAAATGTGCCGCAAAATAGCCAAGAAGAATAACTCCAATTCTGTGACTCATCTTAGAGGCATCTTCTCTTATGGGCAAAAAGCCAAAGACAATGCTTCTGAGCTCATGGACAGGACGGCCCGGCTTCTGTTGAGTCAACCGGAGCTTCCCACTTTCCAACAGTTCAGAAATACCTTTGAGAGACTGGCTCGTGACCAAGGGCTCGAACTCATCGGCCGATCCACGAAGAAGAGAATTTCCGCTGCTACTCAACTTGAATTTGAAGAGATCTCCAATGTGAGAGGGGCAGCTCACTATGCCAAGCAAGGAGCTGCCAGAGCAAAAGGAATAAAGGATACCAAATGACAAAAGAGAATTTATCATCGCAAACCACCGAACTTGTGCTGAAGGCCCTCACTAAGACCTTGAGGCTAAAGGGATTAGAAGAGATTGTTTATAAGCAAGAAACAGAACCTGCCACTTTGGAAATGCCCTTTGTGGAGAGACTGACACAGGCCCTGAGCACATTAGTTGCCCAACGAGAGGTCAACAAAGTTCAGAGGATGCTAAATGAATTGGGACTGGCAAATAATCTCATAGATTTAGAACACTTAAGTTATGAGCCAGCCCGCAATTTAAACCAAAATCTTATCAAGGAATTGAGAAGTTGTCGGTGGATCACAGACTCTGTTCCCGCATGGATAACAATTACCGGAGCAACCGGCGTAGGCAAGACCTATCTGATGAAAGCTCTGGTTAAACAAGCCATAGAGAAGTCACTGCCAGCGGCTTACTTCCGGTACAGCGACTTATTGAGAAATTTAGAAGCCCATATTGAGAATAAGGATGTGATCTCTTACAGAGATAAGCTCAACAAACGCTACAAAGTCCTGGCAATAGATGATTTCGGGCCATGTGAGAGAAGGCTTGACGTATTCCAAGAATTTAACAATCTGCTTGACGATCGCTACGCAACCAGCAGCATCATCATCGGTAGTCAACTACCGCTTGGCAAATGGTACGAAGCTCTCGGTGGAGGAGAGCATATGAAGGATGCGTTGTCTGATCGAATAATGGCAAAAACAACAATCTCAATAACTTTGAAAGGGCCATCCTTAAGGGCTCCAGAACCCAAGCCAGAAGAAACGTGAGAGAAAGATATGAAAAGATAAGTAGGCGGTAACAAGAAAGATTGGCAGGAAAAAGGGGGAAATTAATTTAATTTTTACCAAAAAAGCCTGCCACTCTAACATTGTTACCAAAAAACTCTTACCTGGCTACCAGTGAAGCATCGTGAAAAAATGCAAGTGACGATGGGGCTGGAACCAATGACGACGCCAGCAAGAATTCCACACAAAGTTATAGAAAAAGAAAAATATATCTTTAAATAAAACAAAACAAGGGAAAAATGACGAATTCTAGTCATAAGCGAGCTGCAAAATCCGGATGGGGAGGAAAAAGAGCCGGAGCAGGACGAAAACCAGGTCCCGACGCTTCCGTCAGTAAGGTCACAACTGTAGTTCTTACCGAAGATCTCATTGCAAAACTCCGTGAGCTCGGAGGTTCGAAATGGGTTCGTGAGCAAATACAGAAGAGCGGAACTGAAAAAACTTCCAATCCAGATTCTCAGCCGTCTTTTTCAGAAAATACCTCATTGGATTTAAATAGATTATTAATCCATGATCCTCTCTCTTCTTTAATTTGTTCCGCACCGGACGATAGTGCTTTTTCTTCCGGCATCAAGCACGGGGACATGTTGATAGTTAACTCAAAAGTTCCTCCGAAAGAAAGCAATGTTGTTCTTGTTCGACACAATTCTTCTTACTCTTTAAGAAAATTTAGAACGGAAGGTAATGCAGTCACTCTCTCTATGGATACTCCGACTGGAGAAGTCGCATGCTCCTTAGCCGACAGCGAATGCTGCATTTTGGGTGTAATCCAATACGTTATCAAAAGTTTGCCCTAGAGGATTTTTTGAGGCGGTCTAAAAATTCGTGAAATAATTACTATTTTTACGGATTACGCGCTCTTTTGCGTAAATTTCCTGCCTAATAGGAGGGAGAATTGCAGGAAGAATTTTTTTCTTTGCCGCCGGCCCAGTCTGAGATTGAGGTAATCAAACTTCCGTCTTGGAAGAAAAAGTCCGATTTTGTTGCGGAAGAAGTTCCTGTCGCATTGGTTTATAACGGCCTTTCTCATGTTGTAATGATGTGTTCGCCGCAGCATCTGAAAGAGTTTGCTGTTGGTTTCTCTATTTCTGAAGGAATCGTTCCTGATTATTCCCATATCTTCGATATAGAGATTAAACCGGGCTGTCACAATGGTCTCGTTGTAGAAATGGAGATATCTCCTCGCTGTTTCTGGAATCTCAAAGATCAGAGAAGGAGCATGGCAGGCCGAACAGGCTGTGGAATCTGTGGTACAGAAAATTTAGATAAGGTCTATAAAGAAGTTTCTCGTCTTCCTAATACCTATACTTTTGATTTGAAGCATTATCATTTCGGCCTCCAAAAAATCAGAGAGGCTCAGCGAATCGGAGCCGCTACCGGAAGTATGCACGCTGTTGCCGCTTTAGACAGTGAGGGCAATTATTTAGGAGGCATTGAGGATATCGGGCGCCACGTGGCTCTCGATAAAGTCTTGGGCTTAAAAGCGATGAATAATTGGAAGAAGGAAGTCTTATTTTTAAGTTCTCGAGCTTCTTTCGAAATGGTTCAGAAAGCTGCTGTTTCCGGCATTGAAATCGTCTTTGCTATTTCTGCTCCGACCAATACTGCTATTGAACTGGCGAGAAAGGCAAATATAACGTTAGCCGCATTTTGCAGAGAAAACTCAGCTAACGTTTACACTGCTCCTGAGAGACTTCTCGGATCTTTCTGATCCGGATCTTTTTTCTTAACGCTCGGAAGACGTATCGTCTTTATTTTTGCTTTCCTCTACTTCTTCAGTGACATGGTGAACAAGAAGTAGGGGCAGGTGACAGGCAGAGCCGATTCTCATCGCAGTCGACCCCATCATCATGGAAGTAAATGCTCCTCGCCCATGTGTGCCTAATATCAGCAGCGACAAGTTGTTCTCTACGGCGTATTTGGCGATTTCTTCTGAGGGATCTCCTTTTAAAAGGACGACTTTTGCCTCAATATCTTTGCTTCTTAATTCTTCATAAATCGGCTCGACTTTCTCATCAAAAGGTATCCTTTGTTCTCTTTCGAACTCTTCCTTTGTCATGGCGGGAGCACCGAATGCTGAGACTTCAGGAATAATCAGTCCGCTATGAGGCGTAATGACATTGATGAGATAAAAGATAGGATCTTTGCCGAATAACTGCATATGCTGCTGTGCATATTTAATTGCGGCATTGCTGTATTCAGATCCGTCAATGCAAATTCCAACACGCATTCTGTCTTCAGCGTACTGAGATTCCTTCCTTAACACCAGCATTGGAGCTTTGGTAGAAGCGAGCACGGAGGAAGTTTTAGAGCCGAATAAAAGACCCTTAACAGGAGTTCTCCCGTGCGATCCCATAATAATCAAGTCGGGTTTAATTTCCTTGGAGACCTTAACGATATTTTCTGTTGCCCGTCCGAAGCACACCTTGGTCTTTACCTTGTAACCGGCTTCTTCAAGTTTCTTTTTAGCCGGTTTCAATATAGCCCGGCTCTCAGCATCTTGGAACTCTTCAACAACACCGTCTTTAAGTTTGTTTTCAATTGAAGAAGGGATTTTTTTCTGAACATTAACTAAGAAGACTGTGTTTGTAAATTTTTTGATGTCTTCCAAATGAGAGAGGTAATTGATGGCTTTCTTGCTGTAAACACTGCCGTCCAGAGGAAGAAGTATTTTCATAGATATCCTTTCGAGTTCTTTTGGCTTCATTCTAATTTTTTCGGATGACAGAATCATTACTTTTTGAGAATGCAGAGAAGCCTGCGAGTGTGAGTGACTGTTTTAAGAAGGACTATGAAAAAGATAGGTAATACCTAGAATAGTAGAAGTCCCTAGATTCTACGGTCCTTTGTGACTTCCTGTAACTAGCTAGATTTCCGAATTCTTTTGCGTGGTTCACTAACGTAATGATTTAATTGAGGAGAGAATAGCGGAAGATTCTGACTGTAATTTTTGTTTACTTGTCCGCCTTGGAAACTAAGAGTTTTCCCCTTTTTTTAAATTTTTAAATAAGCATAGAATTCACGGGAGTTCGAACAATATCGAACATAAAAATAAATAAACCTCGTTATCTTGATTGTTGTGGGAGTTTAAATTGACAAGTCCGACACTCGTTAGATTAATTTCTTTGGTTGTATTGGTCTTCATGGGCTTGACCATGTTCGCAACTTATTCATTAACGGTTCCGATGGTATAGCTCGTCATCGCTTGACGCAAAAAACAAAATATTCCCTGATAGAAATAATCTCTTGCAGTTAACTTTATTTTTTGGATAAGGTTTTCACCTAGAAACTGGAAGAAAAGCTTACCTATTTAAGTTGTTCTCCTATATAGTTTCCACTTTCTTAATATTATGAACGGCTTGAGAAAATGGATATCACGGCTTTAAATGCTTTAATTCCTGTTTTCGACTTTGTAGGAATCGTTGCCTTCGCCTTATCCGGGGTTTTTGAAGGCATGAAAAGAAAAATTGACCCGGTAGGCGTCTTTATCGTGGCTTTCTCCACGGCTTTCGGCGGCGGAATGTTGCGTGACTTGATCATCGATAGACGACCTTTCTATTGGATCGACCACGAGGCTTATGTTCTTGCTACATTCCTCATTGTTGCAGTTGCGCCTTGGATTAATAACTTTTTTGAAAAAAGAAAAAACGCTCAGGATTGGTATATCTTTGCTGACGCTATCGGTTTAGGCATCTTCTGTATTTCCGGAACTTCTCTTTCTCTCGCAGCTAACGTTCCCTGGCTTTCTTCCGTCATTATCGGTTGTATTACCGGCGTATTCGGCGGCCTTATGCGTGATGTCTTCTTGAATAAGATGCCGGCTGTTGTTTCTGACCGCTCCCCTTACGCCTCCGTTGGTTTCTTAGGGGGATGGTTCTACATCATGCTTTTAGAACTCGGACTTTCCTTAGAATGGTCCCTCTGGATCGGTATGATTTTTATCGTTGGTTTAAGAATGTCTTGTGTGATTTTCAATTGGAAGATCAAATACTTGGAACCAAAATCTTATACAGATCACGATCGTTAATTTGGAATCATTTCTTCAAAAACAACAAAGCAACCATCAAGGTTGCTTTGTTGTTTTTGAGTTAGCTTTAAATTGTTACGCCGTAAAGTTCTTTGAAAATTTTTCTTGTCACGGAATCGAGAAGCTTCACAAATTCTGCTTTTCTTTGATCCGCATCAATCTTTTGATTTCTAAAATCTTTGAAATCAAAATTCTCTTCTTTCACAATCTTTTCCACAAGGGCCTTCCAGAAGGCCGGAGATTCGCTTTGTTCCCACTTGCCTCGACCGCGTCCGAAATGTGCAACGGCTAAATACAGCAAGACGGTTTCAACCACAAAGCCTTCCATTGCCGACGGGCTCCAGCTGATTAGGTTTTCTTTAGTACCTTTCTTGACGTTATAAGCTGTAGCGGCTCCAACGCCTCCCAAGGCTCCGGCAATTGCGCCGCCGATGGTGCCGGCACCCAAGGTCAAGCCCCCTGTAGCGATATCTGCAGCTAATCCGGTCACGGCACCGCCTGCTACGGCACCGAATAAAGTAGCGGCAGTCGTATCAATTTTTTCTTCCGTGACCCAATCAGTACGCATTCTTCTCAGAATTTCTCCCTTAACGCCTTTTCCTTCAAGGCCGTTAATCGAAATAAGCTTCTGAGTTAAGTTGCAAAGCCAATCTGCAGCTCTTGTAGAAAGGGCAACTTGAGCATCTTGAATTTCACCATGAAGATCTTTTTTGATGAAACCAAGAGTTCTGCCGATGGCTCTAAGTCTTTCCACCAAGGACTGTGCTGCAAGTATCTCTTTGTCGTTGCTGAGCTTGACCAAATATCCGGCCATGGCATCCATGGAGCTGGAGTAAAGAGCTTGTTTCTGCCTTACCCAGGTGGCTTTTAAAGAGGTAAATGCAGCTTGCTGTTCCGGTGCGAGAGCTTTGCCGATTTCATCCCAAAGTTCATATTCTTGAGCCCAGCATCTTGCAAACGCATCCAGAGGGAGAACGGCGACGATGAACTTATAGTTGCTTAAAAAATCTTTCCACAACTGGACTTCTTTGTTTTCTTCCTCTCGCGGAAGGATTTCTCCCATCTGGTTTAATAAGACGATGACCGGTTTATCAATCCAGGTAAGAATCTCCATTTCGGCTTTAACGTAAGGCACGGAGTCCGGAGATTCACTCGCGTTAACCAAATACAAGATAACGTTGGAAATATCTTTGATGTGTTTCAGCGCTTGTTGATTCAGCCAAAGAGTTCTGTCGGTCAAGCGATCCCAAACTTCACTGGTAAACCAGCCGATAGGGTTGCTTCTGCCGGCAAGACGTTTAGCTAAGCGGACACTGTCCCCAAACCCCGGAGTGTCCCAAAGAATCAGTTCGCTGTCATCGGGGGCACGAAGCAAAACATAGTCTTCAGGTTCGGTTGTGACGTGTGAGCGATCCTCCACCTCTCCGATGTCTCTTCCTAGAAGAGTTCTGGCCAGAGTCGTTTTACCGACATTGGTGTGGCTCACTAAAGATAAATTAATTTTCTGAGGATCTTGTTTCATGTCTAGATCTAATGATGGTTAGATGTTTTATCAAATTCTTCCAAGATTTCTTTAACGTTTAAAGAATCCAAATTTGCAAAGGCATAGGGAACGGCTGTGCTGTCCAAGAATGTAGACCAATTCTTCTTTCTTTCTTCTATCCTCTTAGGAGTTCCGGAGAATCTTTCAATAAAGACGTCTGAATTAATAAGGATTTTGCACGATGCTTCATTTCTATTGCACAAATCTCGGATATCTTTGGCAAATTGAATATGTACTTCTTTTTCCGGTGTGGCAGCCATCGGGAAAACAATCCAAAGCTCTTCGGCTTTGCCGTTTTCGATTGTTGGAAGAGGAGTATCTTCATGCGCTGTCGGCTCGAAAATAAACTTGTTTCCAGACTGATTAATCGCTAAGGAAAGATCTTCAATATTGTTCTTTTCTTCCGTTGTAAGGTCTTTTCCGAAAGGTAGTACTCTGATTGTCATTGATTGCCCATGCCACTGTCGAATAATATTTTGATAATAAGGTGTTTGAAGATTAATAGGGAAGTTATTTTTAATGAAATTGGCTCTTACCCTGTTATAAAGGAATAAGAACAGGCGAGGGATGATGACGATAACGGCAGTAGCAGTAATCAATCGAATCATCCAATAGGTAGCTGGCACACCGGCTGGAGTGACATCAAACCGCATGTGTCTTACAACTTCTGTATTTAACGTCTGAAAGAGGTTGTCACTGCTCGGAATAATGTTATAGACCAAATTAAAGAAGGTCAGAACAGCGTCCGGTTTTTCAGCAAGCCAGGTACTTTCCCATCCGGCCGTATACGCTGTTCCCCAGCCTCGAATTCCGATTGAAAAGATGAGACCCAACCCAAAACACATTGCTGACAAATGAAAAATACAAGCAACGATTCTGCGTAGGTAAGGAGCCTCGGCGGGAATCCAAATTTTGAAGAACTGAGTAAGTGTAGGGCTTTTTTTACTTGCGGCCGTCTGAATCTTAGTAAATAAAGAACCTAAGAGATCTCGCAAAGGGCCTGCTCCGGAAGGCTTTTCTCTCCTTACGAATCGAAGGATGAAGGAGACTATAAGCCACAGGTAAATCAAGATGTTCCATAAGAACAAACCGAGAAGCGGAGGAGAAAGTAAGTTGATTTTGTTGCCGGTCGTTGCCAGTTCATCGGTGATGACGCCAAGCAGAAATGCAAGACAGACAAAAATGAGACCGATAGTCCATATTCTTAAATCAGCTGGCTCCGGCTGAAGAAGTTCGGGGGCTTTTTGCTTTAGAAGATCAAGAACTTTCGAAGCTCGAGTCAGGAGAAAATCTTTTTGAGAACCACTTTCTCCCACTTGCAAGGCTGCTTCTGAGGTGCATGTAGAGCTGTCTTCGGCAGTAAATTTTTTCTGTTCGAGCGCCGATAACTCAAGGACGCGGGTCCAAGTCAACTCTTTAACATCATCAATGCTTAATTTTTTGTTTTTATCTGTCTTTGATGAAGTGTTATTAGCTTTGCTTTTACTGTTAAACATATCACTGCATTTTCAAAAGATACTGCATTATCCCGCAAGATA
Source organism: uncultured Sutterella sp. (assembly GCA_900542195.1). Lineage (GTDB taxonomy): Bacteria > Pseudomonadota > Gammaproteobacteria > Burkholderiales > Burkholderiaceae_F > Turicimonas. The sequence goes on along the minus strand of UQNA01000020.1, from coordinate 15,155 downwards.
AATTGAAAATGCACGGAGCCACACAAATTAAGGAATCAAGGTGTGTTTTCTTGTAGAGAAGTAAATCCGGCCTCCATGAGGATAAAATTATTCCAAAAATAAGGATAAAAAATGCAGGAAATATTAATCAATAGTTCGATTCATGAGGCAAGAGTTGCTGTACTGGAAGACGGCACTCTTCAAGAACTGCGGATTGAAAGATTCGCAGAGGCTTCTCTCATTGGAAACATATACTTAGGCATTGTCGGGAAAGTTTTGCCGGGAATGCAGTCGGCTTTTATAGAAATCGGCCTTCCTCGGGCTGGGTTTCTGCATGTCGGAGATATGCGCCAAGCACAGCAAGAAAACGGAACAGCACCCATAGAAAAACTTCTTCATGAGGGACAAGTTGTTTTAGTTCAAGTAGCTAAAGATCCGATTGGGACAAAAGGAGCCAGACTGACAACTGAAATCAGCTTAGCGGGCCGTCTCCTGGTATATCTTCCTTTTGATTCTCATATCGGAGTGAGTCAAAAAATTGAAGACAGTGCCGAAAGAGAGCGCTTAAAAGAAGCTGTCGAACTAATTACCAAAACTGAAGGTCCGCAAAAAGGCGGCTTTATTGTCCGGACGAGCGGTGAGGATGCTCAGCCGGAGGACTTCGTAAACGACATGAAGTTCTTGGTTAAGCAGTGGCAGGAAATTGAAAAGAGAACTCACGTCACACCTGCACCGGCACTTCTTTACTATGATGTTTCCATTGGGCAGAAAGTATTAAGAGACCTCGTAAATGAGAAAACATCCAAGATTCTTGTGGACAATCCTCACGTTTATGAAGAACTCAGATCTTTTGCAGAGAAGTTCGTTCCCGACTCACTTGGCTTGCTTTCTCTTTATCAAAGCGAAAGACCCTTGTTTGATCAGTACAATCTTGAAGCCGAGATTCAAGATTCTCTGAGCCGGCGCGTGAATTTGAAATCCGGAGGTTATTTAATTCTTGACCAAACCGAAGCGATGACGACGATTGACGTCAATACCGGAGGCTTTGTCGGAAGAAGAGACTTCGCAGATACCATATACAAAACAAATCTTGAAGCTACGCATGCGATTGCACGACAGTTGAGACTGAGAAATCTCGGCGGCATTATTATCGTGGACTTCATCGACATGAATAATCCGGAACATCAAGCCGGTGTCTTGTCGGAGCTTAGAAATGCAGTGAAGAACGACAGAAACCGGATCTTCATTAGCGATTTTACAGAGCTTGGTTTGGTCCAAATTACTCGTAAAAGAACCAGAGAGTCATTGGCTCATTTAATGTGTGAAACCTGTCCTACCTGTGGAGGACGAGGCGAAATCAAAACTGCCAGGACAGTTTGCTACGAGATCTTGCGAGCCGTTTTGCGTGAATATCATCAATTCAAAGACGCTAAAGAATTCACTATTTTGGCTAACCAGAGCGTTATCGATATGTTTTTAGACGAAGAAAGCGAAGCCCTGGCTTTATTAGGCGATTCAATACAGAAGCCGATTAAGCTTCAATTGGAAAGTGAATTTCTTCAAGAACAGTACGACGTTTTAGTTAAATAAATGGTTTCTTATAAAGATTTCGATTTTTTTGTATTTGACTGGGACGGCACTATTCTCGATACCATCAGTTCAATCATCTGCAGCTATCAGTATGCCTGCAAAGAAATGGGATTTCCGGTGCCGGACGATGATGTGGTTCGTTCAACGATCGGTTTAAGTACGGAAAAGTGTCTGAGAATTTGCTGCCCGGATTGTCCACCGGAACGGTTTTCGGAGTATTTCGCTCTTTATACAAGTCACTATCTGCCTCGAGAAGCAAATTTGCAGCTCATAGACGGCATAGAAACCCTTTTAAGAGATATGCATGCCGCAGGGCTTCGTTTAGGGATTGCTACCGGAAAGAGCAATAAAGGAATGAAGCGCGTTTTGACTAAATACGGTTTGGAAGGACTGTTTGAAAGTGTTCAAACTGCTGACGATAATTTTTCCAAGCCAAATCCCTCCATGCTTTATTCGATCAGTGACGATTCCGGAGTCGAGTGCTCGAAAATGCTAGTAATCGGAGATTCTTGTTTAGATCTACAAATGGCTCAAAATGCCGGAGCATCTTCGGTTGCAATGACTTACGGCGCGGCTAAAAAAGAAGATCTTCAGAAAATGAATCCTTTGTCTCTGTGCGGCTCAGCAGAAGAGTTAAGAAAGTTTTTGAGGTTGTAAAGATGGAAGAGAAAATAGCCAGAGAATTTTTGGCCGAAAGAAACTACGCAGACAAAATTCTTGTAATGAAAGACTCGACGGCTACAGTGGATTTGGCTGCCCAGGCACTTGGTTGTGAACCGGCGAGAATAGCTAAAACTTTGAGCTTTGACGTTAGAGAAAAAACCGTGCTGATTGTTTGTGCAGGTACTGCAAAAGTAGATAACAAAAAGTTCAAAGAGACTTTTTCAACCAAAGCAAAAATGCTTAGAGCTGACGAGGTGGCGGATAGGACGGGCTTTCCTATCGGCGGAGTGTGTCCTTTTACTGAACAAAATGACGGTTTGGAAATATATTTGGACGATTCTTTGAAAGCCTTTGATTACGTTTATCCTGCTTGCGGAACACCGAACACCGCTATTAAATTAACTATTCAAGAGCTGGAGGATTTAGTTGAGCCAAAGTCATGGGTGGCAGTAACTAAGTGATTAATGAGGCCTTTTGTTTAGAAGTACTCCGCAGCCGACGGCAATGACAAGACAAGAGAAGATAGAGCAGATGAAGGGCATTGCCAGAGAGGTGTGCTGCACTATGTAGCCGAAAAGCGGCGGGACAAAAAGCATTCCTCCGTAATTGAAAAGCGCAATTGTGGAGCTTGCAGTCGCGGGAGAGACTCCCGGAACTTTTCCTCCGGCGCTGAATAGAATGGGCACGATTGGGGAGAGCCCGGCGCCTAACAGCGCAAAACCAATGAGAGTCATAAGAGGAAAAGAAGGAGTAAGTACAACCAAAAGGCCTCCAAGACTGCTAAGAATTCCTCCGGCCGCAGCAATCGTTTTGTCTCCGTAATTATCTCTAAGCCTGTCACAGAATAATCTGCAGCCGGCTGTGGCTAAAGAAAAGAATCCGAAGGTAAGGGCTGCAATGGCCTGGGATACGCCGTCAAGTGACGCCATGTAAAGGCTGCCCCAATCGACAACGACACCTTCGGTTTCTGAGGCAAGAAGACAGAAGACTCCGCAAAAGATAATGAATAACGGGACAGATTTAACGGACTTTGTTCGTTCCGTTTTTTCTTCATTGCTTTCTTTATCATCAAAAAGTCTTTTTGAGGCGAGAGGAATGAAACAGGCGTAGGGCACACCCAAAATTAAAAAATTCAAATAGGGGTCAGCACCTAAAGAAGTCAGTAGGCCGCTTGCAAAGGAAGCAGCCGCGGCTGCAAGCGCAAAAACCGCATGGAGAAAAGATAATCGAGATTTATTTTCTGCTTTTTCCAGTAAAACGCCTTGTACATTCATTGTGACATCGACGAACCCAAGAGAAAGACCAAGTGCGGCTACACAAACAAAGAAAACGTAGATGTTAGGAGAAAGGCCGCAAAGAATTACAAAGAATGGACAAAGCAAAGCTGCGATAGTGATTAAGCGTTTAGAGCTGTATTTTGTAGCGAGTTTTGGTGTTAAGGCCATCGCACACAGGCTTGAGCATCCTAGACAAAATAAAATGAGTCCCACAATTGCCGGATCAATACCTAACCTCTGAGATAAAGCGGGCATCCGAGATGTTAGTAAGCTGAACGAAAGCCCCGGAGCGGCAAAGAAGTAGGCTACGGAGAGTAATTGAATAGAACTTTTGTTAAGCATGTGATTCCTTCTCAAGAATATTTCGCCTTTGCCTTGAGAAAGAGTCCGATTGAAAAAGGTGCGCAAACCACTCGGAAGCCATCATTATAAGATAGTAGGAAGAAGGTAAGTCAAATAGAAAATTCTTCTGTACCGACGAAAAAAATCCCGAAGGGTTAACTTCGGGATCTTTAGCGAATCAAAGATTTAACTTTTGATTATCTGGCCTTTTTTACACCGGCTTGAGCTTCTTTGATCAGAACCGGATCAGGATCGTTCTTCTGTTCTTCAGAGACGCCTTCGCCAGTAGCGATCTTGACGTTGGCCCAGTAGCCCCAGTGATAAGCGGCATCAGCTTCACTGACTTTACCGTCGCCAAACATCAAGCGGGCTGTACCACGGTACGGCTGGAAGATGCCGCCGCCAAGGTAAACGTGACCCAAACCGAACACGATGAATACTAAGAAAGCGACGATGTGAACTGTCTTAGCAACAAACAATGTTGTCTGGGAGAAATGGACTGCCCATTCACCGCCAGGAAGCAGACCTGTGTTGAGCCACATGATCATGCCGCTGATAGCTGCGAAGATACCGGCGAACAACAAGGTGCCGTCAGCAACGCGCTGCATACTCTTAACTTCTCTCTGAGGTGGCATGTGAACTTTGCCAGGAGCGAACAAGTATGGGAGGAACTTCTTAGCGAAGATGTAGTCGTCTTCATCCCACTTGCCAAAAATGTTCTGGCAGAACAAGTGCTTTGCTCCTTTCAAGGAGAAGAAGAAGGCATACAACGGCACGAGGATGAATGGAATAGCAGCCAAACGGTGCAGCCATCTCATCGCAATAGTGAACTCTGGACCGGCCCAAGCATTAGCAGCCGGGACGAAAACAAAGATTCCGCTGAAAATTAACAGAATACAACAGATGGCTGCTGTTCCGTGTGTGAAACGAGCCAGAAAAGAATGTCTCTTGATATATTTTTCAACCATGATTTACCTCTTATTTTGACTCTTGATCAGCTTGATCTTTTTTCATTTTGTCGAGTTCGTCAACAACAAGCTTGTCGCCTTCTGTACGTTGACGTGCTGTCCATGTCTTGCGTGCTTCTTCAACAGACAGTTTCTTGCGTCTGTAGCCGATAGCAGCAATCAAGGAGACTGCTAAGCCGCCAGCTGTTGCAATGGCAGCGAGTCCGGCAGCCGGTTTGGAGAGCTGAGACATGGAGACCATTGGAGAGAGCTTCGGATCTGCCGGAAGATCGGCAGCTTCGCGACCAAACTTGCAGACTTGAAGAATGTGCAAACCGCCCATTTCTTTTTCGCCGTAAAGTTCAGCTTTGTCATAGCCTCTGGACTTCATGAATTCAACACGTTCCTTACCAAGCTTGATCATCTCATCACGAGGACCAAAGTGGAGGGCGCCCGGTTGGCAAGTGGAAACACAAGCTGGTTTCATACCGTTTTCAAGACGATCCCAGCACATTGTGCACTTGTCAATCTTGGCTGTGTCATCGCCAACGCCGTAGTAGCGTGGAACATCGAACGGACAAGCCATCTGACAGTACTGGCAGCCGATGCAGATGTCTTTGTTAACGGAAACTACGCCGTTAGGTTGAATCTTAAGAGCACCGGTCGGGCAAACCATGGCGCAGCCGGCTTCCGTGCAGTGGAAGCAGGAACGTCTTCCGAAAGCCCATTCCACAGGTCTGACCTTGCTTTCAGTTCTCTTTTCTTTGAAAGTCATGATCAGACGGTTGCTTCCATTCAAGTCCATAGGAGCTTGGTAGCTTCCTGTGAACTTGTTTTCGTTCAAACCGAGTGGTGAGAACAAAACGTTCCATTGCTTACAAGCAATCTGACATCCTTTACATGCTGTGCACTTGGAGGAGTCATAAAGCATTGCTACTTCTTGATTAATATATTTAGTAGTCATTTATCGTACCTCCTTAGGCTTTTTCAACATTAACGAGGAATGCCTTATATTCAGGAATATAAGAGTTTGGATCGCCTACGTTTGGTGTCAAATCATTCATTGTGTCACCGGTTGAGAAGGCAGATGCCCAGCTCCAGTGGTGAACAAGTCCGATTGTGTGAACTGGTTTGTTGTTAACAGTCATTGGTCTGAGACGTACTGTTACCATTGCCCAGGCTACGATGGAACCACGTTTGTTAAAGACTCTGATTCTGTCGCCGTTTCTAATGCCTTTTTCTTTAGCCAATTCTTCGGAGATTTCAACGAATGGCTGAGGCTGAACCTCAACAAGCCAAGGAATATTTCTTGTTTGTGTACCGCTCTGCCAGTGTTCTGTAATGGAGTAGCTGGTTGCAACAATCGGGAATTCTTCCGCATTGCCGCGCTGAACGTTCTTCCACTGTGTGAACTGAACCATTGGGCTGTCATTTCTTCCGTTAAGAAGATTCTTGACAGGAGATTCATACGGTTCATAGTGTTCCGGCATCGGACCGTCTTTCATCGGATAAGCAAACAATCTGGAGTGCTGTTCCCAAGTCATAAAGAAGGCGTTGTCATTTGGCGGAACCTGAACAACTTTGCCGTTTTCAACCTTAGAAGTTACGAAGTCGCCGACGTCGTTATTAACCCATTTTTCTCCGTTCCAAGAAACAAGCATCTTGTTCGGATTCCATGGTTTGCCCTGTGGGTCGGCAGAAGCTCTGTTGTAGAGAACTCTACGGTTTGCCGGCCAAGAGAAGGACCATTCGGAGTAGAGGCCTAAGCCGGATGGGTCATTTAAGGAACGACGTGCACATGGCTGTTCCATTGGATCCCACTTAGCAACTTCATTGTTGTAGAAGCCGCCGAAAATCCAGTCGCCGCAGGCTGTTGAACCGTCAGCTGTCAATTGATGATAGCCGTCAAGGAGTTTGCCGGTTTTGGTGTTGTAACCGTTGAGGGCGTGAGAAACGCTCTTAACATCGAGATGGCCCATTGGGTCTCTGTAGTTCCAGTTGACCTTAAGGATCTGCTCGGGGTTGACACCGCCTTCGTTTGCATAAATCTGACGAATTCTGAGGAACAAACGAGAAAGGATTTCGAAGTCGCTCTTAGCTTGTCCTTGCGGTTCGATGGCTTTCTGTCTCCACTGCATCCAGCGGCCGGAGTTATTAATGGAACCTTCTTTTTCATAAATCAAAGCTGCCGGCAGCATATAGACGGTAGTATTGATCTTTGTCGGATCCATGTCCGGAGCTTTCCAGAAGGAAGCGGTTTCTGTTTCAAACCAGTCAGCAACAACAAGCCAATCAAGCTTAGCCATTGCATGTCTTGTGAATTTGGCGTTAGAAGCTGAGTGAGCCGGATTCATACCCCAGACCAAATAGCCCTTAACTTGTCCTTCGTTCATATACTGGAAGGAAGGAATTGTACTGTCGTTATGCTTCAAGGAGCGTTTCGGCAGGAGGTCATAGCAGTAATCGTTTTCAGCTGTAGCGTTATCACCGAACCATTCTTTCAGCAAGGAAACCATGAATTTTGGTTTGTTCATGTAGTAACCGGCTGCGTATGTTTCAGCAGACAAGTAAGCATTTAATGTCGGATGCTTCTGGGAGATTGGCCATGCCAAGTATCCCGGTGTGAAGTCCATTGTTGCACCAATGTCGGTTGAACCCTGAACGTTTGGTTCACCGCGCAATGCGTTGATGCCGCCGCCGGCAACGCCAACGTTACCAAGAAGAAGCTGGACAACGCACATGATACGGCAGTTCTGAGAACCGTAGGAGTGCTGAGTTTGACCAAGAGCGTAGAGAATGTTGCCGCTCTTTTCCGGTGCGCCGGAAGCTGCGTATGTCTTGTAAATGAGTTCAAGCAATTCCGGATCGATGCCTGTAACTTCATAAACTTTTTCAAGTGTGTAGCGGGAGTAATGCTTAGCCATCAAGTTAAGTACGCAGTTTGGATCCTGTAAGGTCGGATCTTTCTTAGGTACTTTTAATGCAGGAGCATTAAATTTTGGAACGCCCGGGTTGTTAATCCATGCACCGTTGGCACCCGGTTCAGAATCCCATGGAATGACTTCTTCTGTTTGGTACATCCATGTTCTGTTGTCGTATGCGTGTTCTTTATCTTCCCAACCTGTGAATAAGCCGTCGTCAACGTTAAAGTTGAAGTCTTTATTGATGAGGTATGTGGCGTTGGTATAGGCCTTTACATACTCTTTCTGATAAAGGTTGTTGGAGAGAATGTAGTTGATCATACCGCCAAAGAAGGCAATATCTGTACCCGGACGGATATGAGCAAAAATATCGGCTTGAGAAGCTGTTCTGTTGAATCTTGGGTCAAAAACAATCCATTTAGCGCCTTTATCTACTGCCTTATGGACCCAGCGGGAAGACAATGGATGGTTTTCTACGTTGTTGGCACCGATGGAAAGAATGACGTCTGAGTTTTGGAAGTCGCACCAGTGGCTGGTCATAGAACCACGGCCAAAGGATGGGGCCAAGCCGGAAACTGTAGAAGAGTGGCAAACACGAGTCTGGTTATCGATCTGAACGACACCCAAAGAACGTGCAAATTTCTGAACCAAGTAACCTTCTTCGTTATTGAGCTGAGCAGCGCCGAAGCTGGCAATACCTTCGCAGCGGTTTACTGTAACGCCGTTTTCAACAGCTGTGTAGGATTCGTCACGCGTCTTTTTGATTGCACGTGCGATTTCATCAATGATCTGGCTCCAAGAGATCGGTTCCCATTCCTTAGAACCCGGTCTTCTAACCAAAGGCTGTGTCAGACGATAAGGGTGATTAATGAGCTTCTGTTTCGGAGAAACGATGTCTCTAAGGCCTGTTAAAGCAGAACCTTTCGGGCAAAGGCCGCCCAAGTTGCAGGGGTTATCTGGGTCGCCTTCAATGTTAACTAATTGTCCGTCTCTGACAGAACAAATTGTGCCGCAGCCACCGGAGCAGTAGCAGCAAATATTTAAGAACTCTTGAGTATCGTGCAGCTTCCAAGGTTTGACTTGTCCTGGAACAAATCTGCCGGCAGCTTTTGCGCTGAAGGCAGCAGAAGCAAGACTAAATGCTGCAGACGATTTTAGAAAATGTCTTCGTGTAGTTTGCATAATGCCTAGAATTCCTTTTCCGAGGTGCATCCAAAAAAGGGGGTGGAATTTTCCTCAGACGATAGTAGTGTTGGGGGATCCAACTATTCCAAGGAACTATAAAAGTGAATATTCAAACATACAATCATCCACTCGGCTTAATGGGCAATTATTAAGAGTTATAAAAATATATACCTCATTAGTTAGAGAATTTGTCTAGATTGATTGAGCGCCAGGGAGTTTACAAAAATAGGAGGGTATTACTGATCATTCAAGAACGGATGATATTCCTATCTAAACGGATGAATTTTGAAATCTAAACTTACAATTGATAATACAAATTAAAATATTTTTTCCTGTTCTTTCGTAAGAAATGTAGCTTTTGTATTAAGGAAAACACTTAGTAGATTATTAAAGAAAACCCTTATTTATACATTGAACTTGATAACTCTTTTTGGTTAATAAGTAAGAGATTTACGCCTGATCCTTCTTATTATTGAACTATTAATGTGAAATTTTTCATATTTTTTGGAGATAAAAATGTCACTGGTTAAATGGGACGTTTCAGTGCCGGAAGAGTTAAATGATGCCGCCATGAAATATCTAGCCGAAAGCGGACAAGGAGTCGAAGGACTTTCAAATTTGGTCGCAACAGCAGTAGGTAAATTCGTTCAGGATCCTAGAGCTCTGGATAAAGAAAGTGATGTGACCGAAGGCGAGCTGAATGACTTAATTGCTGCTTCTTTGGCTAAGTTCAAAGAAAAATACAGCGGAATAACTGAAGGAGAAATCCGGGACATGATTAATCAGGCGGTCCAAAAGACGAAAGAAAAGTATTCTGGAATCACCTTTGGTCAATTCAATGATATGGTCAATGAAGGAGTCAAAACTCTTAAAGATAAGCTAACCAAGTAAGAAACTCTTTTTCCATAAAGGCTCTAAAGGAGCCTTTTTTAGAGTTGTTCGACTTTAATACCTGATTTTTTTAAGAATTCGAGTCCGTCCGAGCTCCGGTAAGTAGTGTGGTAGTACACTTCTTTTATCCCGCACTTTTGAATAAGAAGAGAGCAGTGGAGGCAAGGGCTGTGAGTAATAAAAATTTTGGCTCCTTCGGATGAATAGCCATTCTGAGCCAGTTTGGCAATCGCATTTAGTTCAGCGTGCTGGACTTCCGGCTTAGTGACAAGTTTTCCATCGACTTCATCCTCACAGCAATTATCGTAACCGGTGGGCATTCCGTTCCAACCGAAAGAAATAATGGAATGATTTTTCACTATCACGCATCCAACTTTGAGACGCTTCGCATAACTTCTTTTTGAAGTTAGAAGGGCAATCTCCATATACATGGCGTTATCTTTTTTGATATCCATTTTTTCTCTCTGAAAAGAAAACCAAAACGCATTTTAGCAATTTGAGCTAAAAGCCTCAAAAATACGGTTCAAAATGGATTCTGTGTAGGTTCCGGAAATAGTCAGTGTGCTAACCTTATGAAAATATTTCTTACAGGTCTAGCTATGAAAGTATTACTTGCCTTAATCTGTTTTATCGGAATGCTTCTCCATTCATTATTTGGATATTTTCTTTATGTGAAAGGAGAAAATATTTTTTATCCCGAACAAAAACAAATCCAAATTCTAAATAAAACAGCTTCGGCTCTGCTTCAAAAGGTACCGGATACTATTGAAGTCCCGTCATCTAATAATACAGAAATTAAAGAAAATAAAATTGAAGCACCAAAAGTAGAAATGCTTCAAAAATCCGCTTCAACTGTGGAAAAAAGTGAGCCTTCATTACAAATAACCGATACTTATCAAGCTCCCGAACCGACTATGAAGCATCCTGAGTTTATAACCGGATGGGCAGGTTTCTTACAGGTAGAAAATGCAGTAGTGACTTTCATCTTATTCTTGTTGGGTTTCTCTATCTGCTGTATTAACGGAAGAGGGACTGCTTCTAGATGGGTTTTTGGTTTTAATCTGGTTTTCTGGAGTACATTGTCAGGAGCCGTATGGTTCTTCCATCCAACCAATACTCCTTTAAATATTCTGAGACTGACATTTAATTTCCCTGAATGGTATTTTGTTCTGGCAGCTTCAGGGCTTGCAGCTTTATTGAGCTTCATTCTTTACATCAATGCTTTCAGAGCACCTATTGACAAAAAGAAAAAACTCACCAACGAAGGAGGAGATAAAGAACCTGCGTTGAAAAAAGAAGTTGTCAAGGACGAAAAAAATAGTGTTGATCCCAAGCTCGGTTCCTCATTTAAAACAGCTCCGGAAGTAAAGAATTCTGAGGAAACAAAACAGAAAAAGGGCTTCAGTTTTGGTTTCGATAGATTTACTAAAAAAACAGAGAAAGAAGTAAAGCCGGACGTAAAAAAAGACACCATGGCTGAGATTAAACCTGAAGAAAAAGCTGAAAATAAATCCGAATTTAAATCAGTAAAAGGAGAGATAAAAGAAAAAAAGGATAATATAAAAACTGGTTTCGAATCTTTTGAAAAACCTCTAGAAAAACCAATCGATAATTTAAAAGAAAATAAAGAAAAAGAAGTAAAAGAAAATATTAAATCAGATAATAAAACTGTTAAAGAAGATAAGAAACCGGAAGATAGTGTTATTATTTTGGGAAACGCTTCTACGAAGAATGAAACAAACAAACCGGCTGAGGTTGAAAAAATTTCAGAACCGATTATTCCTAAAAACGAATTGAATAAATAAATTAAACTTTTTAGAAGGCCTGTTTTACAGGCCTTTGTTGTAAGGACAAGAAATGTGCCACTTAAATAAAAATGAAAATCCTGTAGATCTTGAAAAAATTGCTGGAATGAATAAAGCGGTTGTTGGTGAAAAAGCTCCAGACTTTACCTTATCAACGGATACAGGCAGTGAACTTAGTCTTGCAGATCTTTTGGGAAAGAAGGTAATTTTGTATTTTTATCCAAAAGATAATACTTCCGGCTGCACTTTTGAAGCTCTAAGTTTCAAAGATAACCTTAAAAAATTTACTGACTCTGGTTACGTGGTTTTAGGAGTATCAAGAGATTCTGTTGCCAGTCATGCAAAATTTAAATTGAATAAAGAATTACCTTTCACTTTGCTTTCTGATCCGACAGAAGTTGTTTGTAAGGAATATGGCGTTCTGAAGATGAAGAACATGTATGGCAAGAAATATCTTGGTATTGAGAGATCAACCTTTGTAATAAATGAGCTCGGAATTCTTACCCATGAATATAGAAAGGTGAATTCTAAAACTCATGTAGATCAGCTAGTTAAAGATCTTTGTATCTAAAATCAAGTTAGAAGAGTATGCCGCTTGTAAAAATACGGGCGAGAGTTTTAATTGTGTCAAGAATTTCATCAAGATAGTAAGAAAAGAAATTCAAGTCATCTCGCAGACCGACAAAGAAGTCTGTTAGGTCAAGGCCACTAGATATTTCATATAGAAAAGTCTGGAGCCAATTGTTAAATGAAGAAAGTAAATCCATTGTCTTTTAAAAAATTGCTTCATCTTCTAGGATACCAAGAAAGCGGAATCTTATAACAATTTTTTACTCAACTTAAGAAAAGACCTCGCAAAAGCGAGGTCTTATTTGCTTATTTTGGATTAGCTAGCTAACTGAGAGTCGCTATCCATTTTTTCTGTACCGAGTGTACCTTCGAGTTTGGAAACTACCAAGGCAGTAAGGTTATCACCGAGGACGTTAACAGAAGTTCTGATCATATCGAGAATTCTATCAACACCTGCGATCAAGGCAACGGCTTCAAGAGGAATACCAACTTCTGTGAAAACTAAAGTTGTCATGATCAAACCGGCTCCCGGAACACCGGCTGTACCAACAGCTGCAAGAACACCCATGAGTACAATTTCAAACTGCTGAGTCATTGTAAGATCGATGCCGAAAACCTGAGCAGCGAATACAGCAGTTACACCCATGTAAATGGAAGTGCCGTTCATGTTGATGGTATTTCCAAGAGGAATTACGAAAGAGGCAATTGCCTTGGAAGAACCTAATTGTCTTGTACTTTCAAGGTTGATGGCCAAAGCGGCGGCAGAAGAGCAGGTGGTAAAAGCGATTAACCAAGGTTCGAAAACTCCTTTTAAGAATTTTGAAATGCTCATGCCTATCAACTTGACCAAAGGCAGGTAGGTAATAACGACAAAAATTACAGTAGCGATAAATGCGCAAAGGATTAATTTTCCGAGAGGCAACAAAACTGCCAATCCGTGTTTAGTAACTGTGTAAGAGATAAGGCCGAACACACCGATAGGAGCATAAAGCATTACATAGTTAGTCATGCGGATCATGACATCACCGACTTTTTGGAAAAAGTCTGTCAACATCTTAGCTGGTTCGCCCATAACGGAAATACAGAAACCAAAAAAGATGGAGAAGAAAATTACCTGAAGCATATTGCCTTTACCAAAGGCATCTATTGGATTGATTGGAACAATTTCCATCAAGACTTTAGAAAGTGGAGGGGGAGTTGCAGATTTTGCCTTGAGTCCTTCAACGGAAATTGAAAGACCAAGTCCCGGATCCATAAAGTTAGCAACAATCAAACCAATGGTGACAGCTACTGCGGTTGTAATAGCAAAAATTAAAATTGTTTTTACAGCAATTGATCCAATCTTACTTGCATCACCCAGTCCGGCAGCGCCGGCGATCAAAGTGGCAATAACAAGAGGAACTACAACCATTCGAATCAATCGAATGAAAAGCTGACCGAGGGGTTGAAGCCAAGTTGTTGCAAATTCTGTAGAGACCATGGTACCCACGACGACACCGAGGACCAGACCGTACATCATTTGCATTGGCAAACCTAGCCAAAATGATTTTTTAGCCATAATTTTCTCCAATAGGGTTTATCAGGAATAATTGTAATTTTCTTTACAACTAGTAACTATGATAAATCTATTTCAGTGTGATTACCTATTTTTGGTGAGAGAAATGCAAAAGGGGCCTTATTAATTTGAATTAAGTACAAACTCAGTTGTATAAAAACTACTATTAGATAAGAAAATTTCACTTTATGAAAAAATTATCTCTATTTGGAAAATAAAGTGATTCTTGAATAAGCTTTTTAATAATAAAAATAAGAGACAAAAGTGCTTAGAAAGTCTTGAAATTTAGAATGAATATTTTTATAAACCACTTGAGTACCAGAAGATATCTTCAGTTTTAAAGAAAATTAGACGAGAAATAATAGAAAAGTTTTTTAAGGGTTTGATAAAGGATTGGGTTAACGCATGCAAATTCCGTTTTTTTAATCCAGTAAAAAATCGGTAGGCAGAATATGAGCACTGGTTAAAAATTTTTCTGTACTTTGAAAGAATTTTAGAAGATTTCTAAAGACAAGGAATTTCACCAGTTATTCTGGAAGTTGTAAAAATTAACTGGAGGGCTAACCAGGGCTAACCAGCCCGAGAGAAAGCTAGAAAATTTAAATATTTTGAAATGTTTTAAAAAAGAAAGTCGAATATTTTTAACATATTTAAAGTTTCTTTTTAAATTTTTTAGATGATGGAAAAAAGAGAAAAAGTTAAAAATGGAACCATTTTTGGGCCTAAACCTAACTCAACATAATAGTAGTTATGTTGAGTTAATAGTAATTTTGAGGAAATTTTATTCTTAATTTCCACATATCTATTGCTCTTGACTATCTTTTCATAAATTTTGAAGCTGTTCCTAATTATTTTTATTTTCTTTGCAAGTCTTTTCTAGTTATTTATGAGGGTTGTTTAATCTTTTTTTCCTGATTGTTTCTTGTATCTTATTTTCTATTTAATCGTTAATATGGATTATTTTCAGGGCTATAACTTATCTAAATTATGATTTTTAAATTTACTAAAAATGTTAAAGAATAAATTTATAAATTTTATTAAATGAATTGATATAACAATAGGTTTATTTTATTTTTATTCTATTTTATGAATAGTAATTATTTAAAATAGTCTTGAAGAGTAATTTAATTTAAATCTATATTTTGTAAATGTTTTGTTATTCAATTTAACATGAGAAGCGATTATAAAATTACTAAAAATTTTATTAGATAATTCCTATTGAATGATTGATTTTTCAAATAATTGTTCTAAAATCCTTAAAAAACAATAAATTAAGATTTATTTCTGAAGCAATACTATAAAATTGTGGATATAAAAGAAAATTCTTTTAAAAACATGAAGATATAAAACATTAATAGTATTACTCTATGATAGATCAATGTTCATCTCCTATCCCTTCCCTCTTGGTCTATTGAAAATATTTACTCTAG
>UQNA01000019.1 GCA_900542195.1 uncultured Sutterella sp. | reverse complement strand
TTATCGCTTTGGCTGTAATGGGTGCTTCCACAGTTGCATTCGCAGCTTCTAACGTTACTCTCTACGGTGTTATCGAAGAAGGCGTGATTGTTACGAAAGCTAAGCATAAATCCGCTACTGTTCAAATTAAGAACTTCGACCAAGGTCCTCGTTGGGGCTTAAAAGGTACAGAAGAACTTGGCAATGGCTATGCTGTTTCCTTCATTCTTGAACAAGGATTTAACGCAGATACAGGTGCTGCTGGAGATTCTTCCAAGGCATTCAATCGTGAAACCATGATGTTTGTCAGCGGCGGATTCGGTAAATTAGGCTTTGGCCGTACTGGTGCTTTGTCTTCTGGTGCACAGTCACAACAAATTCTTACTGGATGGGCTCTTGGAACGGGCTATAACATGTCTGCTTGGAACTCCTTAACTTCAGGCACCTTACGTGTAGATAACGCTATTGCTTACGCTTCTCCAGTTTTCAACGGCCTTTCTCTTCATGCCATGTATTCCAATGGTATCGTTGACGATACAAGCAAATGGTCAGACAACAATCACTACTATGGTATCGGTGCCAAGTATCAAGCCAACGCAATCAAATCCAGCTTGATTTTTGAAGCAATTGATAACAAAGGTACTGGCGATGCCAAAACATGGGGAGATTTGGGTCTCTCCGCTGATGTTTTAGAAGCTTTAGGACATAAGAAGGCTGATCCTGCAATTGCTGCAAAAGGCGATAAGAAGAGAGTTCTCACTATCAACTATGGTTTGGAATACAACTTGGGTTCTGTAACTCCAATGTTCGCATACCAGTGGTACAACCAAGACGGCGGCAAGAAAGTAAATCAGTTTGGTTTATCCGCTAAGGTCTCCGTTGGCGGTGGCGATGCACTGCTTGGCGCTCGTTATCTCTTTGGTAAGGATGAAAGTATCGATAAAAAAACAGCCGGAACACAGGATGTTCGTTCTTGGAATGTTGGTGCCGCATATGTTTATCCTCTTTCCAAGAGAACAGCTCTCAAAGCCTATGCAGGCTATGCTGACTCCAGCAAGGCTTGGAAGGACACAGCAGACTCACTTTATAACGGCTACACTCTCTTAGTTGGAATGCGCACTTCCTTCTAATCTTTCCTAGATTAACGTCGAAAAAGGACCTTCTGCAGGGGTCCTTTTTTTATGGTCGTAAATCTTCAATTGAATTGCCAGGAATTTGAACTTTCTGCAAGTTTTTCACTTCAATTGGAGTATTTACAAATGAAAAAATCACTTATCGCTTTAGCTGTTTTAGGTGCATCTTCCGTTGCATTTGCAGCTTCTAACGTTACTCTTTACGGTGTAGTTGATGCTGGTGCTGTTGTTTCCAAAGTAAAACATAACACAACAAAAGTTCAGATGAAGAGTGGCTTTGATTCAGGCTCTCGCTGGGGTTTAAAAGGTGTTGAGGAACTCGGTAACGGATACTCCGTAGGTTTCCAACTTGAACAGGGTTTTGATGTCGACACAGGTAGCAATACTGCCTCAAACTCTGAAGGAAAGACATTCGGTCGTGAATCTCGCCTTTTTGTTTCTGGTAACTTCGGTCAGCTTGGATTTGGCCGTTTTGGCTCTCTCGGTAGCGGCGCCGGTTCCTACACAATTCTCCAAGGTTGGGCTTTTGGCACTTCTTACGAAGACCAAGGCTCTTGGACTAGTTTCGCAAAATCTAACAGCCGTGTAAATAACGCAATTGCCTACGTTTCTCCATCTTTTGGCGGATTCACTGTACACGCTATGTATTCTAACGGTACTGTTGACGATGCAAACAAATGGTCAGAAAACCGTCATTACTATGGTTTAGGTTTGAAATATGCTGGAGACGCAGCTAATGCAAGCTTGATTTTCGAAGCCTTGGATGGAAAAGGAACAGGCGGAGAACTCGAGATGGGTACTGCATTTAATTCCTATTTGAAGACCTTAGGTCTTGAGCTGTTTGAAGGAGATGAATTAAAAGCACTCAATAAGAACAAGGCTGAATTTAAAGATCGTAAGACGGCTTACAACATCACTGCTGGTGGTTCATATAATTTTGGTGTTGTAACAGCAATGGGAATTTACCAATATGCTTGGGAATCTGATATGTACTCCCAACATGCATTTGGGTTAAGTGCAACCGCCCCTCTGGCTGGTGGTACAGCTAAGTTGGGTGCCCGCTTCCTTCTTGGAAAACTTGATGGCACAATGAAAGATGCATTTAAGTCCGCCGATTTAGACACTAAGTACAGATCTTGGAACATTGATGCTGGGTATACTTATCCGCTCAGCAAGCGCACTTATGTCTACGGCTTTGCAGGATACAGTGATGGTGGCAAACTTTATGCCAACGTTGAAAATGGAAAATACAACGGCTGGTCTGTCGGCACTGGCTTAGTCCACAAGTTCTAATTCTTTAGACTAGTTACTAAAAACAAACGGATGGGAGAGGACGCTTTCTCGTCCGTTTTGTTATGCGTTTCCTCTTTTTTACTCCTGCTTCAATCTTATGGTTTAGTGGATAAACAGGCTTGACTGTTGGTAGCCGGAGAGCAATAGATCAAAAATATTGATCGTGAGAGATAGAAATTGGTCTTCTCTCCATAAACATAAACTTGAGTTCTTTTGGGTTTTGCTAGGTACTTCGGTTTTGACATCAGATACGGCAATATTCTTGCGGTTCGTTTCAAAGAGCTAGCCTGAAGACCCAAAATTCAATTATTTCCTGATTACTAAGGCCTCTGTTTTGGGCAGTTTTGGAAGAGGTCAATTTATCCTAGCTATAACGTTGCCGACTGAGAGCTGAAGAGCGCGCATCAGGATACTAACCCAATCATAGTTTTTATAAAGGATAAATATTTCCTATTCGAGTCATTTGGCTCTCTGTCAAGATGTCCTAAGAGTCCCGAAAGAAGGCTGTCAAACTATGAAAATTTACGCTCAAGTCAATTCTTTTCGCTCATTGTCTCTTCAATGAATCTGAGTTCTGGGTATTTACCGTTATGCTCCCAGGGCGAGAAATTTAATATTGACATCTCTCGCGGAAAGAATTCTGAAGTACTCATCGGTAAGAGCAAGATGTTTCGTAATAAGGTGTGCCCATATATCAAGGAAGCTTTCATTCTGACCTTAACTGGAACAAGTTTGTTCAATATTTTTGGACTAGAGATTACCCCTTAGTTTCATGGGAGTTGGTTACCCGATAGTTGGCTTATTCTAGAATACCGGTCCTATAAATAAAAAGATCAATCCTAGGAGTTAGAGCAATGCAAGCGCATAAATTGACTCGTCTCAGTCTTGCCTTATTGACAGTTTTCTCTCTCGATACTGGGTCTATAGCTGCCGAGCCTGAAAAAGTCACTATTTACGACACAGACGGTTCCGAATTAGTTCATTTTTTGGTTCTTCCTGAAGGCGAAAAAGATTCAGATGGTTTCGTCTCGACAGGAATTTATCCTAAAGAATTTGATTCAGCACTTCGCCGTGTATTTTCCCTCAACAGGAATCTAGTTGGCAGCCAGAAGGGTGCGACTCCAACCATTTCTCTTATTCCGTACAAAGATACTGAAGACATGGGTAATGCCTTTGCAAGTAGTGATGGTAAAGGTTATTTAGGTTTTACCGATTTTTCATCCGCTTACGTAGGAACTGGCATTCCTGACGCAGAAAAAAATACACCGGTTGCAAAAATTGGCATAAACGTTCTTGGAACAAGTGCAGATGGTGGTGAAGGTATGTGGACAATGGAGCCACAGCCCTCTCTTCCTCAATCACCGAAAGAAGACATATTCAGCGTGATTCTTCATGAGCTATTTCACGCCTATGGATTGAATGCGGATGTGATCCAAGTATTGGAGGGGCCAACAAAAGGAGTCAGATTCAATAACGAGGAAAATTTCTCTATATATTCTTCGGGACTGCGGGATTATTTTGGCACTTCTGCAGCACCGGGGATGGAAATCAAAACATTTAAATTAGGGAAAGAGCCGTCGGTTGAGGAACGCAAGGACGCATTTTGGATTGGAGTTCAATACACAGGAGAAGGTGCAACGGAGGAAGCCTCAGCCGGAAAGGGATTGTATTACGTAGGAAAGCATGTGACAGAGGTGCTGGGAAAAGACACTAAAATTGCTCTTCCCGATGACCCGGAAACATTTGTTCCGGGCCTTCCGATAAACAGCATAGAGATTGGCGGAAAAGAGTCAACCGACGAGACACAAGGCACGGATGACAGCAACCAAGTACAGGCCAATAATGGCGGAGAAGAAAGCGATTGGGATTATGAGTTTTCTCATGTCGAACTCCAGAATAGTCTTCTAAGCCACCAAAATTATCGGAACTGGGGAATCCCCATGGAGGCAGAACTTGCGCTATTGCAAGATTTGGGTTTGAAGATAGATAGAAGAAACTTCTTTGGTTATTCCGTCTATAAATCCGGAGACAATGCTTCATCTCTTAATACCGTTGTCAACACTAATCCGTTTTATGCAAGAAATGAGGACGGAACTTCTTTCATCGTCGGAGCTCCTAACAAAAACTTATACGGAATCGGGTTACACGTCTACGGGAGTTATAACCACGTAATTCAGAAGGCAGACCTGCTAGCTGACGGAACTTTTGGTATTGGTATTCGAGTCGACGGCGCCAACAACATCATAGATATTCCTGAAGGAACTCGCATAACGGCAAACGGTGAGCAAGGATACGGGGTTGTATTTTCCTACGGTAAAGAACACGTTTTAAATGTTGAAGGAAACGTAGAAGCAACAGGACCGAAAGGAGTCGCACTAAGATTTGATTTTGGTCAAAACATGCTTGGGCTGGCAGGTGAAAGCCGCGGTTCCTATGTCTGCACCGAATGTTCTGATCTGCCGGATGCTATTGATGGAGCACTGATGAATGAAGTCAATGTTCGAGGACACTTGAAGGCAGCCGCGGATGGATATGCAATTTATATTTCCGATAATGCTCACGTAAAAGAAATCAATATTCTTCCCGGAGCAAAAATCGAAGGAAAAATTCAGTCTGATTGGAACCGCTATTTGGAGATTGAAACTTCAACCGTGGCAGACACAGATGATGCGAAAGAGGAATATCGGACGGCATTAAATTTCGGCTCCGAAAATAAAAACGGCTTAGTGGACTACGCTTACGACATATCCGGCAGCAAGAGCATCGAGATGAATATTGTTGGCGGACAGGTAAATTTCACCGGAAAAGCCGAAGTTCTGAACGTCACTGTCGAAACAGACGGCGTGCTTAGTGGAGGAGCTCATTACATCCTTACACCTAAGGATTCAGAGGTGGCGGCATTAAGTTTGAATGATCAGAAAAAAGACTTGGGAGTCTTTTTGAACAAAGGAACTCTCAAGGCTGACAGTCTTAACGGCATACCGGAAATTCAGGGTGATTATATTCAGGAGGATACCGGAGTCCTTCAGTTGAGCGTCAACGATGATGGCTCATTGATTAAACTGCCTGTATCTGGAGGGTCTGTTATTAAGGGAGGTACACTGAGAGTACTTCCTGATCCTGGTTTCTATGAAGAATTGACTCCTGTTTCCACAGAAAATCTGACTACCAGCGATAGTGAAGTTCCGGCGCAGAATCTTGTTTGCGAAATTAGTCCGGATTTCTCTTCTCCAACTCTGAGTTTTGTGGCCGAGCCCTCTGCCCAAGGTGTTTCATTGGTGTTGAAGACTTCTCCATACGAAAAATATGCTCGCGGTTCTGCAGAATCTCAAATCGGCACGATCCTTTCTGAGAATAGAGCAACTGTTGAAAGTCAGGAGGTGAAAGATCTGTACGCCGGTTTTGACTTCTCCGCTTCAGACGGTTCACAGGTAGATGAAGGGCTCCGCTCGCTTTCCGGACCGATTTACTCTCAGAGCATTCTTGGTTCTTTCGGTGCCCAGCGCATGATTCATAACGCGATGGAGCTCCGGAAGACGAGAAACTTTGAGCACGGTACTGACGTATGGGCCCAGCCTTTCGGAGGTCGTGCTTACGGCAAAAACTCAGATGATTCTTACTCCAACCGTGTAGTGGGTCTTGCCTTCGGTGCGGAGACAAAGAATGATAATCTGCGTTACGGAGTAGATTTCGCCGCAGCTCACTATTCTCTGTCTTCCTCTCCGTCTTCCGGTACCTTCAGAGGTAAAGGCGTATGGGGCGGCGGACATGTAAGCACCGATGGAACTGTTACTACCGCTACGTCTCTGATGGTTGGCTTTCTGGACGGAAAGACAAAAAGACATCTGAACATCGGTTCGTTCCAGCAAAGTTGCAAGAGTACCGGACTCCAATACTCTTTGTATCTGAGTTCTAAAGTCGGTTTGCCATTGCAGCTGACCGAAAATTCAACGTTTAAGCCTATTGTCGGCGCAGCGTGGGAACATATCTATATGCCTTCCCGAAACGAAAAAGGAAGTGCGGCTGCAAAGTTAAACTGGAGACACGGAAACTTTAACAGCTTTGCTCTAAAGGGCGGTTTTGAGCTGTCGCATAACTTCTTGACACAAGAGAAATCTCAAGGTTCTGTTTACGTACAGTCCTTCTACGAAAGAGAACTTCTTAACCGTGCCGGACGTTTGTCCGGATCGTTGAACGGACTACAAGGCTCTTTTTCTAAGTCAGTTGATTGGGACAGCAAAAACCGCTGGACAACTGCAGTGGGGGCTTCATACCGCAGCGGACCGTTTAGCGTGAAGGCTTCTCTAGCTACTGAGGTAAAACCTTCACATGGTACTTCTGTATTCGGCTCGTTAAAGCTAACCCGTACCTTTTAAATAATTAGAGCTGTTGGAGCGTTAGTGTCGGTTCTTCGAACTAACGCTTCACTGCTTTTTACAACCTTGATAAGCTCGAGCTCTCAGGCAAAGAGTTCCGTTAGATGAAATTTCCTGTAAAGCTGTATGAACATTTTTGAATGTCAGGTTGATTCGGCAATAGAGGAGGAAAGCAATGCCTGACGCAATCGGTGGAAAAGAATCCAAAATCCCGTTCAATTTTCACTATTTGTTTGGAATACAAAACTGTCTGTATTTCAGGCTCGTTATCTTTGAGATGAACATTCGATCAAAACACATTCCATTACCCCTCTAAGTCAAATAGAAATCGATGAAGAGCTTCTCGTCTGTCGTGTTGCCTTAATTCCATGAATGAAGACGAGCTTTGCTTCGAGGGGTACAAAGTTCCGGCTGCTTGATTGGAAATTATGAATTGTTATTTGGAGATTGCTCGTTTGAGAAATTATCAATTTATTCCAGGCAATGTGCTCATTTTTTTCTAAAAATTAACGTTTCCTCTTTAAAATTAGAACAATTCATAGGATAATCTCGTAAACCCCTATAACTCTTGATTTTCTTAGTCCCTAGTAACTGCGATGAGTTTCCGACAGTACCTATATGCCATCTTTTTTGCATGTGTTTCGGTTCCATTATTGGCTCTCGGAATTCAGCAGTTTTTCTTTGCAAAGGAAACTTTGGAAAACAGAGAGCTGGTAAGCAAGCTTTCTGCAGAACTTGTCGGGCGAGAGATTCAATCACGACTAGAAATTGCTAGGACCGTCGTAGAGTCCGCTGCTAATAAGCTTGCTGCAGACGGTGCTAAAGATCCGGAGTTGTTGAACAGCTATTTAAAGGACTTGGTTGTTAAAGTTCCTTATATCCTCAATATTCATTACGACAACACAAAAGGCCGTTCAATTGCCTTCTACCCAAAGATCAACAAAGAAGGACTCTCCAATATTGGTGTTGATCACACGACTAGAGATCACTGGAAAAAGATTCAATCTTTTAACACTCCCGTAGTCTCCGACGTAGTCAAGGCCGTAGGTGCGGCAGACGTTCCAATCGTTAACGTCATCATTCCTGCAAGAAATAAAAAAGGGAAACTCGTTGGTTATGCAGTCTGTGCTTTGAACTTAAATCGATTGGTTGATAATGCCACAAGCCGAATTGCACCGGGAGAATTCAGTATTTGGGTTTTTGACAGCAAAGGCGTGCCGGTATTCACCACTGATCTTGTTGCCACTTTAACTCCATATTTGAAGCCTCAGGAAATTTCAAGAGTGTTGAAAACAGGTGGAGAGTGGGTAACCATTGAAAGAGGAAATGCAGCGGATTTGTCCGGCTACCTTTTGCCATTGCCGGATCAAAATTGGGCTGTCGGCATCTTTAGAAAAGTCCCTGATAAAGAAACCGAACATGGTGTATTGGTCTGGACCAATATTCTCTTCTTCTTGCTCGTATGCTTGCTGACTTTGATTGTGGGAAGCACGGTAAATCAGGTCTTGGTCTCTAAATTCAAGAAATTGATGAATAGTGTCTTCGATTCAAAATATCCATGGAGCAAAATGGACTATATTGAATCTCCTGAAGAGTTCGGTCACCTGCAGAAACTCATAAATAAACTAAGCAATCAGGTAAGACCAAACAAACCTGAGGCAAATGATATTAACTTTGCCGTGGAAAGAGAATTTCATAGAAGGATTTCAGATTTCTCTGAAAGAGGAGTCATCTTGAATAAGGTGTTTGATGACTTCTTAACAGGTTTAGTCCTAGTAGATAAAAACGGAGAAATCCGCTTCGCAAATAAGATATCTCGCAGACTGATGCCGATGGCCCAACCTGGTTCGGATTTCTTGTGCTGCCTCGATCAGTGCTTTTCCTCGGATGTTCCGTCTAACGAATGGCTCGAACGGCTGAGAACGCAATTGACTTTCATGGCAACCGGGGAAAAATATGAGCTCCGGATGTATTCGATAAAAGATTCAGGTGTTGTCGATAAGGTCTACGTCCTCGTGCGAGAAGAATAAGGGAAGGCTCTGAGAGCCTTCTCAGACAGTTAATCCTTCAGGAAGTACTCGACAGTCGTTACCACTCTCACATTCTTGATAAAAGGAGTGTTCTCGTCTCTGTCGGTGATAGAGAATATGCCTTGGTTGGCTCTTCGAATTTTTCCTAAGGTCGATCCGGAATCCATAGCAAATTTCTGTGCGGCTTCTTTAGCATTCTTTGTGGCGGCTTCGATCATTCCCGGTTTAATTTCATTTAGCCCGGTGTATGAATATTTAGTCATGTAAGAGTAGTCATTAGTCAAGCCTACGCCGGCCTTTAACAAATCTCTTTGCGCTTCGTCCAGTTTACGGACCACATCAACCTTGTCTGATGAAATAGTAAGCACCTGAGTAATCATGTAACGGAACGGTGGACGCTGAGAGCCGTAGTTGTCAGCCAAATTGTCGCGCAGTTTCGGCGCGGCAATAGTGATTTCCTCATCTGTAAGACCACCGTCTTTGAGATATTTCAAGACCATGTTCTGCTTGACTTCCAACTGGTCATAAACTTGAGATAAATCATTTCCCATTTCACGGAAGCTTACCGGCCAAATAACATGATTGGCCTTAACTTCTTTCTCTGAAAGGCCTTTGACTGTAACAACTCTGTCAGCGTCTTTAAATCCTCTGATTCCTTGCTCTAGTTGGCTGCCCAGAGTAAAGGCTCCGGCAATAATGCCGACGGCGAGGAGTGAAGAAGAAATTATTTTGGTGTCCATTGAGAACCTCCTAATGATCTTCTTGAGATTCTAATGTCTTTATTAGACGAGCAAACTCAAACCAGGAAACAGCTCTCATCACCAGCGAAGAGGTTTTAGGTCTCTGTCTTCAAGGTAAAATCATTTGAAATCAAAGAGGAATCTAAAATGATCAATCGTCGCCAATTTTTAGAGACTACCGCAGCATTAATAGGATCTTCTCCAGTTTGTTCAGCACTTGCTCAGCAAAATGAAACTGCAGAGGTGTTTTTCTCCAAAGATATTTCGCCTCAATCTTTAATCAAAATGTTTAAGTTGGTTGGCGGAAATTTGAATGGAAAGATAGCGATCAAGCTTCACACCGGCGAGCCGCACGGCCCCAATATCATTCCTCCTTCTTGGGTACAAAAGCTCCAGGAACAAATTCCCAATAGCACAATTGTGGAATGCAATGTCCTTTACGGAGGTTCTCGACAAACTACGAAAGGCCATCGTGAAACTCTTAAAACTAACGGCTGGAACTTTAGCCGGGTAGATATCATGGACGAAGACGGCTACGCCGAATTGCCGTCAAATGGTGCAAAGTATGTCAAGAGCTTCAGAGTTGGCAAAAACCTCCTTAATTACGATTCTATGTTAGTCCTCACTCACTTCAAAGGTCATACCTTGGGCGGTTTCGGCGGTTCAATGAAGAACATCGCTATTGGATGTGGTTCTAGCGGTCCGGAAGGCGGAAAGGCGCAGCTGCATGGTCTTCTCGATCACAATGGACAATGGATCCGGGGAGAGGAGCTGATGGAGCGTATGGCTGACGGAGCAAAGGCAATTACGGATCACTTTGGAAAGAGGATTGTATACATCAATGTCTTAAGAAAAATGTCGGTTGATTGTGACTGCTCAGGAACTTCAGCGGCAGAACCGACTACACCTGATATTGGTATTCTTGCTTCAACTGATTTGCTGGCTATTGATCAAGCTAGCGTTGATCTGATTAAGGCTCTTCCGGAGGAGCAAAAAAGAGATTTGATGGAAAGAATCACATCACGAAAAGGACTTTGCCAGTTGTCAGCAATGAAGGAAAGAAAAATTGGCCATGATCAGTACAAATTAATCGATATAGACAAGTCTTAATTTGAGAGCATGGAAAAGATAGCCTTCCGATGTATAGGAAGGCTTTTTGGATCTTTCGCCTCGAAAAGTCTTTCGGCAGAAAAATTAAACAGGCTCCTCTTGAAACATTTACAGATTACGTCCTTAGTAGCCTAAAAAAGGTGAGTTTTTTCTCAAACTTCACTAAAATTCAAGATTACGTTTTAATTGCCTAGGGGCGCAGTATTGCTTCTGCAATCGGCCTCTTTGAAAATAATGATGAAGGCAATAAGGAAGGTCGCTTAGCGGTTATTTCTTATTGGAATTAATTAGGTCTGAATATGGAATTTGAACTCTGGTACTTATTGTTGGTACCTGTACTTTTTGGGGCAGGCTGGTTCTCCCGCTCATTCGATATTAAAGAAAAAAAATCAGTAGCAGATGAAACCCAAACTTTATATAAAGGTCTGGATTTGCTGCTGGATAATAAAAAAGATCAGGCTTTGAATTCTTTAGTTAACCTGGCGAAAATTGACCCCGATACGGTCGAACTGCATTTTGCTTTGGGAACTCTTTACAGAAAAAGAGGAGATTACGATCGCGCGGTTAAAATCCATAATCATCTTTACAACCGAGCCGATTTACCTAAAAAAGAAAGAGCTCGTGCACTCTTTGCCTTAGGTCAGGATTATTTAAAGGCGGGCCTTTGGGATAGAGCTGAGGATTCCTTTAGAAAAACCGCTGACTTGGAAAGCGATTACAAAGTTCGAGCCATTAAAGAGTTAGTGAATATTTACGAATCTGAAAAAGAGTGGCTCAAAGCAATCGATGAAGCTCATATTCTCGAAAAGGTTACTGGGGAGACCTATCCGTCAAGAATTTCTCACCTTTACTGTGAGTTGACTCTTCAATGCCTGTTCTTCAAGAAGTTTGATGAGGCTGCTCATTATTTGCAGCAAGCGATTCACGCCGATCCGAACAATAAGCGGGCTCTAATCATGCAGGGAACTATGCTCCAGAAACAAGGCAAGCTTGAAGAAGCCGTTGAAGTATGGAAACAGGTTGGCAAAATTTCTCCGGAATATGAAACTTTGGTTGTGGCTTCCGTCGCAGATACTTTGCTAAAGGCAGGCAAAGAAGCAGATGCCGTACGTTATCTGGAATCCGTAGCAGAAAAAGGAATCAATTCTGATTCAGTTGACGCCGCCGTCGACTGGATCTGCAAAATCGAAGGTCCCGAAAAAGCTCTGGAAATTCTTCGACGTTACTTATCTCAGAAGAAGTCTTTAATTGGATTTAAGAGATTAACTGACTTGCGTTTGGCCCAAGATCCTGACAATAAGGAGCTAAAAGAGCTGACGGACTTCTTAAAGAATCAAATCGATAAAACCGTTCGCTATAAATGTAATAAATGTGGTTTCGTAACTAAGAGTTTTCAGTGGCAGTGTCCTGGATGTCGAAATTGGGACAGCTTTGCGCCCGTGCGCTCTGAAGACCCGTCAAGAATTTAAAGGATGGGATCGAAACTTTTGATACAAATTAACCATAGGCGCGCTCCACGGCGTGCCCGCTTTCTTAGATAATTAGCTGTACCTTTCTCATAACCTACGAGTCACAAATATAAATATGTTAAAAAGAATTGGCTTTTTTCTGCTGACCAACTTGGCAATCTTGATTGTGCTCAGCATCGTATTGAACATCGTGTCCGCAGTTTTTGGTATTAACTTCGGCAATATTGCCGGCGCTAACCAAAACATGGGTTCTTTACTCGTATTCGCAGCTGTTGTTGGCTTTACCGGTTCGCTCATCTCTCTTTTCATGAGTAAAACTATTGCGAAGCACACAATGGGCGTTCAGATGATCACTCAGCCGACAAACAAGCTTCAGGCTTGGTTGTTGGAAACAGTTCACTCTCATGCGCAGAAGGCCGGAATTGGTATGCCGGAAGTCGGTATCTATGAAGGCGAAGCTAACGCTTTTGCGACAGGTGCGTCCCGCAACAACGCCATGGTTGCTGTTTCTACCGGTCTTCTTTCCAGCATGAATAAAGAAGAAGTAGAAGCAGTGCTCGCTCATGAAATTGCTCACGTTGCCAACGGTGATATGGTTACTTTGACTCTTATTCAAGGCGTCACAAATACATTCGTGGTATTTCTCTCCAGAATTATCGGCAACTTCGTCGATAGAGCAGTCCTCCGTAATGAAAGCGATGCACCCGGAATCGGTTATTACGTTACATCCGTCGTGCTGGATATTGTTCTGGGGATTTTGGCTGCTATTGTTGTTGCTTACTTCTCTCGTCATAGAGAGTTCAGAGCAGACGCAGGCGCTGCAAAGATCATGGGAAGTACAACACCAATGATCAACGCATTGGCCAGACTTGGTTCCGTTCCTACTGAAGAACTTCCTCCTGCCGTTAAAGGATTCGGAATTGCCGGCAGCATCGGTGAGTTGTTGGCAAGCCATCCTTCTATCCAAGATAGAATTAAGGCTCTAAGAGACATGGACGTTCGTCGTTAACATTCTCAAATTTCAGCAAAAAGGCAGCTTCGGCTGCCTTTTTGCATATGACGTTATTTTTCGAGATTCGTTTCAGTATTATGAAAGTCGTTTTTGGAATATAGAAAATTAATTATTAAAAAAAGTCAAGGACAAAACAAAATTTCTCCCAAAAAAGGCATTTTTTCTCAGGATAAAGCTCTATATCGACTGAAGAAATATCGGTCTATACTCCTTCGTGATACTCAACCAATAAGACGTTAACAACTTTTTTACTCAAGGAGAAAGGAAATGACCTGGACATTCTGGGTCGCTATTGCCGTTGTAATAGCGACAGTTTACGCATTGATTAAGAGATACGAAACAAGATTAGTGCTCTTAACTTCCGGTTTCGTAATGGCTTTTATCTCATTGCAGCCAATGGTGGCATTCAAGCAGTTTGATAAGTCTATGACAAACGGCAGCTTGATCATCGCAATCTGCTCTGCTTTAGGTTTTGCTGCAGTTATCTCATTAACAAAGTGTGATATTCATCTTGTAAGCCTCTTAATGAAGCCTTTAAAGAAATTAGGTCTCTTCTTATTGCCGGCTTGTATGATCGTCACAAGCGTGATTTCTACAGCTATCCCATCTATGGCTGGGTTAAGTGCCGCTGTAGGTCCGACAATGATTCCTATCATGATTAGAGCTGGCTTCAGACCTGCAATGGCCGCGGCTGCTGTCGGCGGATGCATGATGCCCGCATATTTGAACCCTGGCGTTTCTCATAACCCGTTTATCTCTAAGCTGGCTTCCATGGATATCATGGAATTCATCGGCGCCCATGCTTCAACCACTGTAACGCTCGGGTTAATCAGCATTATCTGCATTACGATTACTTGCTTTGTACTGGGTGACTTCTCT
Organism: uncultured Sutterella sp.; assembly: GCA_900542195.1. Classification (GTDB taxonomy): domain Bacteria; phylum Pseudomonadota; class Gammaproteobacteria; order Burkholderiales; family Burkholderiaceae_F; genus Turicimonas. Next base: position 30,474 of record UQNA01000019.1, on the reverse strand, counting down.
AAGGCTGCTGCCAATACTCAGCAGGCAATTGAAAAAGCATCCAACGAAGTTGAACATCCGAACATTCTTTTCGCAATTGCTCCTATCGTTCCTGTCGTTCTCTTGGTTGTTGCTTCTATCTGGTTCAAAGAACTGAAGATGTCCGTCGCAACAGCTATGTTGATCGGTACTTTCTACGCACTTGCCGTTACACGTTCCAACCCTGAAGAAGTAACTAAGAAGTTCTTCGCCGGTATGGGTAATGGCTATGCCAAGATTTTAGGTATCATCATTGCCGCTGGTGTCTTCGCCGCTGGTTTGCGCGCAGCTGGCGTCATCGAAGTGTTCGTTAACTATCTGACCCACGCCAATGAAGTTGCAAAACTCGGTGGTTCCATCGGACCATTCGCATTAGCAGTCTTGACCGGTTCCGGCGACGCTGCAGCTTTTGCTTTCAACGAAGCTGTTACACCTCACGCTGCTAAATTCGGTATGCAGATTGATAACTTAGGTTACTTAGCTATGATGGCTGCCGGTATCGGCCGTCAGGCTTCTCCGTTAGCCGGCGGTATCATTCTTCTTTCCGGTATTGCAGCTGTTTCTCCTGTTGAAGTAGTTAAGAGAACTGCTCCTGCAGCTGTGGTGATGTTAATCTCTGTGTACTTCTTGTGCTAAAAAGGAAGACTTATGACAAATCATCCTCCTATTCTTGAACAGTACACAAATACTATTGCTGCTCTTCTGAAGAATAACCAAGTCGAAAAAGCCTTAGGCTGCATTCAGGACCAAACTGAATTGGCAATGCAGGAACAAGTCGATTTGTGCGAAATCAGCGCTCCTACTTTCCAAGAAGAAAAGAGAGCTGACGAATTGGTTAAACGCATGAAACAGTACGGTCTTACAGATGTCTGTAAAGACGGCATTGGAAATGTGCTTGGACGCCGTAAAGGCAAAACCGGAGCTAAAACGATTGCTATCGGCGCTCATATGGACTCAGTCTTTCCGGCCGAAACCGATGTTAAGGTTCGCCGTGAAGGAAATGTCTATTGGGCCCCTGGTATCGGTGATAACTGCTCCGGCTTAAGAGCACTTCTTCAGGTCTTGAGAGCTTTGAATGAAGCCAATATCGAAACTGATGAAGACATTCTGTTTGTTGGCACTGTAGGCGAAGAGGGCAACGGAGATATCCGCGGTTCTAAGTTCTTGTGTGCTAATACCAAATTAGACGCCTTTATCGCTGTCGATAGCACGGATGTCGGCCGCGTTCTTCGTGGAGCTGTCGGTTCTCACCGTTGGAGAATTGCAGTGGATGGTCCCGGAGGCCATTCATTTGCAGAATTTGGAAAGACTCCGAGTGCTATTCATGCAGTTTGCCGTGCAGGTGCCGATATCGCCAAGATTGAAGTTCCGGAGGATCCGAAGACAACCTTTACTATCGGAACAATCAAGGGCGGTACAACAGTCAACACAATTGCTGCACATTGCGAAGTGGACGTAGATATTCGCAGCACGAGCAATACTGAATTGAAGAAGGTCGAAGACGCCGTTCTGGCAGCTTTTGAGAAAGCCGTTAAGGAAGAAAATGCAAGATGGCCGAATGCTTTGCCGGAAACTCACTTAAAGGTGACGACCACTCAAATCGGAAACCGTCCTGCAGGCTTGCGTCCGCATGATTGTCCTGTTCTTCAGTCTGCCCGCGCAGCCCAAAAAGCTTTGGGCATTGAATTGACGAACTACGGACTGTCTTCAACTGACGCTAACGCGGCGATGAGTTTGAATATTCCTTCAACTTGCCTTTGCTCCGGAGGAAAGGGGATTGGAGCTCATACTTTGAAAGAACATTTTGTTTTTGAAAAGACTGAACTTGGTCCGAAACTGATTCTTCTCACAGCACTGGCTTTGGCAGGAACAACAGACACTAAACCGCTTCTTTAAAGATAGCTAATCCAAGAAAAGGCCGCAGAATTTAACCTCTGCGGCCTTTTGGTAGTTATGCATAAAAATAATAAATACTATCTAAAATAAGTATTTCACATTCTTTGCAGGAAGTCCTAAAATTTTTTCATCCCTCCCCTATGGAGTTGAAAATGAAAACAATCAGATTATTGGTCACCCTGCTTGGTATTCTTATTTTTGGTAATAGTATGGCTGCAGAAATCTACTTGGAATGTGACGGAAAAGAATATTCTGTCAGCTTAAATGACAGTCAAGAAGCTAAAGAATTTTTAAAACAGCTTCCCCAAGAATTGAAGTTTGAGGATTACGGCGCTTTTGAGAGGATAGCGTACTTAACAAAAAAACTAACTCCGGCTGGCGCAGCAAATGGTTTTACTCCATTGACCGGAGATTTGACTTACTACGCTCCTTGGGGGAACCTCGCCGTATTTATCAAAGATTTTTGCCCCTCTACCGGTCTCTATTCTTTGGGAACCTTATCTCCGGAAGCTTTGAAAGCCATAAAGGAATCGGGAAGCAGAAAGGTAAGATTTTTTTCAAAGGATTAATCCTAATGTTGAACCATGAAATAAACGGAAAAAGCTTTGACATGGAGAGAGCTCTGTGCAAGTTGGAAGACACGGCTCTGAGAAACTGTATTTTTGCCGGACCGACCGATGGAGAGTCTCCGCTTAAACATCCTCAAAACATTTTGGTTGAGAACTGTTCCTTCTCCTTGAGATATCCGCTCTGGCATGCTGATCGATTTGAGCTATGGAAGTGCAGTCTTGATGAGAGGGCAAGAGCTGGCCTTTGGTACTGTTTTAACGGCAAAATTTTAGATTCTGTTTTAGGAGGCATCAAAGCTCTTCGCGACTGCCAGAACATTCTCTTAGAGCGTTGCCTTATCAACTCTCCTGAGTTTGGCTGGAAGTGCAGAGGAATTACAGTAAAAGATTCGACTTTGGAAGCCGAGTATGTGTTCTTGGATACTCAAGATTTGTACTTGAAGAATGTGAAGCAGAAAGGCAAATATTCCTTCCAATACTGCCGGGATATCGTTATTGAAGACTCTGTTTTAGATACCAAAGACGCCTTCTGGCATAGCGAAAACGTCACGGTAAGAAACTCCGTAGTTAAAGGCGAATACCTCGGTTGGTTTTCTACTAATCTGGTTTTGGAAAACTGTGAAATAGAAGGAACTCAGCCGCTGTGCTTTGCAAAGGATCTTATTCTTAAGAATTGCACGATGAAAAACACCGATCTTGCATTTGAAGAATCATCGGTACGTGCTGAAATCCGTGGCTCGGTTCTTTCCGTTAAGAATCCGCTGTCAGGTTCGATTCTTGCCGATGATTACGGAGAAATCATTGAAGAAGAGCCCGGCCGTGCGTCAATTCTAAAGAGAAAAGAATAACTCTGAAGTTAATAATTACTTCTTCCTGTTCAATCTCAAAGAGGCACAGAAAGAAGTCTTCCGGCTGGCGGAGTCAGCAAGCGGTTGCGTAAATTCACATTCATCTCATTTGTAAGACGAAGGATGTGAATTTGGCTTAAATCAAAAGTCGTTTTTAGACGGAGCTGCTGGCCTACGTTAACTCTTCCAAATAAAGACATTAGGCATTTGCCTGATGATGGAGAACTTTTACCTTTTTTCTGAGTAACTCAAGTCAAAGAGAAAATTATGTTGAAGCGAAGACAAGTGATAGGAACGGTTTTTTCAGCGGCGGCTCTAAGCATTCTTCCAGTGTCCGCACAAAACGTCCGCAAAGGAATAATCGTTGTGTACTCGAGAACCGGAAATACTTTCGGTCTAGCTCAAAGAATCCACGAAAAGACAGGATATCCGATAATCCGTTTAGAGCTCGTTAAACCATACGCTGAAAACTACAATGACATGACTTATTTGGCAAGAGATGAGATTCGATCGGATGCAAGAAGAGAAATTGCTACAAAAATTCCGGACCTGAGCGGTTATACAGACATCTACGTGGGAGGTCCATACTGGTGGGGTGGATTAGATGTTCCAATGAGAACCTTTCTTAAAGATCAGCCGTTGGACGGCAAACGAATTCATCCTTTCATCACTTCCGGCAGTTCAAGTCCGAGGGGCGCCATAGAAGATATCAGGAGGTTGTGTGCAAAGGCAACAATCGAGCCGCATTTCTACAGCTCGAGTTCCGAAGTTTCATCAGCCTTGAACAATCTTGATAAATGGATCGAAGAATCTCTCAAAGGTTAACATCCTGAGCCGACGAGTGTCACTGGAGCTTGCTTAATTTTTCAATGGCAAATTTAAGCAGCTCCGGTGCGGTTCTTAAGGAATAATCCAACTCAAGTCTTTCGGTCATCTTATGAGCATCTTTGCCGGAAGGACCTAAATTAGCAATTGGAATGCTCAGCTCTGTTAACTCTTGAATGGGAATCCAAAAGGTTTCGCCCCATCCCGGAAGATTATCCGCAATAAACTCTAAATCTTTGGGATTCCCTTCATATCCAAGATAGGACAAATCGGTGATGCCTCCGAATACTTCTATGAAAGTGCTGTCGGAATCGCAGGCCAAGTGATTGCTCTTGGCAATCACTTCATGTATGAGGTCTTTGATTCGGCTTTCTTTTTCATTTCTTCTCTTATTAATTCTCGGCGGATAATAGGGTGGAAGAAAACCAACTACAATTTCAGGTTCACTTGAATGACTCAAAGAGATAATCGCTTCAATGATTCGGATGGCTTGTTCCCGTTCATCGAAAGAATCTTGTCTCGATGACAGTTCTTTCTTTAACGTCCGATCGAAGGTTTCGTTGTCTTTAAACTGAGCTCTAACTTTATTCAGAAGTTCGGAATAGCTGAGAACTTTTATCTTCGGAAGAGAGCTCGATGTTCCTCCTCTTCGAATATAAGTTTCTTCGGAAGTCTTTAAAGTTTCTAAAGCTGAACTTGCGGCATCTTGTGCAAGCCCCACGCACAAGGATAAGATTTCTTGAGGAGTTTTTTCTATAGTTAGAAGATTGAAATAGCAAACGGTTTTTTCCGGGAGCGTTACTGAATAACCGTTTCTTCTAATTTCGAAGCCCAGACAGGCAGGAGGAGAAAGAAGCCAACTACCTTGTCCTTCAAGGAAGGCCGGATTCGATTCCATCTTCGTCACGATTTCTGAAGCTAAGAGAACCGAGTTGAGGCCTTGAAAGTAATCGTTGACGTGCGCTGCCTTCCCGACGCAGTAAAAGAAAGGCATGATTTTGCCCGTTGTGCCGGTGTAATAGGGACGGAATGATTGGACCGATGCATTGGGAGTGGTCCGAAAACAAGGTTCTCCGGTAAAAGCGGCGAGGACATCCAGCTTATTTTCTTTGATAAAGGAATTAAGTTTGCGGATTGTTCCTCGCATGCCCGCGCTGCTGTTCTCTTCATCAGGTACAGCTAGAAATAAGAGATTGAGTCCGCAGCCGGATTCTGCATATTCTTTGATCATGGACAGAAAGAGAGCAAGTCCTCCCTTCATATCCATGACGCCGCGTCCAAAAAGCCAATTCCCGGAATGTAAATCTTTTTTAGCTTCCGGATTAAGCGAACGCTCTCGTAGGAGCTCTGTATACAAGTCCGGTTCAAATGCCTGAGATTTGAGCTCTCCGCAAACATCGGTAGCGACGACATCAAAGTGTCCGGTAAGCAAAATCGTACGCCCCTGAGATTGGGGAGAAGAAAGAAGGCCGAGAACAGCTATTCGATTCCAAGGATCTTTTTCGCAAGGAATCAGTTCTGCTTCTATTGTTAACGAAGGGGCTGGCTTAATAGATGAGAGATAGTTAAAAATAAACTCTGCGCATTCATTTTCTTTTTCGGCGTCAGCCGAAACAGAAGCAATAGCACAGAGTTGTTTAGTCAGGAGCAGTATTTCGTCCTCTAAAGCTAATTTATTGTCCACTTTTTCCTCCTCAGATTTTTCTGATTTTAAGGAAAAAGCGGACTCAGCTATGAGGATGCTGAATTATTTAAGCCAGACCTTTTTGCCTTTAACAGTATTGTTTGCAACCATGACGGCGAGGAATCCGACAACAATACCCGACATCGTCAAACCAATCGTGATAGCACTCCAATAGCCTCTGGCGCCAAGCGGTGCGGCGGTTAATGTATCGGTAAACGTCAACAGACTTCCTAAACCTAAGCCGATGCCCCAAAGCAATACTCCGTATAGAACCATTGGAGCAACCGTAATGCGATACCCTCTCATGGCAAAAGACCCAATGCAGTTAATGGCGTCAAAGACGTGATAGAACGCGGCAAAAGGAATCAAGAGTGCTGAGATGGCAATGACAGAGGTATTATCTGTATAGAGTTCTACAAAGAAATATTTGAAGAAATATAGAATCAATGAAACGACAACCGCACAGCAGATGCCGAATTTTAGACAATTAAACGTAGCTCTCCGTGCAGACTCCGCGCTTCCTGCTCCAAGACTCTGTGAGACCAAAACAGAAGCGGTCACGCCGATGGAGAGCGGAAGCATATAGAAAAGAGAAGTTAAATTAGCAACAATCTGGTGACCCGAAACTGTAACCTCTCCTAAGCGGGAAATAAAAATTGTCATGAACGTGAATGACGTCACTTCAAAGAATGCGGACAGGCCGATAGGAATGCCGAGCTTAAGCTGAGCCGCCATGATCTTCCAATTCGGCAATGAGAACGTTTCCGATCTCATGCGGACATAGAAACTGTCGAAATGCCAAATCCCCCAGAATAATAAGAGGGTGAGCCAAGAGGTAAGGGCAGAGGAGACTGCACATCCGGCGCCTCCTAATGCAGGGATTGGTCCCCAACCGTACATGAAAAGGGCATTAAAGGGAGCTTTTAACGCCAGCATTAGCAGGGAAATCCACATAGCAATCTTCGGACGTGACACTGCAGCATTCAACGCCAAGTAAGCACGTCCAGCCATGGCTCCGGGAAGTCCAATCGCATTGATAATGAGGTATAGGGAAGCAATCTTTGCCGTCTCACCTTGTGCATTGGTCAAACTCATCCATAACGGCGTATACGTCATAACTAAAACGCCGATGATGGATAGAAAAACTGCAATCCAAAGAGTCTGGTGGAGTTCGGGGCCGATTTTTTCGTGTTTGCCGGCGCCTAAATGGTGAGCTGCAATTGGTGACAAGCCTTGCATAATTCCCACTAAACCGACAAAGATTGAGATAGAAACGGCAATACCAATGGCAACACCGGCAAGATCCGTAGGACCTAAGTGACCGGCCATCAAAGTATCGATGGTGCTTCCGCCGACAATTGCTAAATTGGAAACCCAAATAGGCGCGGAAAGCTTGATAATGGACCAATACGAAGTCGATGGCGGCGTTAATCGTGTCGGTGTAACGGACATAAAACTTAAATCAGTATCTAGAAAGGCAAACGTTTGAGAAGCTGATATCGCTCGTCGGAACGGGGACGGCCCGGAACGTTGGTAAGAACTTCCCATTTATCGGTTACGGCACCGGCGGGAGAGCCGCCGAAATCGATTGTCTTTAGTGCAAAAGTGCACTGCTGACCTGGTTTTCCAAACGGAAGATTGGCCAAAGCGTAGAACGCGGCACGATCCGAACTGGATAGGTTAATGGCTTCAATGCAGTCGCCCGGTTTGCTGTTGGCATCAAAAGTTGTCTTGATGGCGGCAACCGTGTATTCCATGGTTCTTGCGCCGTTGAAAATCGGCAGGAAAAGTGAACAAACCACAATAGCAGAGGCTGTCAAACCGCAGGCAGAAAGCCAAGTTCCTCTCCATGCAACCACCGGATGCTTAAATAGTCTCCAGCCGACGACAGCAAGCCAGAAAAGAGTAGCGGCAGCTGCGATTGCTAACAGCAGATACGATGTTCCCGGGGTAACGGCAGGAGCAAGTCGGCGCAAAGAATAAGCCATCTTAGCAAAGTAGCCGGTCGTCCAAGCAAAGTAGTAAATCCAAACGACAATGAGGCCGATGGTAAAGACAATGCCGGAGAACAAATCCAAAATGTTTTCTTTGCTCTTTTTAACGCTGATAATCCCGAAACCTGCTAACACGGCAAGCGATGGAACCAAACAGTACATCGTGGTTCTCGGTTCCAGCCCGGTAAAGAGGATGGAGAACAAAGAAATCGAAAGAAAGCTAAGTGGAACGGAGATTGGTGCACACTTAAGACTGCCTCTCCATGCGAATACTGCCCAAATGGCAAACGGCCAAGCCGGGAATGTTATCCATGCCATATTTTTTAACAGCCATGGATATTGAGTAATAGATAGAAGAGAAAACTCTTTCGTGCTCGAATGGAGCCAGTTGGTAAACCAGACGGAGGCTTGGTCCGGTACAAAAATGAATACAAGTGCAGGCCAAATACAAGTAACGATAAGAGCCGTCACGAAAGTAATGAGAACGCGTTTTGAGCGGCTGGTATAGTCCGGGGTAAAGATGTAGGCTACCCAAGTCGCAAATGCAAGCCAGATGCTGGCTCCGATAGTCGTTGTTAGGGCGCCGAGACCGATGCCCAGGCCTGCTAAAAGAGAGCCTCTCTTAAGATCTTCAAGACTGAGAACAATACCGAAGAAACAAATAGACGCTACAGCCAGAAGGGTAGTCGTCGGAGAAATTTCATGAAAAGGCTCTAACAAGCCGTAAGTACCGATTGTGATCAACAGAGTAATATCCGCCACGACACGACCGTAGTCTTTTCTGGCGGCTTCGCCTCCGAAGGCAAAACTGACGGGTTGAGCTTCGTCTCTCCGGGCTAAAAGATATGTGGAATACCAGATGCAGGCGGTAATAATGGCAAACCAAAGGCCGGAGGTCAGATGAAAAGCACGAACCGGATCGATAATTTGACCGAAAGTTAAGATGCACAATGAACTGACCCAAGAAGTGAGAGGGCCGGTGTCATAAATATACTGGCCTGTGATGTTCGGGATAAGCCAGTCGGACAGGCTGCCGTTGACCATCGTCCAGGCAATGCCGAAACTAGTGAGATTTTTACTCCCTAACAGCTGAGGCGATAAGAGGAAGGGAGCGATGAAACAGATTAAGAGTGCTAGTAAAGCATACCGAGGCAGTTTATGTGCCGCGGCAGCGCTCACAACAGCTGGAGAAGAGCGTTCACTGAGCATATGACTCGAATCTCACAAGTTAAGAATATATAAATTACTAACTATATATAAAAAATAAGGCAGCCGTAGCTACCTTATCGGAACTTTCCGCCGCTAAATTACTTCTTAGCTTTGGCTGCCTTAGCCTGCTCAGCAGAAGCGTTGAGAGCGGCATTCTTAGCAGCAAATTTCTGACGGAATTTTTCTACACGGCCGGCTTCAACGATACGTGTCTGAGCACCGGTGTAGAAAGGATGAGACTCGCTGGATGTATCGAGTTTGACCTGAGGATATGTAACACCATCGATTTCGATTGTTTCACGAGCATCAGCTGTGGAGCGGATGATGAAAGTCTTGCCGATGGACATGTCTGTGAAGGCTACTTCACGATACTGCGGATGAATATTGGTTTTCATTGTTAACCTTAAATAAATCGGTCGCCACTCGCCTTACGAAACCGCTGACCATTGCCAGTCTTACGCTAGGTATGCCAGAACGTGCCTAAAATGAATAAAAACAAACGCGAATTATCCCTCTTTCCTGGGAAAAAGGCAAGTTCTAAAACAGAGTTTCGCAGAGGAAAATCAAATTGATACGAAAAATTGAAGCGGCTGTCGGTGCCGCATTCCTTTGGTCCTCTGCAGAATTTGTTCCAAAATAAAAAGCTGGAACACATCAGTTCCAGCCTTTGGTATTCAATTAACCTCGTCTGCCCATCATTTCAAAGAATTCGGCATTGTTCTTAGTTGGTTTCATACGGTCAACCAAGAATTCCATAGCCTGGATTTCATCCATTTCGTAAAGAATCTTACGAAGGATCCAAGTTTTCTGCAGAACTGAAGGTTCAAGAAGAAGTTCTTCACGGCGTGTACCGCTCTTACGGACGTTAATAGCAGGATAAACACGTTTTTCGGAAAGGTTGCGGTCAAGATGGATTTCCATGTTGCCGGTACCTTTAAATTCTTCATAGATAACATCATCCATTCTGCTGCCGGTTTCGTTAAGAGCCGTAGCAATAATGGTGAGGGAACCGCCTTCTTCTAATTTACGGGCGGCGCCGAGAATGCGTTTCGGTCTTTGAAGAGCATTGGCATCAACGCCGCCGGTTAAAACCTTGCCGGAAGTTGGGACAACGGTGTTGTAGGCGCGGGCCAAACGTGTAATGGAGTCGAGAAGAATGACAACGTCTTTTTTGCTTTCTGCCAAGCGTTTGGCTTTTTCGATGACCATTTCGGCCACTTGAACGTGACGGGTTGCGGGCTCATCGAAAGTGGACGCAATAACTTCGCCCTTAACTGAACGTTCCATTTCCGTAACTTCTTCCGGACGTTCATCAATCAGAAGAACCATTAGAACAACATCCGGATAGTTGGCGGTAATAGCATGTGCGATGTGCTGCATCAAGACTGTTTTACCGCTCTTCGGAGAAGCCACTAAAAGAGCGCGCTGGCCTTTACCGATCGGCGCAATGATGTCGATGATCCTGCCGGTGAGATTTTCTTCGCTTCTAATATCTCTTTCAAGTTTCAGAGGCTCATCAGGGAATAACGGAGTCAAGTTCTCGAAAAGAATTCTATGCTTGAGCTCTTCCGGAGGAAGACCGTTTACTTTATCGACTTTAACTAACGCAAAGTAGCGTTCTCCGTCTTTTGGCGTTCTGACTTCACCTTCAACTGTGTCGCCTGTATGCAGATTGAAGCGGCGTATTTGAGAAGGGGAGATGTAAATGTCGTCAGGACTGGCGAGATAGGAAGAAACCGGAGAACGTAAAAAACCGAAGCCGTCCGGTAAAACTTCTAAGGTACCGTCACCAAAAATTTGTTCACCAGCCTTTGCTCTTTTTTTCAAGATTGCAAACATTAATTCTTGTTTGCGAAGACGGCTGGCATTTTCAACATCTAATTCCAAAGCAATGTCTAATAGCTCGGAAACGTGTTTCTGCTTGAGTTCTGAAAGATGCATTATCTGAAACGAAATCCACAGATAGATTTCGAGGTGTTGTTAAAAGGAAGGGAGTGTTGCGGCTTAATAGAGAACTTAAGCCGCAGGCAGGATTTTATACGAATTGTTTTAAGAAAGCGGCAAATTGAGCAGAATTCATCATGCCGGCTTGCTGGGCGAGGAGCTGGCCGTCTTTATAAACGGCAAGAGTAGGAATACCACGTACTCCGAGTTGCTGAGCAACGCTTTGGGATTCGTCAACATTGTATTTAACGATCTTGACGTGTTCCGGCAGAGTTTCTGCTGCTTTTTCAAGAACTGGTCCTAACATACCGCATGGACCGCACCACGGAGCCCAAAAATCAACTACTACAACGCCTTTTGCATTCAAAACTTGGTCAACGTAGCTGGCGTCATCAACACTTTGTAAGCCCATAATTTATTTCCTTTTTTAAAAAAACTAAATAGGGTCAGCGAAGACTGGATGTCCTCGGAGAGATAGGGTAATCCTAACACTGATATCAACTGACCCGTATCCTGACTCCCCAACATGGGAGGCAGAGTGTTCTGCATAAATTAGCATACTTAGAAATACTACACGGTTCGTTTTTGTTTTTATTTATTAACGAAGTTGAAGAAATTAATCGCATTCTGTGCTCAGCGACCTGTCAGCTGATTCGTTCTTTTTCGGCTATAGAAAAAAATACTGACGAATAGAACGGCGGAAGCAAAACCTAGAACGCTGGCGGGGATGGCACATGATATTGAGGAATCGGAAACTTTAATTGCTTCTCCTCCCAGCCAGGCACCGATAGCGTTTGCGCTGTTATAAGCGACTTGACCAAGAGCGGCAATAATAATCTTTGCATCTTTGGTTCCTTGGATGATCAGAGCCTGCATCGGACCGGCCAAAAAGTAGTACCCGAATGCGGCTAAGGCAAGGAAGAAGACGGCGGTGTACTTGTTTGCGGAAAAGAAGAAGGCACATAAAGTTGCGATAACGATAAGAGTCTGTCCGAACGCCACTAGGGCTTCATCGCTGAATCGTTTGGTCAAAGGGGCAGAAGCCAGATTTCCGAAGAACATGGCACCCCCGGCAACAATCATCACTAATGTCATTTCTTCAGCAGGCAGGTGCGTAATGGTCTCCATAATTGGATCGGCATAAGAGTAATAGGCATAAAAACCGCCGCTGCCAAGTGCTACACCGCCCAAAATGATCCATGGCCACGGATGCTTGAGAGGCTCGATTTCTCGGCTGAGAGGCTGCTTTTTTACCGGGAGAGAAGGTAGCCATAAACAAAGGGCGACAATGAGAACGGCAGCAAGCGATGCTATTCCTATAAAAATAAAGCGCCAGGAAAAAGCAAAGCCTACCCATGCTCCCAAAGGAACACCTACAAAGTTTGCTGAAGTCTGCCCGAGAACCATCAAGGTAACATCTCGAGACGCTTTTCCCGGCTCGGCTAATCTTTCACAAGCAACGGCTCCTAGAGCAAAGAAAATCCCGTGAGGCATTCCGGAGATAAAGCGGGCACCGAGCATTTCAATATCGCTTTGCGCAAAGCTGGCGCCGAGATTTCCGCAAAGAATAAGACAGGCTGCGATTAATAAATTTATTTTTATATTAGCGTCTCGTCCGAATAGCAGGAGGCCGATAATTCCGCCGCAGACGCCTGCAGCATAGGCCGAAACGTACAAACCGGCCTGCGGAATCGTCACATGAAGATCCCGGGCGATATCTGCAAGTACAGGGACAATTCCAAGCTCTGCCGCGCCGAGACAGAAGGTTCCGATAGCAAGTGCAGCGATGTGTTTATCAAAGGCCATCTCGATAATTTGTAAATAATTTTTCTTCCGATGTACTGTATCGATCCTCATCGAAGGTGTGGAAGAGAATCAATCTAATTCGGGAAAATGCCTTGGCGAGAAGAGGAGAAACGGAGCGGGGAAGAAGGTAAAAGTGGGATTTGAGCTGCACTTTCCTTTTTTTTGAATTCTGTTAGAATCTCGGTCTGCGGGCCCCCTCGCATGTGAATGTCGTGAACCTGGTCAGGTCGGGAACGAAGCAGCCATAACGATCCTAGCAGTGCCGAGGTGTGGTCCGCTTTTCTTTTCCTTTTTCTTCGCTTGCATAGCGCCCAAATTCATCTAAAATTCTTCAATTCGGAACAGTTTTACCTCCTGCGAAACGATTTGGTTGCGAACCGAATCTTTAAGAGATTTTTTCCATGGCTTATCAGGTTTTAGCTAGAAAGTGGCGTCCACACGATTTTTCTACATTGATCGGGCAAGATCACGTTGTCCGTGCTTTGACTCACGCTTTGACAGAAAATCGTCTTCATCACGCTTATTTGTTTACGGGAACTCGCGGTGTAGGTAAAACAACAATCTCCAGAATTTTGGCAAAGTGCTTGAATTGTGTAGGAGAAGACGGGAAGGGCGGCATCACCGCTCATCCTTGCGGTGTGTGTGAGGCTTGCAGAGCCATTGATGAAGACCGTTTCGTGGACTATATCGAAATGGACGCGGCTAGTACGCGCGGTATTGACGATATGGTATCTCTCCTTGAAAGAGCGAAGTACGCACCTACAAATGCCCGTTTCAAAGTCTACATGATCGACGAAGTCCATCAGCTGACCACCCAGGCATTTAACGCCATGCTTAAAACCTTGGAGGAACCTCCCGAGTACGTCAAATTTATTTTGGCGACAACCGATCCGCAGAAGGTACCGGTTACCGTTCTTTCTCGCTGTCTGCAATTTAATCTTAAGAGCTTGTCTCCGATGTTAATTTCAGGACATATGGAAGAACTTCTTAAAAAGGAAGGATTCCCTTACGAGCTGCCGGCATTACGAATGTTGGCAACCGGAGCACGCGGCTCCATGCGTGACGGCTTGTCTTTATTGGACCAAGCCATAGCATTCAGTGCAGGTAACCTGACTTTAGAAAACGTCAGAGAGATGCTGGGAACAATTGATTCAACAACCTTGATTCGATTGTTGGGAGCTTTAGCGAATCGAGACCCTGTTCAGGTTATGCAGGTGGCCGATGAGATTGGCGCCCGCAGCTTATCCTATACCCAGGCTCTCAAAGATATGGCATTGCTGTTCCATAGAATTTCTATGGTCCAAATGCTGCCTGCTTCTCTAAACCCGGAAGAACCGGACTCGGACGCTGTCAAATCTCTTGCTCAGGCTTTTGCACCCGATGAAGTTCAGCTCTACTATCAGATTGCTATCCATGCTAGAAACGAGATAAGTCTTGCTCCGGATGAATACTCCGGTTTCACAATGGCTTTAATGCGCATGATGGCATTTGCGCCTGCAGAAACCAAAAATTCGAAAAAACCGGTGGTTGCCCCGATGAAGGGACTGGAGGCCCCCGCTCCTCGGTCGCCGGAAGCTCCGGTTTCAACGGCTCCTGCGGCTGCGGCTCCTAAACCGGAAGCCCAAGTAGCATCTGTCTCTCCGGTGCCCCCTAAACCAACTTCGGTAATGTCCGTTCCGGTTGCGAGCAAAGATCCCGGAGATATTCCTCCTTGGGAAGAAAGTCCTGTGTTAACAGGCTCAAAAAAAAAATTAATTGAGGACAATTCTCCCGCTTCCGCTCCAACCCCGTCAGAGGAAAAGCCTGCGGTTTCAGCTCGAAGTTCTTCCCCGCAGCTTCAAGAGAGTCCGAAAGAACTTCTTCCGCAAGATGAACAAGATGATGTTCCTTGGTCCTATGATGATTATGTATCCGAGGGGGGAGCAGGAGAAAGCGGAGAAGATGAATATATTCCTCAGAAGAGAACCATCGTTCAGGAACGAGATGAGTTTGAAGGTGTGCCTGTTCAGATGAATCCGTGGCTCGAAGCTGCAAAAAAAATAAAGCTCATTGAATCTTCTCAGCCTTTAGTTGATCTGTCCGAACTCGAAAGTTTTGACGGGTCTAACATGGTTCTGACCACAACATTGGAAGCATTGACGCATGAGGAACATGTTTCAGCTCTGCAAAAGGAACTTCAGAAACATTTCGGCCCTCAGCTTCAGCTGAAAGTTAAATTTGTTTCCAAAGGAAAAGGGCAAACACTCAAAAGGCTCAGAAAGCAAGAATTCATAGAAGAAAAAATTGAAAAGTTGGATAGAATCTCGAAAACAAAATTAGTCAAAGAGATCTTGAATACTTTTGGTTCTACGATTTCGATTGACAATGTCACGTTGTATGACAAAAACGACACGCCCCGTGTTATTTGATTTAAAGGAAATATAAATGCGTAATTTCGGTGGAATGGGCCAGATGGGCCAAATGATGAAACAGGCTCAGATGATGCAAAACAACATCAAAAAAGCCCAGGAACTGTTAGCAACTATCGATGTTACCGGTGAAGCCGGCAACGGTGCCGTCAAGGTAACCATGAGCTGCAAGAATGTTTGCAAGAGAGTCGAAATTGATGACTCCCTCGTAGGCAGCGTTGAAGACAAAGATATGCTCGAAGATCTTTTGACTGCTGCTCTTAACGACACTCAAAAGAAAATCGAAGCTGAAGTTGAACAAAAAATGGCTGCTGCAACCGGCGGCATGAAGCTTCCTTTCTAATCTCGTGGCTTCAGTTAGTACCATAGAAGAGCTGATTGATTCTTTGCGGCAGCTTCCCGGCATCGGCCCGAAAGCTGCCCAGAGAATGGCTTATCAGCTTTTAACCTCTGATAAAGAAACGGCTTCTCGATTAGGCAATGCTTTGCTCAACGCGGTGAAGACCGTTAAGCGCTGCCCGCGCTGTAATAATCTGACCGATAAAGATATCTGCAAATATTGCTCCAGCATTCACAGAGATGATTCTCTTCTGTGCGTGGTTGAAAATGTTGCAGATATGATGGTCATTGAGCAAAGCTTATCTTGGAACGGCAGATACTTCATTTTGATGGGCCGTCTTTCACCTTTAAACGGCATCGGACCCAATGAGTTGGAGTTAGGCCATTTAATCGACAGAGCCTCTGAGCCTGAAGTTAAGGAAGTCGTAATTGCCACTTCTTTTACGGCCGAGGGGGAGGCAACTGCCCTTGCAATTACAGAATTGCTGGCAAAACATGCTCCACAGGTCAAAGTAACCCGTATTGCTAAAGGAATTCCCGCCGGTGCGGAGCTCGAATACACCGATGTCAATACGGTAGCTCAGGCGATGCTTAACCGTCGTATACGGGAAAATAATTAGTCAAACTTCTGAAAATCAATAAATTTCTAGGTATTCTGTTACTTAGTTAAACAAATTTATTGGATCTAAAAGTGAATCACACTATTGCGACAATGAGCAGCTCCGGAATGACCGCCGGCGCAGCTATGCCGTGTTTCGTGGGAAACACTGGCGTCGCATTTTCAATGAATTCTGTTTGCAGCGAAAACGGTTTGGGCCTTTTGCTAGGTTTGTTGCGACTTACTTTGCGCAAAAGACGGCTGTTTTTGTAATCCTAGTTGGAAATTGAAATAAAAAGTGGTAGCAGAAACAGTCCGTGAAAACGGACTTTTTTTATTGAGGAAAAATTATGAAGTTCACTCGACGTACGATTATTGCAGCCGCAGCAGCCGGAACATTTGCCATGATGGCCCCTGGTATGAGCACTGCTTTTGCTGCAGAAAAAACTGACATCACCATTGCTGTTGGAGGAAAGAGCCTCTACTACTACTTGCCTTTGACAATTGCCGAACAGCTTGGTTATTTCAAAGATGAAGGCCTTAATGTCAAGATCGTCGACTTCCAAGGCGGTTCCCGTGCCCTTCAGGCAGTCGTTGGAGGCAGCGCTGACGTAGTATCCGGCGCATTCGAACACACAATTTCCATGCAGGCCAAGAAACAGGCGATGACCGCTTTTGTTCTTCAAGGCCGCGCTCCTCAGTTGGCAATGGTTGTTTCTACAAAGAAAATGCCGAATTACAAACAGCTTAGCGATCTGAAGGGCAAGAAAATCGGCGTAACAGCCCCGGGTTCTTCTTCACAGATGGTTGCCAACTATATTTTGGCTAAAGGCGGCCTCGGTCCGAAAGATGTTGCCTTTATCGGCGTAGGTTCCTCCTCCGGTGCCGTTGCTGCTTTGAGAAGCGGTCAGATTGATGCTTTGATCAATTTGGATCCGGTTATCACTCTTCTTACTCGTAACGGCGACGCAAAAGTGGTGGCAGATACACGTAAAGTTGCTGAGTCCGAAAGCTTCTTCGGAGGCACTCTTCCAGCCGGATGCTTATATGCTCCGACTTCCTTCGTAGAAAAGAATCCGAAAGCAGTTCAAGCATTGACAAATGCTATTGTCCGCGCCGACGAATGGTTGTCTAAGGCCACTCCGGAAGATGTCGCAAAGGTTGTTCCTGAATCTTACTTGATGGGCAACAGGGATGTATATTTGGCAGGCTTCGAAGGCAACCGCGAAGCACTCTCTCCGGACGGTAAATTCCCGGAAGGCTGTGCAAATATCTCCTTGAACGCATTGAAGACTGTTAATGACAAAATTGATCCGGCCAAGATTGATTTAAGCAAGGTATATACCAATAAATTTGTTGAAGAAGCTTTGAAAAAATACCCTGCAAAATAATTAAGATATTGGGATCGCACCTGCGATCCCAAGAGTCCTATTAAATTAATCTAAAAGAAAATGAATCATCCTGCTTTGGAATTTACAGAGGTAACGTGCAGTTTTGTTACACCTGACGGGAATCATTACACCGCCGTCAGAGACGTTAATTTAACGATTGGTGACGGTGAGTTCGTTAGCGTAGTCGGGCCGACCGGCTGCGGTAAATCCACTTTATTGAATATGTCCGCTGGACTGCTCTCTCCTTCTAAGGGAACCGTTAAAGTTTTCGGAGAAGAACTTACCGGCCTTAATAAACGTGCCGGCTATATGTTCCAGGCAGAAGCCCTCATGCCGTGGCGTACGGCAATAGCAAATGTTTCAGCGGGTTTGCAGTTTGCAGGGAAACCTCAGAACGAAGTAAAAGAAATGGCAGAGCATTGGCTGGCCAGAGTCGGTCTGAGAGGTTTCGAAGACCGTTACCCGCATGAATTGTCCGGAGGCATGAGAAAAAGAGTCGCTTTAGCACAGACTCTGATTATGGATCCGGACATTATTCTTATGGACGAACCTTTCTCAGCCTTGGATATTCAGACTCGTCAATTAATGGAAAATGAGGTTTTGGATCTCTGGGCTCAAAAGAAGAAGGCTGTTCTCTTTATTACTCATGACTTAGATGAAGCCATCTCTATTTCTGACCGAGTTGTCGTGATGTCAGCCGGTCCGGCTTCTCATCCAATCGGTGAATTCGTTATTGATATCGCCAGACCCCGCGATGTTGCCGAAGTTAGAGTAACACCAAGATTTATTGAATTGCATAATGCTATTTGGGCTGACTTACGTGAAGAAGTTCTCAAGGGCTACGAAAATCAAAGAAACAAGGTGAAAGCATGAAGAACTCAAGCATCCTTCAGTCAAAAACAAAATTAACTGCCTGTCAGCTTCTTTTGCTTGTCGTCATTTTCTTCTTTTGGTGGTTAATGACCAAACCGGGTTTAATCCCGCCGTTTGTATTTGAAGACGATAATCAGGCTGCTTTTTTCTTCGGAGAGCCTGTACAAATCTGTCAAGTAATTTGGGATTGGTTCTTTGTTAATCTGGAAATTTATCCCAACTTGGCCGTTACGTTGACGGAAACTGTACTTGCCTTTGTATTCGGTACCGTAGCCGGTCTTATCGTCGGTTTATGGCTTGCCTTGGCTCCTACGGCCGCTGCAATCTTAGATCCGTATATCAAGGGCCTTAACTCAATGCCTCGGGTTATTTTGGCGCCTATTTTCGGTGTTTGGTTCGGCTTAGGAATCGGTTCTAAAGTTGCTCTTGGTATCACTCTTGTATTCTTCATCGTTTTCTTCAACGTTTATCAAGGTGTTCGTGAAGTTAGCCCTAATGTTCTGGCCAGCGCCAGAATGCTCGGTGCCAACAAGAGCCAACTCTTGCGCTACGTTTATCTGCCAAGTGCTACAAGCTGGGTATTCTCCTCTCTCCACTCTTCCGTGGGTATGGCTTTCGTCGGTGCGGTAGTCGGTGAATACTTAGGTTCTGCCATGGGTGTCGGTTACTTGATTCTTCAAGCGGAAAGTACATTTGATATCAACACCGTGATGGCCGGTATCCTAGTGCTGACATTCTGTGCTTTGATTTTGGACCTGATTGTTTCTTTTGCTGAGAAATACGCCATGAAATGGCAGCCTAAGGGCGGTCAAAGCGAGAAGCTCTAGTAGCTTTTAATGCAAAAAAATCGGCTGTCAGCTTTCAGGAAGATTTCCTCGAAACTGGCAGCTGAAATTTTTTCGATACAAAAACAAAAGGTTTGGACGTTGCCAAACCTCAGTTGTTAAGTCAAATCTGGAACTTCTACACCGTTCCTGTATTTTCGCCTTCAAGAACGGAGGGAAAATCAGAAACATCAATATGTCTCTTATCATGAGGGTAGAAGAGCTTTAATCCGGTCTGGTAAGCCAGCAACAGACTTTGGATATCTTCATCATCAAGGTCTGTATCAACAAAATCTTCTTTGCTGAAAACAAAGCGATAGCCCATTTCGGATTTTTCGAGGAAACGGACTGATTCGAAGTTAACAATCTTATGTTGAAGAATAACTAACATTTATCGTCCTTGGAAATCTTTTTAATTTTGATTGAATTCTGGCAGCAAGACCATTAAAAAGAAATTATAGCTCGAGAAATTTTTTGGCTGACTGAGGTGTTTAGAAGTCGTGAAATTTTTGATTTATTTAACTCAGATTGAGAGTTAACCCGCAATCTTTAGTCAACTATAGAGTACACTGAACTTAACACCATTTTTTAGGAGGTTTATACGAAATGATTTCTAAGACTGTTTTAGCAGCTTTGGTCGCAGGTTCTTTTGCTTTCGGATTACCTGCCGCACAGGCTCAATTCACAGGCGCCGGTGCAAACGTCACTCCTGTGGAAAAGATCCTTTCTCAAGGTAAAGATGATCAATACGTAGCCGTCGAAGGCTATATCGTTCAGAAGGTTGGCAATAAGGACTATATCTTCAAAGATAAGACCGGTGAAATCCGTGTTGAAATCAAAGACAGAGTTTTTGCAAATCAACCGGTTTCTCCGACGACTAAAGTCTTATTGGAAGGCGAAGTTGATAAAGACTGGACCGGTCCAATGGAAATCGATGTTAAGAAGCTTACAGTTGTGAAGTAATAGCTTCTAACATAAACAAACCGCTCTGCCGTCAGAAATCCCGTCCGGCCGAGCGGTTTTTCTTTTCTGTATCAATTATGTTTCCAATCTTTTTCTTCTGCCTGAAACGGGGTGATTTAAGGTCTTGCCGCGCGCTACAAGACTACAGTGAAAGCATCAAAACATTATTCATATAGGAGATTTTCCGATGGTTTCAAAGAAGGTTTTAGGCGCTCTTGCAGCTAGCGTATTCGCTTTTTCTATGGGTGCTGCACAAGCTCAGTTCACAGGTGGCACTCAACCGCAAGTTACAAGCGTTGCTCAGGTTATCAACCAGGCCAGAGATAACCAGTATGTTTCTGTTCAAGGCTATTTGACTCAGAAGGTCGGCAATGAAGAATATATCCTCCGTGACAACACCGGTGAAATTCTTGTTGACATTGACCATCATGTTTTCAGAGGCCAGCAGGTAACACCGCAGACACAGGTTCTCTTGCACGGTGAGGTTGATAAGGACTTCGGTCATCAGGCTGAAATTGATGTTGACAGCCTGCAGATCGTTAGATAGTCAAATCTAGATAAGAAAAGGCGCTCTAATCCGGCGCCTTTTTTAGTGGGCAGAAAAAGTCTATTCTTCTTCTTCGACGTCAACCGGTTTCATAGCTAAATCTTTTTCAAGATGTCTGCTAACCAGTCTTACGGCAGGAATTGCGCGAAGAGCGTTAATGATCTTCTGCAGATGTTTGCCGTCTTTGATTTGAATGGTTAAAGTAACTTTCGAGACCGTAGGACTCAATTCGGTTAAGGAGAAACCGCTGATGCTGGATTGTGCCTTAGCAATCTGACCGGTAATTTTTTCGAGAGTTGCATGAGTCTCCGTAATTTCCGCATCTAGTTTGGCACTGAAAGTTTCTTTGCACGTCGGATTCCACGACATTTCCTGCCAGTTTTCCGGGTCCACACGATATCCTCTTTGACAGTGAGAGCAATCGCTTCTATGGATGTGAACGGTATTCGTAGCTTTAATGAAATGTCCTTGGATAGGATCCTCCGGAACGGGCGTACAGCACGGGGCAAGATTGTATTCTCTGCCGTGAAGATCGAGTACGGCGGGTTGCTTCTCAGAAGGATCTGAACGTCCTAAGGTAATGGAAGAAGTCAGCTGATGGGCTATCAGCGAGGCGTCCTTTAAACCGCGGCCGACAGCTGAAAGCAGTTCATTCTTAGATTCAAAACCATTGCTCTTGCAAACACGCAACCAATCATGATCAGTGACCTGAGCTAACGGAAGTTTTTGCTGCTTGGATGCATTAGTCAGAAGAATATTGGCCGACTTCACGCTGCCTTCCTCTGAAAGCTGTCTGAGGAACTGACGAATCTCCGCTCTTGCTCGGCCGGTTCTGACTGAGCTGAGCCACTGAGGATTCGGAGAAGGAGTTGGTCCGGTGATGATTTCAACCATTTCTCCGTTCTTCAGCTCTCTGCTTAAAAGAGCAGGTTCGCTGTTAATGCGGCACCCGATGCAAGTGTTTCCCACATCCGAGTGGATTTGGTAGGCAAAGTCAACGGCAGTGGAGCCTTTCGGGAGCTGAAGAATCTTGCCTTTAGGCGTAAAGACATAGACGTGTTCCGGAGAAATATCAACTTTGATGTTCTCCATGAATTCCAAAGAAGTGCCGCTCTGGCGCTGAATTTCCAGAAGGCTTTCAAGCCAAGATTGAGTAGACTTCTGCAGAGAAGAAGATTCGCCGCGATCTTTGTAAAGCCAATGCGCGGTAATGCCGTCTTCACAAATATGATGCATCTCTTCCGTGCGGATCTGGAATTCAACAGGAAGACCTTTGGGACCTAAAACTGTTGTGTGAAGGCTTTGATAACCGTTCGCTTTGGGAATGGCAATAAAGTCTTTGAACCGTCCCGGGACCGGCTTGTAGAGGGCGTGAATCACGCCTAACGCACGGTAGCAGTCATCTCTGGTGGGAACACAAAGCCGGAAGCTGTGAACGTCTAAAACTTCACTGAATTTGATCTTGCGCTCTTTCATCTTCGAATAGATGCGCCACAGACCTTTATTCTTGTCTTGAACGTCGCCTCGGATTTTGTTTCTGGCCAGTGCATCGCTGACTTCATGAGAAATCTGTTCTAAAGCCTGTTTTCTTCGTGCTCTGGATTTTTCTACGGCCTCTTTCAGTACTCGATGACGAATCGGGTACATAAAAGAAAAGCTGACGTCGGCAAGCTCACGATAGACGGAATAAAGTCCCAATCGGTTTGCGATCGGAACATATATTTCCATCGTTTCTTTGGCAATTCTGAATTTTTTGTGCGGTTTGACAGCGCCTAATGTGCGCATATTGTGAATGCGGTCGGCAAGCTTAATCAAAATGACTCGCACATCCCGGGACATCGCCAGAAGCATTTTGTGGAAGCTTTCCGCCTGGGCTTCTTCATTCGAAGAAAACTTAAGTTTGTCAAGTTTGGAGACACCGTCAACGAGTTCAGCTACTTTAATACCGAACTTTTCGCTCATCTCAATTTTGCTGATCGCCGTGTCTTCTAACACGTCATGCATCAGCCCGGCTTCAATAACTTGAGCATCCATATGCCAGGAAGCAAGAATTTCCGCAACGGCGATAGGGTGAGTGATGTAGGGAGCTCCGGAATTTCTAAACTGACCGAGGTGCGCTTGGTCAGCGTAGCGGAAAGCTTCACGGATTTTGTTGACGTCGGAACTCGACAAATAAAGTCTGCAACGCTCGGCCAATGCATTAGCCGAGGCTACAGGATTAACTTTTTCACCAGGGATGGCTTCCGCGGGGGGAGCCGGCTGAGGCTCAGGTTTCTTCGGCGTATCCAGACCAACGGCTCTTTTTATTGCGTCAGCCGTCTTTTTTGCGAAACTAAAGGTGTTGTCTTGAACCGAAGAAGCAGAGACGCTCATGAATAATCCCCTTGGCTGAATTTTTGATGTTTAGTTTTATTGTCTTACTTTATCTTATTGAGCATCTCTAAACCGGTTACGCCCTCAGCAATTTCTCTTAGAGCGGCAACACTGGCTTTATCCTTGCATTCAATCTTAGGAGCATGGCCTTGAGACAACTGACGTGCTCTGCATGCTGCTACCAAAACCATTTGGAAACGGTTAGGGATCTTTTTTAAACAATCTTCAACGGTGATACGTGCCATTTAATCAATAGTCCAATAAAAATTAGCTTGGGATACCAAGCTGAATGAAAACATCAGTCCGGCGAGCATACTGCTTCTTAAAGCGAAGTCTGCTTCCGATAACGACAGAACGGAACTCATCAAGAGCCGTTTCAAAAACTTCATTAATTATAACGAACTGGAAGTCCTTAGCATGCACCATTTCAGCACCTGCACCCAACAGTCTGCGTGTAATAGTGTCTTCGGAGTCCTGTCCGCGCTTATGGAGCCTTTCCTCCAACGACTTGATGGAAGGAGGAAGGATAAAAATTGTTACCGCTTCAGGGAAGATATCCCTAACCTGGAAGGCGCCTTGCCAGTCGATTTCAAGAAGAACGTCGGTTCCTTCCTTCATTTTGTCTTCAATCCACTTTTTGCTGGTGCCGTAGTAGTTTCCGTGAACCAATGCGGATTCAAGGAATTCTCCTTTTTCTTTAGCTTCTAGAAATTTTTCAACGGTTGTGAAGTTGTATTCGCGGCCGTCGACTTCACCCGGACGCGGAGCGCGGGTCGTTGTAGAAATGGAAAGTTCAATGCCTTTAACTTTTTCTAAAAGTGCATTGACTAAAGAGGACTTTCCGGCTCCGCTCGGTGCGGATACCAGAAAAAGGGACCCCTTCATATCAGCTGGAAACATATCTTTCCTCAATTAAATAAATTAATCCTGCAGCGTTAAGAGCAATTCTTTCAGCTTTAAGGTATCGGCTACGAAAGCACAAATTCCTTCGTTAAGCTTTTCAGTTGCCATTTTGTCTGCGCACATTGTAAAGAGGAAATTAGCGTGGCTGATTTCTTCGCATTTCAATGAAGGGACTGCTTCTTTGAAGATTCTCTGTTCGACCGGAGCAGAACAATTTTCCAACTCTGAAATTAAAGCGGGAGAAATGGTCAGTAAATCGCAGCCGGCAAGAGCAAGAATCTGTTCTTTATTTCTAAAGCTTGCTCCCATAATTTCTGTCTTAGACCCAACACCCTTGAGTCTTTCAAAAATTAATTTGACGCTCTTAACTCCGGGATCTTGTTCACCTTTGTTGGCTTCTTCATCCCAGTCAGCTCCGGCATTCTTTTTATGCCAGTCATATATGCGGCCGACAAAAGGTGAAATTAGAGTGGCTCCTGCTTGGGAAGCTATTTCTGCTTGCACGACGGAAAAAATTAACGTCAAGTTGCAGTGGATGTCTTCAGCCTGCAGAATCTTTGCTGCCTGCACTCCCTCCCAAGTAGCGGCGATCTTGATTAGTACTCTGTCAGGATCGACTCCGGCTTCTTTGTAAAGCGAAATCAGCTTTCTGGCTTTTTCAACAGTTTTGTCAGTATCGAAAGACAGGCGTGCATCGACTTCGGTCGAGACTCTTCCGCGGACGTATTTCAGAATTTCAGTTCCGAAGTTGACGAGAACTCGATCTGCAGCATCTTCAATATCTTTGCCTTCTTGAACAGCTCGAAGAAGTAATTTTTTATAAGCCGGGTTTTTCGCAGCTTTAAGAATAAGAGAAGGATTAGTAGTTGCATCCTGAGGTTGAATTTTGGCAATGGAGTCAATATCACCGGTGTCGGCAACAATAGTCGTGTACTGAGATAAAGCTTGTAACTGATTCATGATTATTTTGTCTTTTATCAAGATAGAAACCAATCTTTTAATTCTAAAACTTAGAGAAACTCTTTCAGTATGTCAGCAACAAAATTGGGTCTCTTACCGCCTCTCCCCGCTGGGAAAACGTGGAGTGATTAACCTGCAAAGGTCTCGGGAAAATTCTTAGTCGAGAAAAAGGGTTAGGAGGGACCCATTGATATAATCGAAAGGTTTATAAGGCATCCCTGTGCCCTATGAACTTTAACAAAATATTTTTATCCTGCGACCGGGACCGAAACGGCGTCTCGGTGGCATTACGGAGTCATGGTGAATAACAAATTAATTAATGACACCCGACCTGAAGCTGCCTTAGTGCTTGCGGACGGAGCTGTTTTTAAAGGAAGGTCTATCGGTGTTCCTGGTATGACGATTGGTGAAGTCGTTTTCAACACTGCAATGACCGGTTATCAAGAAATTCTCACGGATCCTTCTTACAAGGGTCAGCTCGTTACCCTCACTTATCCGCATATCGGCAATGTAGGCGTCAATCAGGACGACGCAGAATCCCGAACCATCTTTGCAAGCGGTTTGATTATCCGTGACGAATCTTCTGTAGTTTCTAATTGGAGAAGTCAGAGAAGTCTCGGAGAGTATTTGAAACAGCATGGAATTGTTTCTATTGCCGATATTGATACCCGACGTTTAACCCGTATTCTTCGTACTAAAGGGGCTCAACCCGGCTGTATTGTCGCAGCCTCAGAAGGAAAGCTCACGGACGAAGAACTTGACGCAGCCCGCAAAGCTGCTGCCGATGCCCCTGTGATGAACGGCCAGGATTTGGCCAAAGTGGTGACAAGTGATTACCGATATCAATGGTCCGAGGGCACTTGGCAAATTGATAATGGTTGGGGACGCCCGGGCATGAGACACTTAGATGCCTATCCTTACCGAGTTGTTGCTTGGGATTTCGGCATTAAAGAAAATATCCTTCGTCTGTTGGCCGATCGCGGCATCAAAGTTACCGTTGTGCCGGCTCAAACGACCTTCGAAGAAGCAATGGCATTGAATCCGGACGGTATCTTCTTATCTAACGGTCCCGGAGACCCTGCACCTTGCGAATACGCTATTGAAGTAGCGAAAAAAGCTATTGAAGCAAAACTTCCTTTATTCGGTATTTGCTTAGGTCATCAGATTCTTGGTCTGGCCTGCGGCGGAGACACTCGGAAGATGAAATTCGGTCATCACGGCGCAAACCATCCTGTCGTTGATGTTAAAACCAATAAGGTATATATCACCAGCCAGAACCACGGTTTCATGGTCGATGAAAAAACGCTTCCGGCAAATGCCAAAGTTACCCATAAATCTTTGTTTGACGGTTCCTTGCAAGGTTTTGAACTGACAGATGCTCCCGTCTTCTGCTTCCAGGGACACCCTGAAGCCAGTCCCGGACCTCATGACATTCAAGATCTCTTTGATCGCTTCTTAGACCTTATTAAGCAGGCAAAAAATTAAGATGACAAGCCAGTTAGATACAGTCAAAACAGCGTTAGCTGAGGCAAAAGAGGCACTTGATAATCTCGTTGCAAATGAAAGTGTTCAGCAGGAGATTGTGAGAGCAGCTCAGGTAATGATTGAATCGCTCAAACACGGAGGAAAGATTCTCTCTTGCGGCAATGGAGGCTCCCTATGTGATTCTATGCACTTTGCTGAAGAACTTTCCGGTCGATTCCGCTTAGATCGCGACCCTATCGGAGCGGTATCTATGAGCGACCCTTCGCATATGTCTTGTGTTGGTAACGACTACGGTTACGAAGAAGTCTTCTCTCGCTACTTGAGAGCTGTCGGTAGAAAAGGTGATGTTCTTCTCGCCATCACTACCAGCGGTACAAGTAAAAACGTGGTAAGAGCCGCCGAAGAAGCCCGTAAGCTCGGGATCAAGGTCGTTGCTTTAACAGGAAAGCCTGACAGTCAGATTTGCAGATTGGCTGATGTCGCTGTCGTAACTCCCGGCGGACGATTCGCCGACAGAGTTCAGGAACTGCATATTAAGGTCATTCACATTCTTATCGAATTAATCGAAGGCGGATTAGCCTCAGCAAAGAATTAAGGAATAGAAAATTATGCCAAAGCGCACAGACATTAAGTCTATTCTTATCATCGGTGCCGGTCCTATCGTGATCGGCCAAGCCTGTGAGTTCGACTATTCAGGTGCTCAGGCTTGTAAAGCTTTAAGAGAAGAGGGCTATCGAGTTATTTTGGTCAACAGCAATCCGGCGACCATTATGACTGACCCTCAGACAGCCGATGCAACTTATATCGAACCGATTACTCCGGCTGTCTTAGAGAAAATTATTGAAAAAGAAAGACCGGATGCCATTCTTCCGACCATGGGCGGTCAGACAGCATTGAACTGCGCCATGGAACTTTCTAAATCCGGTGTTTTGGAAAAATACGGCATCGAACTTATCGGTGCTTCTCCGGCCGCTATTGAAAAGGCCGAAGATCGTTTGAAATTCAAAGAAGCGATGGATAAGCTCGGTCTCGGAAGCGCCCGCTCCGGAATCGCTTACTCCTTGGACGAAGCTCTTAAGGTTCAGTCTAAGATCGGATTCCCTGCCATTATCCGTCCGAGTTTTACACTCGGAGGCTCCGGCGGCGGAATTGCTTACAACATGGAAGAGTTCGTGCAGATTTGCACACGCGGTTTGGAATTGTCTCCGACTCACGAACTTTTGATTGAAGAGTCTCTTCTCGGTTGGAAAGAGTATGAGATGGAAGTCGTCCGCGATTCTAAGGATAACTGCATCATCGTTTGTTCCATTGAAAACTTAGATCCGATGGGCATTCACACCGGTGACTCTATTACCGTTGCCCCGGCCCAAACGCTGACTGATAAGGAATATCAGATCATGCGTGACGCCTCTATCGCCATTCTTCGGGAAATCGGTGTAGACACCGGCGGATCTAACGTTCAGTTCGCAGTCAATCCCAAAGACGGCCGCTTGGTTGTCATCGAAATGAATCCTCGTGTTTCCCGCTCTTCCGCTTTAGCATCTAAAGCAACCGGGTTCCCGATTGCGAAGATCGCAGCGAAATTAGCCGTCGGTTATACCTTGGATGAATTGAAAAACGATATCACCGGCGGTTTAACTCCGGCATCTTTCGAGCCGACTATTGACTATGTCGTCGTCAAAGCTCCTCGTTTTGCTTTTGAAAAATTCCCGAAAGCAGATAAGCGCTTGACTACGCAAATGAAGTCCGTCGGTGAAGTCATGGCCATCGGCCGTACTTTCCAAGAATCTCTCCAAAAAGCATTGAGAGGCTTGGAAACAGGTAAAGACGGGCTTAATGAGATTTCAACCGACAGAACAACCATCCATCACGAAATCAGCGAACCCGGACCTGAAAGATTATGGTATTTGGCAGATGCTTTCCGTCTCGGCTACAGCGTCACCGATGCCTACCACGCGACAAAGATCGACCCGTGGTTCCTCGCTCAGATTAAAGAATTGGTAGATATCGAAGGAAGAATCAAAGAAACTTCTTTGGATCAGATTACCAAAGACGAAATGTACTTCTTGAAGAGAAAAGGATTCTCTGACAGAAGACTGGCTAAGCTTCTTAATGTTAAAGAAGACGATGTCAGAAACTATCGCCATTCTTTGGGCATTCGCCCCGTTTACAAGCGTGTTGATACTTGTGCCGGAGAATTCCCGACGGATACCGCTTACATGTACTCCACTTACGAGGAAGAAAATGAAGCGAATCCGACAAACCGCCGCAAGATCATGGTGCTCGGCGGCGGTCCTAACAGAATCGGACAAGGTATCGAATTCGATTACTGCTGCGTACACGCTGCAATGGCTCTCCGCGAAGACGGCTATGAGACCATCATGGTCAACTGCAATCCGGAAACAGTCTCTACTGACTACGATACCAGCGACAGACTCTATTTCGAACCTGTCACTCTCGAAGATGTGCTGGAGATTATCAATATCGAAAAACCAGAAGGCGTTATCGTTCAGTACGGCGGACAAACTCCGCTGAAATTGGCTCGTGCTCTCGAAGCTAACGGCGTCAAGATTATCGGAACAACACCTGACTCCATCGATATTGCTGAGGACCGTGAGAGGTTCCAGCATCTTCTCCAGCAATTGGGACTTCGTCAGCCGCCTAACAGAACGGCTAGAACCGAAGATGAGGCTATCAGAATGGCTGAAGAAATCGGCTATCCCCTCGTCGTTCGTCCAAGTTACGTTCTCGGCGGCCGGGCCATGGATATCGTTCATGAAAGAAGCTCTCTTGAACGTTACATGAGAGAAGCTATTAAGGTTACTTTTGATTCTCCGGTGCTTCTCGACAGATTCCTGGATGACGCAGTCGAAATGGACATTGATGCGGTCTCAGACGGCAATGAAGTAAGAATCGGCGGCGTAATGCAGCATATCGAACAGGCAGGCGTCCACTCCGGTGACTCCGCTTGCTCCATTCCTCCGTATTCTTTAGATCCGAAGATTGTGGAGGAAGTTAAGCGTCAGACTCGCGTTATGGCAAAAGCACTGAATGTGGTTGGATTGATGAATGTTCAATTTGCCATTCAGAATGCCTTTACCGATCATCCGGAAATTTATGTTCTTGAGGTCAATCCGAGAGCTTCCAGAACCGTTCCCTTTGTTTCTAAATCTACCGGCCAGCAGCTAGCCAAAATTGCAGCCCGTTGCATGGTCGGTCAGACATTAGAAGAACAGGGCAAGCCGGTTGAAGTCGAACTGGACCACTACAGCGTTAAAGAGGCCGTATTCCCGTTTGCCAAGTTCTTGGGCGTTGATCCGGTTCTTGGGCCGGAAATGAGGTCTACCGGTGAGGTAATGGGTGTTGGTCAGTCTTTCGGACAGGCTTTGTTTAAGAGCCAGTTAGGAGCTGACTCTGCCATCCCTCGTTCCGGAACGGTGTTTATTTCCGTTAAGGATTCGGACAAACCTCGTTTGCCGGAATTGGCCAGACAATTTACCGAAGCCGGATATAAGCTTGTTGCTACAAGAGGAACGGCTAAAGTAATTCAGGATTCCGGTTATAAGTGCGAAATCGTGAATAAGGTTTCCGAAGGCCGTCCGAACGTTGTGGATGAATTGAAGAACGGCACAATTCAAATGGTTATTGCCGTCGCCGCTGAAAATACCACTGAAATTGCGGATGCTTCCGCAATCCGTATTGCGAGCCTATCGAACCATGTGACTTTCTACACCGCCATGGCTAACGCATTAGCTGTAGTAGAAGGTATTCGCCATATGCACGAGCAGGATGTTTACTCCTTGCAGGAATTGCATAAGGACAGACTTTAATTTTTGTTAATCGAGGACGCTCTTGCGTCCTCAAAAGAGGATATACCCATGCCATCAAGTTTAAAGAACCGCAGCTTATTGAGCCTGGTAAACCACACACCGGCTGAAATTGATTATCTTATTGAATTGGCAGCTGATTTAAAGCGTGCAAAAAGAGCAGGGACTGAAGTCAGACAATTAACCGGCA
>UQNA01000018.1 GCA_900542195.1 uncultured Sutterella sp. | reverse complement strand
TTCGACCCTTATATCACCGTCCTAAAGGACGGTGTTTTACGGGTCGGTCTGATAAGTGCCATCTGGTAACTGTCATCCTTTTGAAAAGCGCAAGAACCTTTTACATCCTGGGCATAAAACAGAAGAACATTGTCGGACTGCGACATTTCTGACTGAGGTAAGTTAAGCAAACTCATTGAACTATCCGAAGCATCCCTTACTTTATCCGGAAATTTCTCATTCATGTCCCATTCCCTATGCATACCATTAAATTGATTATTTCAGAGATCTATTTGATGAAAAAGGAATATTGGCACAAACGACAATTACACATCTGGAACCTCAGCCGTAGAAGTAGTCGTCAGAGGAATTCTGACTTCCGAACATACTGTCTCCAACTGGCCTTTCATTTTCTCATCCCACAGAACAGTTATATCCATTTCCTCTGACTTCTCTAGTCCTTACTTCTTAAGAGTTCTTTTTCTTATCCTAAGCAAGACTCTTGCGTGATGGGAATGTCAAAATCTTCTAAGACAATCCATCGAGCCTTCTGTTCTGCTTGCAATCTTTCACCAATAGCTTTTCCCAGAAAAATGTGTAAAACTTTTTCAAATGAACACGGCATTTCTCAAACAGAAGTTACTTCTTCTTTGCTTTCTATTCCTTGCTTCTATCACACAAGCAAAAGAAGAAATCACTATTGGCCTCATTGATACGTTTGATCCCGATTTTTATCTCGAGACTTTTGTACCAACTGTCGAGCATTTGCAAAAAGAGCTGCCTAACTACAAACTAAAAATCATTGAGATATCCCCGAAAAACATCATTGAGGAGACTGAAAAACTTAAACCTCAATTCCTTATAGCATCAGCGGGCGACTTCTCTACCTTAATGAGCTTAAAAGGCGCGCAGCAGATAGCAACAGTAAAACGTCCTCAAGCCATCAACGCTGAAAAAGCCGTTTTTGCAGCTTTTGTCGTCAAAAATGATCGAAAGGACCTTCAGACTCTCCGAGATCTGGAAAATAAAACCGCAGCTGCAGCTACCGAAACTGACTTTGAAGGCTGGCTCGTTCCTCTCGGCGAAATTGCCGATGCCGGTTTCAATCCGGAAAAATTCTTCAAAAAT
This sequence comes from uncultured Sutterella sp., assembly GCA_900542195.1. Lineage (GTDB taxonomy): Bacteria > Pseudomonadota > Gammaproteobacteria > Burkholderiales > Burkholderiaceae_F > Turicimonas. Next base: position 43,508 of record UQNA01000018.1, on the reverse strand, counting down.
GTTAAGTTCACGGAACATCAGTTCCCGGATGTTCTAACTCATCTAAAAGTCGGAAATGTCGACGTGGGAATTTTTGGGCCATGCCAATTAGAGCGATTGGCAGAAAACGGAGAAATTAATAAATCAGATTTTCGAGTGATAGGACTTAAGGATCCGAAAGAGTTATGCGCACGGTCCACGAAAATGTATCCGGACGTCGTGTTTTGTTCGATGGACGGAGCACCCTCTCAAGCAGTGAAAGCCATTACGCTTTCCCTGCTCTCTTTTCCTCCTCAGCAAAATAATTTTGAATGGATTCCGGCAAGCAGTTTTTATCAGGTTTTTGAATTGCTGAAATCTTTAAAGCTTGGTCCGTACCGGCATTTAAGAGAAACTACAGTTAAAGACTTTCTTGCTGCGCATAAACTGGAAATCGGGCTCTTTTTTGCGCTGGTAATTGCGGTGCTGATTCACATCGTCCGCGTCAATATGCTGGTTCGCCTTCGGACGGAAGAACTTAAAGCTTCTATTGCCGAACAGCATTTAATCGAGTCACGAGCATTGGAAAACCGCGAACGGCTCGAAATGCTGGAAAAAAGCCGTGTAATCTCTCAGCTAAGCTCCATGTTTGCTCACGAAGTTAAACAGCCAATCACCAATATCCTTTATTACACCAGCGGTTTGAAAGTTCTTCTTGAAAAACTAAAAATAAAAGATGATCAAATAGAAATGGTGTTGGATAAGCTCAGAGAACAAGCTCTGCGTACGGCCGATATTGTTGACCACGTAAGAAGCTACGCCAAACACAGACCGTCTAAAGAAGTTGAGTTCGATTTAATTCCAACCGTCCTGCGTGCTTTGAAAAGTATTAAAGAGCAAGAAAGAAAAGGCGTAGAAGTAAGAACCGTTTTTCCTAGCGAAAGCATTTCAGCTAAAGGAGACCCTTTTGAGATTGAATTGGTAGTCCTTAACCTTCTCAAGAATGCCCTGAGTGCTGTCAAGGACGTACCATCCCCGGAAGTCACTATTACGATTACAGAAAATGAAGATAAGATCCGAGTTCATATTACCGACAACGGCCCTGCTCTTTCTGATGAACAGTTTGAAAAACTAGGAAAACCCATCCAAAGCAAGAAGTCCGACGGGTTAGGTATCGGCCTCTCAATTGCTCTTAGCATTATCGAAAGCCACGGAGGTCATTTGACCTTTTCCAGAAACCAACCTAACGGCTTGATCGTAAGCTTCTCTGTAGAATACGCTGCGAATAAGGAGAACCACAATGGCTAACCTAACACCTCTCGTCCGTATCGTTGATGATGATCCCACTATTTGTGACTCTCAGTCTTTCTTCTTGCAGTTAGCCGGCTGGCAAACCGTAACTTACCAGGATCCTGTAACTTTTTTGGAAAGAGACGATTGGGATCGGCCGGGATGCATTATCTTGGATGTGAGAATGCCCTCTCTCTCCGGATTGGAGGTGCAGCAGGAATTGAATAAACGCGGCGTTGATTTGCCGATCATTTTCCTCTCGGCCCACGGTGACATTGAGATGGCGATGAATTGCGTGGAACAAGGAGCTTTCAATTTTCTAGTTAAACCTCCTATTCCGGAGAAACTTAAGGATTTAGTTGAGAAAGCCATCAAGCTGAACAAGTCTCAAAGAAAAATTAAAAAGGAAACCGAAGAGCTGCAGAAGCTATTCAAACAGCTTACTTCGACCGAACAAATGGTCGCGCGCCAGGTAGCCAAAGGCTTAACCAACAAGACGATCGGCGAAGTATTGGATATGTCGGAAAGAACCGTTCAATCACATCGAAGCAAAGTTTTTGCAAAGCTGGACGTGGGAAATGCGGTAGAGCTTTTTCAATTCTTGACCGATATGGAGAATTCCTCGAGCCTTTAACTGGGATAACAATGAAACGCCGTGCACTAAACTCTTTTCTCGCCTTCCTTAGCTTAGGCTTCGGTTTTTCCCCTTCTATTGCCGAAGCTGCCGTTACTTCGTGCGATGTTCTTGTAGTTGGCTCAGGCGCTGCCGGTCTTTCGGCTGCGTTGGAAGCCGCAGACGCCGGATGCAAAGTTATCCTTTTAGAAAAAGAAGCTTTCGTCGGCGGAGATACGCTGCGTTCAGGCGGGTTTTACAATGCTCCCGATCCAAAAATCCAAGAACTCATTCATGTGACCGACAGTCCGGAATTCTTCTACCAACAACTTGAAGAATCAGCCAATGGAAAGGGCGATCCTGCCTTACGCAAAATACTTGCCTATAACTCAGTTGATACCTTAGAGTGGCTGAAGAAACAAGGTGTGGTCTTTGAAGAAAGAGTATTTCAAATTTACGGTTCCAAACACCCGAGAAGCCACAAACCAAGCCTCATCAGCGGCACTTCATATATCCAAAAATTGTCTGAAGCCTGCCTCCAGCGCGGGGTTAAGATAATGACCGGGTCCTATTTCTCAGACTTTATTGTCGAAGGTTCAAATGTTATCGGTGCTTTTGTGGAACACAAAGGTATGCGTCAGCAGATTTACGCCAAAACTATTGTATTGGCAGCGGGCGGATTCGGAAACAATCCGGAAATGGTCAAACGATATGTTCCAAGCCTTAAATTCGTATTTTCTGATTCCCGCGGGCACGGGAGCGTCCTGCAGAAAGCCATTGATCTCGGCTTAAAGGCAGAAAATATGGATATTGTGGAATGTGTCCCGGAAGGATCATTTCTCGACCAGTTCTCGGCCCGTATTTATGTTTTTGTGAAGAATACACTTTTCGTTAATGAAAACGGCGAGAGATTCGTCGATGAAGCCGCTCAGCGCAACGTCATCAGCAAAGCGCTTATCGCACAAGGCAACAAAAGATGCTACACAATCGTAGGATCGGAAAACATTTCGAAGATGGGTAAAGACTTGAGAAAAAATCTTTACCGAGCCTATTTCGCCGGACAAGTTTGGAAGGCCAACACGCTGGAAGAATTATGCGAAATCATTGAAATTCCGTTTGCACCAATCAAAGCCTATGTTGAACAGGGAGACAGCTCAAAAACGCCGTCAGAGGCTCCTTTCTGGGCTGTGCGTATGTATCCCTGGATTCACTATACTTTAGGCGGCCTCTCTATCAATACGGACGCCAACTGTCTTACAACATCCGGTCAACCGGTTCCCAATTTATTTGCTGCCGGTCAGATAACCGGGAACGTTCACGGAGAAAATAGGCTTGGCGGATGCGGACTGACCGATGCTTTTGTTTTTGGAAGAATCGCAGGACAAAACGCTGCTAAATTTGCAAAATCTCTAGCACACTAAAAATAAAAAATCAATAGATCTTCAACGGACGACTTGGGAAACGAAAAAAATTAACATTTCTCCATACTTTCGATAAGTAGATTGAAACAAGGAGAAAAAATGAACACTTCCAGACGTTCTCTTTTGAAAGGCGGAATCATTGCCTCAATGGCAACCGGCTTTGCAGCCATGCCGGCTATGGCTTCTGCTGCAGAAGAAACAAAGTTTCCTCAACATACTTATGATCTCGTTATCGCAGGTTTAGGCATCGGCGGTATCGTCACCGCTATCCGCGCTGCAGAAAACGGTTTGAAGCCCGTTGTTTTGGAAAAGATGGGTTCTGCTGCCGGCAATACTGTTTACTCCGCAGGTTTCATGCTTGGCGTCAACACAAAGATGCAGCAAGAAAAAGGTTTGAAGACCGGCGACACTACTGAAAAATTCTACGAAGACATGATGAAGGTCTCTCAAGGCAGAGGCGATCCAGCTCTTACCCGTCTTGTCGCAGAAAATGCAGATGACACATTGAACTGGCTTCACGACTACGTCGGCGTTAAATACGGTGTTGGTGCCAAATTGGTTTGGCCGATGCTGCAGAGAGCTCACTTGACTATCGGCGAAGAAAAGCCGGGCGGAAAACAGTTGATGAGCTATCTCTTGAAAAAAGCAAAAGAGCTGAATATTCCTATCATCTATAACGCCAAAGTCGTTGAGCTTCTCGACAATCCTAAGAACGGTGCCGTTACCGGCGTCAAGGTTAAGACCGCTAAAGGTTTTGAAGAATACATCGGTAAACTCGGTGTTGTCATGGCAACCGGCGGTTATTCTGCTAACAAGATGATGCTGACAATGATGGCAGGTGTTCCGGCAGCCAACATGCCGGTCCGCGGTTCCAACACCGTTACCGGCGAAAGCATTTTGCTGACAGCTCCTTACTTCCCGCGCGTTGTCAACGTTGATCAATACCACTGCGGTCCTATCCACGGCCCAACAGGCGCAAACCCGCTGAACATCGTCAATACCGGTATCGCCGTTTCTAAGGAAACCAAGAGATACACCAACGAAGGCCACACATACGTTGAAATGTCCCGCGACACAGCCGCTAAGACAAAAGACAACTGGGGCTTCATGATTGTTGACGAAGATACACACAATCTTCCGATGCTCAAGAACGACTGGTTCTCTTATGCATCTAAGAAAGCTCCGGTTTATAAGGCTGACACAATCGAAGGTCTTGCAAAAGAAGCCGGCTTAAACCCTGAAGAATTGAAGAAGATTGTTGATGAATACAACACAGCTTTGAAGGAAGGCAAGCTTGATCAGCTCACTCCTCCGAACACACACAAGAATCCGCGTCCAATTCTTAAGGCACCTTTCTATGCCGTTCCGTTCCAAGGCGGTATGACAGCTACATTCGGCGGTCCGCTTATCAACACTAAGGGACAAGTCCTGGATACAGAAGGCAAACCGATCAAAGGTTTGTATGCAGTCGGCAACGCCGCAGGCGGTCTTTTCTACGACAACTATGTCGGCGGTGCTCAGCTGACTTCTGCTTCCGTTATCGGCAGAGCTATTGCTGATCACATGAAAGCCTTAATGCAATAGGAGTTCATTGAATGAATGTCAGAATTTTTCAGGCTCTGTGCGTATCCGGCTTGCTGATCTTTTCCTGGAATGCATCGGCGCAGGTACAGCTCCATGGCAAACATGCACAGATGAATATGCAGTGTGACACTTGTCACGGTCAAACCAGACCTAGAGAAGTTCCCGATGAATCTGTTTGTCTTACATGTCATGTCAGCAGGGATGCCGTCAAACAAAAGACTGCCGGACTCAAGCCTAATCCACATTACGGCCACAGCGAGTCTCAGCCCTGTGGTGACTGCCACAAGCAGCATGAACCATCGGTTTTGACATGCGATCAATGCCACAAGTTCGGTTATAAGACTCCTTAGTATCTTTTAGGAGGGGGCCGACGCTTTCGCCGACCCTTTCCTCTCAGCGAGATCCTCCTTGCCGCCATAATGGCGGTTCTTTTTTGCGGAAAGCATAAGCAAAAGAAAAGGCTGTAGGACTCTTTCGATCAGAGGCCTACAGCCCTATAAGCCAGAAGCGGCTACGTTATCTATCCGGAATATTTTTCATACACTTCCGAAATAATATCCTCCACTAGTTTTCCGGCTTTCTCTAAGTCCTCAACGATGATTTGTTCAGCGTTAGTATGGTTCTTTGAATATCCCAGAGCCAGTACAACTGTTGGGATTCCATGACGGTTATAGTGATTTCCATCGCTGCCTCCGCCGCCTTTCTGACAGAATCCTTCAATATCTTGTTTCTTCAGAGCTTTCTTCACAGTTTCAATCACTTCTGAATCTTCAGGAACATTAAAGGTGTGATAAAGCGTTGTAATGGATACATCAATCGTAGTGTTGAATTTTTGAGCTGTCTCTTCAAACACTTTACGTACCTGCTGCAAGTATTCTTCCAGCTCTTTATCATCGGTTCCTCGAGCCTCTCCGGTAATAACGACTTCATCACATACGACATTGGTACCCGAACCGCCTTTAATCATGCCGAAATTAGAAGTAACGTTAGAAGAAATTCTTCCTTCAGGTACCTGAGCTAAGGCATGAGCAGCTACTTTAATCGCATTCAAGCCTTTCTCAGGTTCGTTGCCTGCGTGAGCCTTAATCCCTTTGACCGTCACGATAATTTTGCATTTCGTCGGAGCCTGCTTAACAATGCGGCCAATTCTTCCAGGACAATCGAGAACATAACCGAATTTAGCCTTCAGTTCCGGGAAATTCAGCTCTTTAGCACCGATTACAGCCATTTCTTCACAAACAGAAAACACTACTTCTAAGTCGCCGTGAGGTTTGCCGGATGCTTTCAGTCTTCTTACTCCGTCCATAATAGAAACTAGACCGGAAACATCATCTGCAGCAAGGATAGTGGTTCCATCACTCTTGATCATGCCATTTTCCTCATCAAAAACAGGTGTGATTTTTCCTGGATTCCGAACTCTATCCAAATGCGCGGAAAAGAGCACTGTAGGAACATTCGGTTTTCCCGGCAGACGAGCGATGAGATTGCCTGTATTACCTCCGACCTTTTCAGCTGTGCCGTCTTCAACCACGGAGAATCCAATCTCTTCGAGTTTTTTCTTCACGACGTCAGCAATGATTCTTTCGTCTTTTGAATGAACCGGCAGCTTAACTAGTTCTAAAAATTCTTGAACAATAGGCGTATTTTGCATTCATATTCTCCAATTTAAAGAACATAGAGAATGAAAGTTGCTGTTGCCAAAGCGCAAAGCATTGGGATGCAAATCCAGCGAGTAACTGCGATTGGAGAAACCTTAGCGATTCCTGCACAAATAATCATGGCGCCTGCAACTGGAGAAAGAGAACGACCGATGCCACCGGACAAAACTGTCATAGCACCCATATTCATGATTTCCAAACCGAATTGAGGAGCATGTGCACTTACAGCATTGTTGAAGGCGATGGAAGCGGCTTCACCAGAACCTGACAGTACAGCGACGAAGAACGGACCTACTACAGAAGCTGCTTTGGCAATCATTGGAGAACCAGACATGTAATCAATCAGAGCCTTGATGATGCCGCAAGATTTCAAGCCCGCAACGAAGATATTAGCTGCGATGATGATGCCGAAGATAGATCCGAATGCATCGCCCATGCCTTTAAAGAAAGTCTTTGTAATGCTTCCGGGGCCGGTTCTTGTTGCCAGCATAGCAATAACAGCACCAATAATCATGGCATGGGAAACAGGCATCTTAAGGAACTTAACGTAGCCAAAGTTACCCAGCATAAGGATTGCCAAAGGAAGAAGAGGAACAATAGCCAAGAAGATGTTAGGCTTGAAATCAGCCGGGAGTTCTCCAGCGCCTTCTTCTAACTCTGCATCCTGATAAAGTCCTTTCTTTCTCATGTAGTAAGAAAGACCAATCAAAACACAAGAGGCAACAACTACTGAAGAAATCAATGGAAAGTAAACCAGAGAAACGAAGTCAACACCGGTCTTACCTGCCAACTCGGCCACAATGGTAGGATGAACATGACCCGGATTCAAGTTACCGCCATATAAACCAGCCATAATTGTCGCGGCAGCAATTGGCGCCGGAACCCTAGCAGCCATCAAAAGAGGAATCAAGATTGTGCCCACTGCTGCAGAAGTACCTGCAGCCGAAGGAATAGCACTGTTAACTACCATTGTTGCTAAAGCAGCACCAACGATAACGAATGGACCAGCCTTCTTAAGGAGTTTTACGAAGAAAGCGATAAGATGAGTATGGCATCCTGTAAGCTTGATGACTGCTGCGAAGCCCATACAAGAAATAATGACTTCAAAAATCTTTGCTTGCTTCATGGAAGCGGAAAAGGATTTAAGTGGTTCCAGCGGATCAGCTGCAAGACAAGCAAGCGCCAGGCCGCCTGCGATAAGAACCATCCTAGTTTCATATTTTTTAATCAGTGCCCAGACCATCACGGCGACGATCACGGCAGCAATCAACATAGTCATGAAAATCTCCTTTTTGAGGTTGATTTGTAATTTGATTCGCCGGCCCTCTAATGACTGTCGTAGGACAGCAGATCTTTACCGCAATGTCGCTGTGATGATTGGATTACGGTCTTAGATCTTGGAAAGAACTGGCAAAACTTTAACGTTTCAAAATTAGCTTCCGAAGAGGCTAGAGCCAGACCTGTAATACCCCTTGTCTGATACTGCCAGTATCAATTTTTGGCCTGTTTCAATCAATATCCTGGGTCACCTTTTTATTACGTTTTAAGTAATGAATTGGAAATACAAACAGTTACGGAATAACAAACAACACGTTGATTCTTATGGATTAAGGAAACAAATAAGGGGAGTTATAGAGAGAGATTGGGCATTGAAAAACGGAAAAAACTTTAACTTCTATTTAAGTGTTTTCCTGCCTTGAGAAAACACGTCATTTACATAATGATGATCCGCTTTATCGTATACGGAACCTTGAAAGCAGGAAGTCAACTATTAGTAAATGACTCTGGAATGCGGATGCTTAAGCTCAACTTAGAAGAATCGTGAATACCAGCCACCTAGAGTCTAGTGAAATGCCGTTTGAAGAAGTAAACCTGTTTAGCAAGAGTCGTGTTCTATCAAAGAAGCTATAGAAGAAATAAGAAAAGTAATCCGGTGAAGAGAATTCAAAATCATCGTCTTCACCGGATTGAGCAAGGAGGTTATGGAATTTGCTTTTTTTAACTCTACAAAGAGATCTTATATTTACGACTTACAAAACAAGATAGCCTTTTCCGTCTTTAATCTCTATTTTTGTTCCGTAAGGTTCGGAGAGTTTTTGAATGTGCTTCAAAGTTTCCTCTGATCCGGACAGAGATGGGATACCACGTTGTGATCTCGTCCCCTTCTGAGCTAAATCGATCGGATGGAGCACAACATTCTTTACCTTTCCGTCTTCAACTTCCCATGAGGGCAAAATCGAGCGCCAAATATTTTCTTGAACGATATAACCCTTAGTTCCGTTCTTGCTTCTGTGATCCATATAGGCACCAATCTTCGTATCTATCGGAAGATTCTTACCGTGGAAGGCATCAAAGGGCTGTCTTTCAACAGTTTCAGTTTGGAAAATGAAGTTTCCTAAGCTGTAGAAAATTACTCCGCCTTTGTAGACCTCAATACCGCGGAGCTCATGAGGGCCATGGCCGATTACTACGCTGGCTCCCGCATCGATGCAAGCCTTGGCAAATCTTTCTACAAACTCTGCCGCTACCTGTGAGTCAGCGCCCTTCATTTCATGTGCATGAACACTCACAATAACGATATCAGCCTGACGGCGTGCCTCTTCAATTTCTTTGACCGTTCTTTCAACGTCTTTTGGATTCGGAATGGTTTCGTTGTACTCATCCCCTTCGGTAAGCATGAAATTCATATTTCCTAATGGAAGAGTGCCTTCCGGGAAGGGCGGCAAATAGCCATTGCGAATCTTCTGTTCAGTTCTAGCGTTGATCTGAGAAATATCTGAAAGAGTTTTCGCCATTGCGAAATGCTCGGCATTCACATGGTGTACGGTCCGGAAGCGCAATGGATTTAATCCCGGACGGCCGATCATATCTGCTCCCTGCCCTCCTGCAATTGCAGCAGGATCTAAAGTGGCAGTAACACCAATCAAGGCAACTCTGGCATGCCGAGTCTCTAAATAACAAGCTCGAGAAGCTTCCTGTAATGTGTTACCGGTACCGGTAAAACACATCTTTCTTTCATTCAAGTGACGAATAGTTGCACTCACCCCTTCTTGACCAAAATCTCCGGAGTGATTATTGGCTGTGTTAAAAATATTGAATCCATAACGCAGCATGTCATCAAGCATCGTGGGATCAGTCATTGCCCATGTGCCGCCGCTCGTTGCAGCAGGATAACCTTCTTGACGATGAAAAGTCATTTCAAGATTGGCAAAGCTAACATCATGTGACTTAATTAAGCTTTGAATTTCATCAAAACCTGGGTAACCACATTCGGCGACGTGTCTAGTAATAAAGCTGTCGCCAGAAGCTATAAAAGATACTTTCATGAGGACTTTCCTTTGGGATCAATATTCATTAAATATACGTTGAATTTCCTTTGGATCTTGCGTCTTTGTAAGAGCTAACATGAGAAGGATTCTGGCTTTCTGAGGATTGTGCATCATCGCAGTTACATAACCTTCCTTGGTAAATTTACCCAAAGGCGTAATAAGACCTGACCCAACTCGGGAAGCTGCAACTACTGCCACTCCTTGTTTAACGGCGGAAGCCAAACTCTTATTAACGTCATTAGGCATATTTGCATGTCCTACGCCAGCATTAATAATTCCTTTAGCTCCATTGGCAACCATTGCGTCAACCAACTTACCATCACTGCCCAATACGACGTAGTTAACGTCTACCCTTGGAAGATCTTCCAGACCAGAAACATCGAATTCTGAGTTCACCGTATGTTTTTTGGCAGGCGTAGAAACAAAGTAGGGAACGTTATTTTGCATGTAACCCAGATAGCCGGTATCCGGACACTTAAAGGTGGCTACGTTTGTAGAATTGGTTTTAGTAACACCGAAAGCAGGTGAAATCTGATCATTCATAACGACCATTACGCCTTTATCTTTAGCGGCCTTGTCAGCTGCCAAAGCAACAGCGTTTACAAGGTTTAACGGGCCGTCAGCACTCAACGCTGTTGCTGGGCGCATGGAAGCTACCAGCACTACGGGCTTATTGCTCTTTGTGACCAAATTCAAGAAGTAAGCAGTTTCCTCAAGAGTATCCGTGCCATGGGTTATTACAATTCCATCAAGTTTTGGGTCTTTCAGAAGTTCATTTACTCGTTTAGCTAGTCTGAGCCAATCTTTTATAGATAATTTAGAACTACCGATATTGAAAACCTGTTCCCCGCTGATATTAGCGAACTTTTGTATTTCCGGAACTGCATCAATTAATTGCTGGACTCCAACAGGCTTTTGTCCTGCCCCTACCCCATAATCCGTCAGAGATAATGCGCCTGCTCCTTTACTGGCAATAGTGCCTCCTGTGGCTAAGATAGCAACATTGGGCAGTTCGTTTTTAACAACTGTGTCATTCTTTGCAGGAACAGGAGACTCGGCTGCCGTTACAGGCATAGCAAGGAAAGCTGATAATGCGACAGTAACTGCCGCGATAGTTAGAGGTCTGGAAGGTTTCATATCCAAAATGCTCCTTGAAATAGTCAAATGATGTACTTCAATATGGGATCCCTCTGTGTTTTCATTATGTTGAAACCACTCCCTTGAATCAATCACCAGCTGTCCAGAAACATTAATCTCAGAGTAACGAAATCCTCTAACCGTTATTCGTTAGCGAACTTCTCTCGAGCAATGCCTTCTTTGAACATTTGTTTTCTTTTCTCTCTATTGTGTTATCTGCATCCACGAAAAGAGGCAAGTTTTTATCCAACACAAGACTCCAAACCCGTAAATTCACTAAGTGCAATGAAAAAAGTATCTTTCTTTTTGTTTTAATTAAGAATTCGAGGCTAATCTTAGAGTCTTCAAATTTTTTCAACAGGTAATTAAACCGATAGGCAACTATTGTCCGCTTACGAAACTATTTGTCCTTACCGGGACCTCGAGGCTTGCCTCTGAATTTGGAATTTTGACAATGATTGAACTACAGCACATAACACAGGAATATGACACTGCTGACGGAAAGGATAAATTTTTCGCCTGCAAAGATGTCAACGTCAGCATCAAGCCCGGAGAAATCTTCGGGATTATCGGCCGAAGCGGTGCTGGAAAAAGCACTTTGGTCAGATGCATCAACCTTCTGAACAGACCTACTTCCGGGACAGTCATTGTTGACGGAAAAGATCTGACAAAAATGTCTGATGAAGAACTGCGCAAAGAAAGAAGACAGATTGGAATGATTTTCCAACACTTCAACCTTCTCTCTTCCCGTACGGTTTTCGACAACGTTGCGTTGCCTTTGGAGCTTGCCGGCGTCAGTAAAGCAGATATCCGCAAGAAAGTTGAACCTTTGCTGGAGCTTGTCGGTTTAACCGAACATGCGAACAAATATCCTTCGCAGCTCTCCGGCGGTCAGAAACAAAGAGTCGGTATTGCCCGTGCCCTTTCCTCTGACCCGAAGATTCTTCTTAGCGACGAAGCGACCTCCGCGCTCGACCCGGAGACCACTCAGGCTACTTTGCAGCTTCTCAAAAAGATTAATCAAGAACTCGGCCTAACCATCGTCATGATTACTCATGAAATGGATGTCGTGAAGCAAATTTGCCATCGAGTCGTTGTGATGAATAAAGGTCAAGTAGTTGAGGAAGGAAGCGTTCTGGACGTTTTCCGCGATCCTCAGCATGAAGTTACGCAAGCTATGCTCGGTACCGCCTTAGCAGCACGAACCATCCCTGCTTCTATGAAAGAAAAGATTCAGAAGCTCATGCAAGGCACGGACTCTAAAGGCAGACCAATGCACCTCCTGCGCTTAACCTTCGTTGGATCTAATACGACGGAGCCGGTTCTTTCCGCTGCTTGCCATAAATACGATCTTGACTTCAACATTCTTCTCGGCCAAGTCGATGAAGTCCAAGGCGAAAGCTACGGTACTCTCACCCTGGTAATGATGGGAGAAAAAGCCGATTACCAAGCCGCCGTTGAATTCATCAAAGCCAATAACGTCAAAGTCGAGGAGTTAAGCGATGTCATCTAATATTATTCAACTGCTTTGGGACTCCTTTCTTGAGACCATATTGATGGTCGGTATTTCCGGAGGTCTCGGGGCCGCCATCGGCATTCCTTTAGGAGTATTTCTTTTTATCACCTCTCCTAAAGGAATCATGCCGAAACCTTTAGCCAACAGAATTATCGGCACTCTTGTGAACGCCGTTCGTTCCACCCCGTTCATCATTCTCTTGGTTGCCATCATTCCGTTTACCCGTTTGATTGTGGGCTCTTCCATCGGTACCGTTGCCGCTATCGTTCCCTTAACTATCGCAGCGGCCCCTTTGATTGCTCGTTTAGTTGAAACCAGTCTTCGCGAAGTGGACAAAGGTCTCATTGAGGCGGCACAATCCATGGGTGCCTCAAATCAGCAGATCATCATGAAAGTTTTGCTTCCGGAAGCTATGCCTGGCATTCTTGCAGGCTTAACCATTGCTTTCGTGGCTCTCGTCGGCAGTTCTGCCATGGCCGGTGCCGTCGGTGGCGGCGGTCTGGGCGACATGGGCATCCGCTACGGTTATCAGCGCTTCATGCCTGATGTCATGGCTGCCGTTGTGGTTATCCTTATCATTTTCGTTCAAAGCCTTCAAAGCTTTGGAGATTGGGCCGTTCGCCGGGTTTCTCACAAATAAAAAATATGGAAGAAGAATTCGAATTTGATGTAGAATTCTTTCTTCCGCGGGTGTAGCTCAATGGTAGAGCAGAAGCTTCCCAAGCTTACGACGAGGGTTCGATTCCCTTCACCCGCTCCACTTCTTCTCTCCAGCACTCAGGTTCCTTTCGAACAAGGATACAAAATCCTTCCGGTTCATTGTCGTTAAATAATTTAGAATTTCTGCAAATTATTTACTTGCATTGAACAATGTCACAAGAACTGACTCCGGACAAACTTGAAGAACTCAAACATAGCCATATACGCAGTTTTAGTACTCGTAAAGGCAGAATCAGCCATGCTCAAGAAAGAGCTTTAACCGAGCTTTTCCCAAAATACGAACTCAAATACGACAAAGAGAACAAAGTTAACGCCAAAGAAATCTTCGGCAACGATAATCCTGTTGTTCTTGAAATCGGCTGTGGTATGGGAGAAACCACCGCTGCAATTGCAGAGGCTCATCCCGAGATTAATTTCATCGGCTGCGAAATCTTCCCTTCCGGGGTTGGCGCTCTATCCCTTCTCTTAGAAGAAAAGCAATTAAAAAACGTTCGTCTCTTTAAACACGATGCTGTTGAAGTCGTTAGAGACATGATTGCTGACGGTTCTTTAGACGGAGTGCACATTTACTTCCCCGACCCGTGGAGAAAAGCAAGACATCACAAGAGACGCCTAATCTCTCCCTTCTTTGTTGAGCTTCTCTCTCCTAAACTCAAAACCGGTGCTTATCTGCACTGTGCAACAGACTGGGAAAACTATGCGGAACAAATGATGGAAGTACTTTCTGCCGCACCATTGCTGAAAAATAAGTACGAAGGATTCTCTCCGGTTGCAGAAAATCCAATCACTAAGCGTCCGGTCACTAAATTCAATGAGCGCGGAAATCGTCTCGGACATGGCTGCTGGGATTTAGTCTTTTTAAAGAAATAACCGTTAAGGCTTTTAAAAATGAATAGGGCTCCGAATGGGAGCCCATTTTTTGAATCCGGGTTAGCTTCAAGCCATGCTTACCACTTCACAAGGCCTGTCATCCAGGTTACTAAGATAACACCGCCGAAGAAAATTCGATACCAGCCGAAAGCTGAGAAATCGTGTCTGGCAACGTAATGTAAGAGCCAACGTACAACGACCAAAGCAGAAAAGAAAGACACTACAAAACCGATGCTGATAACCGGAAGGCTATCGGCCGACAAGATATCCCTAGACTGCCAAAGCTCATAAACCGTCGCGCCGAAAATAGTTGGAATAGCTAGGAAGAAAGAAAACTCGGTTGCTGCCGTTCTTGATAAACCGATAACGAGACCGCCGATGATAGTTGCTCCGGAACGGCTGGTTCCGGGAATCATCGCAAGACATTGAAGGAAACCAACCTTCAACGCATCTTTCCAAGACATATCGTCCATAGTGGCGACTCTCGGTGTATAGCTCTTCTTGTCTTGATATCTTTCGACGATGAGAATGATAATACCGCCGATAACCAAAGCCGCAGCCACAGATACCGGATTAAACAGCCACTCTTTAATATACTTGGCAACCAGCACACCAATAACCGCGGCCGGAAGAAAGGCAATAATCGTATTCCAAGCGAGTTTCTGCTGAGTCGGTTCAGTAAAGAGTCCTTTGCAAATTTTGAGAATACGCTCGCGGTAATACCAGCAGACCGCGACAATTGCACCGGCCTGAATAGCGATGTAAAACGTGTCAGCTTCTTGGCCCGTGTAGTGCAACAAGCTTCCGAAAACAATTAAATGGCCGGTAGAAGAAACCGGTAAAAATTCCGTCAGTCCTTCGACAATTCCTAAAATTACGGCTTTTAAATAAAGAATCCAATCCATGTCTGTTTTTATTCCGGCATAAAGAATTTTTTAAATACTGGCACTAAAGCTTTCTGCTGATCAGAAGTGAGCTGTTTAAAAACCTCATCTGTCCTAGCATTGCAATAAGATTTTTCGCGGTTAGAGAGAATACCGCATCGGTAGAACTCAAAAAGCAATTCAGAATTAATAAGTTTGTGAGCTTCGCCAAGTTCTTTTTGTACGCTTTGATTAAAGGCCACAAAAGTCTGTTTATCTTTTTCAATGGCTGCGGCCTCTTTTTCCGCGTCAGCCTGAAATTTGATGAACGATCCGGCTGCAACCACAACAACAAATGCCGCGACAACCCAAGGCCCACGGTTTCTGGAAAAAATAAGCATCTAAGTTCTACCTAAAAATCTTGCAGGATTTACCGCATCCAGCAGATCTTTTTCTATCGGATATGGTTCACCTGTTACTTGGGCCGCAATTATACGTGCTCCCAAATCGCTGAAAATTAGGCCTCGAGATCCCATACCCGTATTTAGGAATAAAGTGTCATTGACGGAATCTTTTTCTGATACAAAGCATTCCGTTAAAAAACCGGGAGGAACATTTCCAATCAGAGGAAGCCTATCAGAGGGAGCAGAGCGAATACCTTCGTAAAAGCCTATAGCAGTACCGAATCCTGCATTGGGAAGCATCTTATAAAGCTTTTCGGCATTTTGCTTATGAGCCTCTCTTTCGTCCATGGGTGAGTCCTCTCGCTCGTAAGTTGCACCTACGCCAACCCAATTGTCCCCATCATTGATGATATAACCCGGACCGGTCACAGCTCCTTTTAATTTCAGCAGCTCTTCTCCGCTTAAAAGGCTTAATCTTCCATGCCAGTTAGTAACCGGGATATTGTCCGAGGCTATTTTCAAAAGAGAGCTTCCGGGGCACAGAATGCAAACGGATGCTCTGGCAAGCTCCTCCCCGGCAGCCCCCTGAGCGACCCACTTTCCTTCTTCTCGTTTTAAACCGGAAACTCGAGAATTGAATAAGCACGATGCTCCGGAGCCAAAAAGTCTATCTCTTACAAAACGACCGGCTTCAACTAACCCAGCCGTAGGATGAAGCAAAGCGCCATTCGAGGCTTCATAGCCGATTAAGGCTGAGACTTCTTCCCTGCTTAACAATCTCAAAAAATTGTCCGGGAACCGGAAGGGCTTGTTATCTTGAAACCACTTCTCCCACTTCCTATATTCCGCTTCATCTCTGGCGATCTGTGGCAATCCATTAAGGTGAAAATATTCAGGAAAGTCACGGCTGATTTCTCTGAGCACGTCAAAACCGACTCGAGAAAGTCTAAAAAGAAGATTTTCGTCGCCAGCCGGTTGGAAATGTGCGATGGCGTAACGAATGGCCGATGCGGCAGATGCGGCTACCCTTCCTTCGTCAATAACCGTTACTTTCCAGCCTCTTCGCGCAAATTCACAAGCACAGGCCGTCCCGGCCATTCCGGCACCAATGACTAGAAGCGTGGAATCTGGAAACTTTTCAGTATAAGGAACTTCTTGAGAGCGTCTGTGAGAAAACTTCGGACGATAGACGCCCACTGTCATCTGCGATTTCTTGCCAAAGCCTTGAACTTTTTGAACTTCAAAGCCGGCATTGCGCAAATCTTCACGGACGTGCGACGATACGCACCAAGTTGCCAAGGTAGATTCAGGCTTTGCGAACTTCGAAAGAGAATTCAGAACGCTTCGTTTCCACATTGCATCGTTCTTGGCCGGAGAAAAGCCGTCAAGATAAAGAGCGTCGTATTTCAAAGCCAGCTTCTTCGACGCAAACGCAACATCCATGAAATATAAAGTCAAAACGACACGGCCGTCATTGAAGTAAAGGCGATGCACCCCGGGAACACAGTTAGGCCATTGTTCAGCCAGTTCGGCAGCTTCCTTTGCAACCTCCGGATCGGCAAAGCGGAGTAAATCTTCTTTGGTTGCGGGAAACTTTTCAATAGAAACGAAATGGAGAGAATCCGAGCGATTCGGATCTTCTCTCCATGTTTTTAAAGTCGTTAGAAAATTCGTCCCGAGCCCGAAACCATTTTCCAGAATGACAAAACTCGGACGGCCCTGCCAGGCCTGAGGCAGATTATTCCCCTTAATAAAAACATGCAGAGCTTGGCCGACTGCTCCTTGACGGGAGGCATAAATATCTCCGAACTCTGCACTGTAAGGGTGCCCGTCCTGATCAGTGATTTGAGCAGGACGAATTTCCTCCTTCTCTGACATTAATCTTTGAGAGGTTTGAATCTCAGGCGATGCGGTGTGGCACCTTCACCAAGACGACGCTTCTTATCTGCTTCATACTCGGTGTAGTTGCCTGCAAAGAATTCAACCTTGGAATCGCCTTCAAAAGAAAGGATATGGGTTGCGATTCTGTCCAAGAACCAACGATCATGGGAAATAACCATGGCGCAGCCGGCAAACTCCAACAGAGCTTCTTCCAAAGCACGAAGAGTTTCAACGTCCAAGTCATTGGAAGGTTCGTCAAGAAGAAGAACATTGCCGCCGTTCAAGAGGGTCTTGGCCATATGAAGACGTCCGCGTTCACCGCCGGACAAATTACCGACGATCTTCTGCTGATCTCCGCCCTTGAAGTTGAATCTGCCGATATACGCACGGCTCGGCATTTCGAACTTGCCGACCTTGAGAATATCAAGACCGTTGGAAACAGCTTCCCAAACAGTCTTATCGTTCGGGAGAGACTCTCTTGTCTGAGTAACAGAACTAATCTTAACTGTAGAACCAATATCAATCTCACCGGAATCAGGCTTCTGGTCACCAGTAATCAACTTGAATAATGTGGACTTACCTGCACCGTTCGGGCCGATAACACCGACGATTGCTCCGGGTGGAATCGTAAAGCTCAGGTTATCGAACAAAAGCTTATCGCCGAAGGCCTTAGAGACATTCTTGAACTCAATGACTTTATCACCGAGACGGTCAGCGACAGGAATAAAGATTTCGTTGGTTTCGTTACGTTTCTGGTATTCGTAAGAACTCATCTCTTCGAAACGCTGCAAACGTGCCTTGCTCTTAGCTTGTCTGCCTTTTGCATTCTGGCGGACCCATTCAAGTTCGTGCTTCATGGCTTTGATTCGAGCGTCTTCTTTCTTCTGTTCCATCAACAGACGCTGTTCTTTTTGATCGAGCCAGGAAGAATAGTTTCCTTTCCAAGGAATACCGTGACCCCGGTCCAATTCCAAAATCCATTCAGCAGCATTGTCTAAGAAGTATCTGTCGTGAGTTACGGCAACAACGGTTCCCGGGAATCTCTGGAGGAATTGTTCAAGCCAGTCAACACTTTCCGCATCCAAGTGGTTGGTCGGTTCGTCAAGAAGAAGCATATCCGGTCTGGAAAGCAGCAGACGGCAAAGAGCCACACGGCGTTTTTCACCGCCGGAGAGATTGCCTATGCGTGCATCCCATGGAGGCAGACGCAGGGCGTCAGCCGCAATTTCCATTTGAGTCTCAGCATTAGTACCGCTGGTTGCAATAATGGCTTCCAATCTTGCCTGCTCAGCAGCTAGTGCATCGAAGTCAGCGTCCGGATCAGCGTAGGCTTCATAAATTTTGTTCAGCTTATCTTGGGCGGAAAAAACTTCACCTAACCCTTCAGCGACTGTTTCTTTAACTGTTTTTTCAGGATCAAGGACAGGCTCCTGCGGTAAATAACCGATGTTTAATCCCGGCATTGGAATGGCTTCGCCTTCAATCTCTTTATCGATGCCTGCCATGATTTTCAGGAGAGTGGATTTACCTGCGCCATTCAAACCCAAAACACCAATTTTTGCGCCGGGGAAGAAAGACAAAGAAATGTCTTTCAGAATTTGTCTCTTTGGTGGAACGATTTTTCCAACTCGGTTCATCGTATAAACGAATTGAGCCATACCATATCCTTTAAAAAAATGCCCGCAATTTCTATGCGGGAGTAATGTAATTGAATTTTATTGGTTCGGTGTTCGAATTGTTATTTCTTCTTTGGATGGAATAACCAAATTTTACGTATTTTTTCAAAGCGTTCCGCTGCTTTTTTCCTCTTTTCTCCCATTTCATTGGGATGGAAGGCAATCCATTTTTTATATACGCCACGCAGATCCATCGCCTTTAAGAAACCGACCAACCTAGAAGGAAGGCCGCGTGTTTTCATCGCTGTCTGAAAATCGATGAGCGCCGGGCGATTGTCCGGCTTAACAATCCAATTTCCCATCGCACCGGTATCAAGATGGACCAATCCTTTCTTGTGGATGTCTCGAAGAATTCTCTCGCACTCGGTTAAGAATTCCGGAGTAATTTTGTCTGCAGGATAGTCTCGCAAGGAGTCCCCTTCAACATATTCAAATGCCAGACAGCAAGAGTCAACAAAGAAAGGATTCTGAGGGACGCCCTCAATACCGTTAAGCATTGAAATCGCGTTAAGTTCGCGCTTGAGAAGCATCTTGGCATAAGAATTTCTGACGAACCAATTACAATCAGAATAGTCCTTTACGGTCCATTTCTTGTTGCCAAAGGTGAGTGTTCCGACTTCCGGATGCCACTGTGACGACGTTCTGAGACGAACATAGTCACACTGGTGAGTCAGAAGATAAATACGATCAAAAGGTTTTTGAAGTTCCAACGCTATTCTTCCTCATCTTCATCCAAATTTTTAGCCGTTCCGAAGATGGAACAAAGCCAAATTCCAACTTGGTAGAGAATTACCAAAGGCAAAGCCAGGAGAAGTTGAGAGAGGACATCAGGGGGAGTAAAGATCGCAGCAATCACGAAGGCGCCTACGACCATGTAAGGCCGTGCTTTTTTTAGTTTTTCTACGGTTGTAATGCCGAGTCTGTTGAGAACTACCACAACGATAGGAACTTCGAACGTCACACCGAACGCAATAAAGAGGGCCAAGACGAAGCCGAAATAGGAATCGATATCCGGTGCAAAGTTAACGGAATCCGGTGAGAACCCAGCAATGAACTGAAACACCATCCTAAATACAATGAAATAGCAATAAGCCATTCCAAGGAAAAACATAACCAAAGAAGAGATGATGATTGGTAATGCGAGCCTCTTCTCTTTTCTATATAAACCGGGGGCAATAAATCCCCACATCTGCCAAAGTACGTATGGCAGAGCAATAATAAAGGCCACGAAAAGCGTTACCTTTAAAGGCACCATGAATGGTGCGATAACGCCTGTTGCCAGCAGCTTTGCGCCTTGAGGCAGAGCGACCATCAGCGGTTGGCTGAGGTAGTCGAAGATCTGCTTCATAAACGGGGAAAGGCAGGCGAATACCAACAAAATCGCCGCAGCCATGCGAACGATTCTGGAGCGAAGCTCAACTAGGTGAGCGACAAGGGTCTGTTCCTTGTCATCTTCCGGCCCTTCTAACTCTAAGTCTTTATCGCTCATGAGATTATGAATATCTACTTCTAGTCTTGTGAATTCTATTGAGTTTAGCTGCAACAGCCAATTTGTTTACGTGACCGCGTCTAACAGAACGGCTCTGTTTTTTAGAGCCCGAAGTATTGGACTGAATCATCGCCTTCAGCTCTTCAACTTCTTTACTCAATGCAGCAATTTTTTCCGATTCCGTAATTGAATTAAAGTCCACTCCGCTGGAAGTACCGATTAAGGAATCTTCTTCGGTCAATGCCGGAGGAACAGGAACCGGAATAGAGGTCTGACCGGACTCTGTATCGTTCCAAGCAAATGCCCCCTCTAAGTTAGAGGTATCGACTTTATCCGGAGTGATTTCCCAAGCAGTTTGCTTCTCAGCAGCCGGAGTTTCCACCATGTTTTCGATAGAAGCTTCGGATTGTGCTGCAGCCTTAGGAGCCGTATCAGAAAGCCATTGATTCTTGACTTCGTTTTTTACTTCGTTGATTTGAGCCGCAGTGTCCTTGGCTTGGTCTTCCATACTTTTGCCAATGGAATTGACTGCGGAATTCAGATCGGATACTTCTTTCTCAATCTGATTTTGTGTGTTGCGCAAGTTATCCTGAAGATCGCTAGCCATTTTCTTAGCGTCTTCTTGAATCTTCTTCAGTTCGGATAACTGAATTTCTTTGTCAATATCAGTCTTGACCTGAGTAACAAAACGCTGCGCTTTCCCCATTAAGGAACCCGCAGTCTTAGCAACCTGAGGGAGTTTGTCAGGCCCTAGCACCACAAGAGCAACTGCAGCGATAAGGCCGATCTCTCCCATGCTGAAATCTAGCATAGGACAATACTTCTAAATTAAGCTTCTTTCTTTTCAGTTGCTTTAACGTCAACAACGTCTTCAGCTTTCTTTTCAGCAACCTGAGGGGCAGGCTTTGTTTCAGCTTTAGCTTCGGCCTCAGCTTCTTTCATGCCTTCTTTGAAGCCTTTAACGGCGCCGCCGAGATCTTTACCCATGTTCTTGAGTTTGCTGGTACCGAAAATCAAGACAACGATAACAAGTACGACAAGCCAATGCCAAATAGAAAATGAACCCATTATTTACTCCTAGAGTTTTGTCCAAGGACGGGGACCGCCTAAGACATGAATATGAATATGATTAACTTCTTGGCCGCCGTCGTGACCGGTGTTGATGACCACACGGAAACCATTATTTGCACCTGCTTCTTTGGCAAGGACAGGAGCTAAAGCCAGCATTTTACCTAAAAGCGGCTCTTCGTTCTTTCCCATTACAGCCAGGGAATCGTAGTGCTGTTTTGGAATAATCAACAAATGGACGGGTGCTGCAGGATTGATATCTTTGAAAGCAATAACTTCTTCGTCCTCGTAGACTTTCTTAGAAGGAATCTCTCCTTTTGCAATCTTACAGAACAGGCAATCGTCCTTTTGCATAATCTTCTCCAATCTAACATTTAATATTTTTCAATAAATGCTCTCAGTACTCAATATGAATTACCCTAAGATTTACATTTATTGAAGTTTTTATTTATTTCTAATCCTTGCGGGAGGCTTTCTCTACCAGGCCTGAAGTCCCTTCTCTTCTCTGCAGTTCCATTAGGACTTGTTCGGGTCTCAGACCGGCCTGTGATAATACCACCATTGAATGAAACCAAAGGTCGGCAACTTCATAGATAAGGTGATCAGGGTCGTTATCCTTTCCGGCCATGACAACTTCGGTTGCCTCTTCGCCGACTTTCTTTAATGCAGCATCCGGGCCTTTTGAGAACAGTTTTGCTACATAAGAAGTGTGAGGATCAGCTCCTTTGCGGCTATCGATAACATCGGCGATCTCACTGATTACAAGAATTCTTTCCATTTGTTCCTCTTATTTATGGTTTGCGTACATTACGTCCGGAGACTTAAGTACATCTGAATTCTCTTCCCAAGCATTGCCTTTCAAGGTTTTATAGAAACAGCTTCTATGCCCGGTATGACATGCAATACCACCGATTTGCTCAACCTTATAAATAACCGCATCGCCGTCGCAATCGAGAAGAATTTCGGAGACTTTTTGAATATTGCCGCTCTCTTCGCCCTTTCTCCACAACTTCGAACGAGAACGGGAAAAGTATGTTCCGCGACCGGTTTTAACCGTTTCTTCGAGTGCTTCCTTATTGGCCCAAGCCAACATCAAAATCGTGCCGTCCTTGGCGTCTTGCGCTATCACCGGGACGAGACCTTTAGAGTCAAAGTGAATTTCGTCAATAAACATCTTAGTCCAACCTCACCGGAATACCGTGATCCCGCATGTATTGCTTAGCTTGCCCGATGGTATATTCCCCGAAGTGGAAGATAGAAGCAGCGAGCACAGCATCGGCCTGACCAATCTTGATACCGTCAACCAAATGCTGAAGATTGCCGACGCCACCGGAAGCAATAATCGGAATATCCACGGCATTGCTGACTGCAGCCGTCAGTTCAAGGTCAAATCCTTTTTTAGTCCCGTCGCCGTCCATACTGGTAAGCAAAATCTCGCCGGCACCGAGAGACTGAACTTTCTTGGCCCATTCCACGGCATCAATGCCGGTATTGACACGTCCGCCGTGAGTATAGACTTCCCACTTATTACCGCCTGCTCTCTTAGCATCGATAGCTACGACGATACACTGAGAACCGTAGATAGCTGCGGAATTTCCAATGAGATCCGGATTTTTAACGCCGGCAGAGTTGATGGAAACCTTATCGGCTCCTGAATTCAAAAGGCGGCGAATATCTCCGACTTCTCTGACACCCCCTCCGACAGTGAGCGGAATAAATACCTGTGCGGCTACGTCTTCAATTACCTTAAGAATTAAGCCTCTATTGTCAGACGTGGCGGTAATATCCAAGAACGTAATTTCGTCGGCACCTTGTTCATCGTAACGGCGAGCAACTTCAACGGGATCACCGGCTTCACGGAGTTCTACGAAGTTAACGCCTTTAACGACTTTACCGTCAGTGACGTCTAAGCAAGGAATAATTCTTTTGGCGAGCATTAGAAACTCCAGTTGGGTTTGTGATTTTTAACTAATTCCAAAGCTTCTTTGAAGTCCAAGGTGTGCTCATACAAAGAACGTCCGAGGACAGCCATGGTGACGCCGTCGTATTCGACATCGAGCAGCTTGCGGATATCGTCTAAGTCGCGGATACCACCGGAAGCAATGACCGGAATATCGATGGCTCTGGCTAAGTCAGCAGTAGCTTCAACATTGCAGCCGGTAAGCATGCCGTCACGAGAAATGTCGGTATAAAGAATGGCGTCAACACCGTAATCTTGGAATTTCTTAGCTAAATCGATTGCGGTACGGCCGGAAGACTTAGTCCAACCGTCCGTCATGACGATACCGTCTTTGGCGTCCAAGCCAACAATCACGCTGCCGCCGTACTGGCTGCAGACATCATGCAGAAAACCGGGGGCTTTGACGGCAGCAGTACCGATCACCACGAAATCAACACCGGCATCCAGAGTTTTTTCGACTCTTTCAAGAGTTCTCATGCCGCCGCCGACTTCGATTTCCACGTCGTCACCGAACTCTTCGGAAATTTTACGAATGATTGGGAGGTTTACCGGCTTGCCGGTTCTGGCACCGTCCAAATCAACAATATGAATTCTTTCTGCTCCCATCTCAATCCATTGTCTGGCCTGTGCTACAGGATCTTCGTTAAAAACGGAGATATTGGATGTCAAATCACCTTGGCGCAGACGGACACACTTGCCGTACTTAATGTCAATAGCGGGAATTAAAAGCATGGTAGTACTTCTTTTTATAAAAACTTAAGATTAAGGTTTCCAAGTTAGGAAATTGCTGTAGAGCTTCAAGCCCATATCAGCACTTTTTTCAGGATGGAATTGGGTGGCAAAAATGTAGTCTTTGGCCACTGCCACGGTAACTTTTCTACCATAGTCTGTTGTTCCTGCAATCAAATTCAAATCAGCAGGCACAACGTAGTAACTATGGACAAAATAGAACCAAGAATTATCCGGAATTCCTTCCCAAATGTAATGGTCCATCGTTTTACGCACCCTGTTCCAACCCATTTGCGGAACTTTCAAACGAGAGCCATCCTCACCGTACTGGTTGGCCGGAAAGCGGACAACTCGTCCCGGAAATATACCGAGGGCAGGCACATCGCCTTCTTCGCTGAAGTCAAACAGCATTTGTTCGCCGACGCAAACCGCAAAAAAAGGCTTTTTCTTGAGAGAGTCTCTTACCGCCTCTTCCAGTCCGGCTTTGCGCAGATTTGCCATGCAGTCAGGCATTGCGCCCTGGCCCGGGAAAATGACTCTGTCGGCTTCTTTTACTTTATTCGGATCTTCAGTTACCCAAACATCTGAGTTCAAAGGAGCAACTTTCCTTATTGCCTGATAAACGGAACGCAGATTTCCTGAGCCGTAGTCAACTACTGCAATTTTCATAAAGTCCCTTTGGTGGAAGGAATGACATTTTTAGAGCGTTCATCGACGGCTGCAGCCATGCGAAGCGCTCTTCCGAAAGATTTAAAAACGGATTCACACTGATGGTGAGCGTTGATGCCTTTCAAATTATCAATATGCAAGGTCATCTTGGCATTCGTGCTCAGTGCTAAGAAGAATTCCCGCGGCAGCTGAGAGTCTAAGGCACCGATCATCGGAGCAGTGAAATCAACACTCCAAGACAGATAAGGACGGCCGGAAAAGTCGATAACGGTTCTGGAAAGAGCTTCGTCCAGCGGTACATAGCTGAAACCATAGCGCACGATGCCTTTCTTATCGCCGAGAGCTTGACCGATGGCCTGCCCCAACGCTATTCCGACATCCTCGACGGAGTGGTGGCCGTCGACTTCTAAATCTCCTTCGCACTGCACGGTCAAATCAATTAGACCGTGACGAGCGATTTGATCAAGCATATGGTCGAAGAATCCAATTCCCGTCGAGATAGATGCCTTACCCGTTCCGTCCAGATCGACCTTCACGAAGATTTTGGTCTCTTTGGTTTCTCTGCGAATCTCAGCCTGCCTGCTCATTATTTATCCTTGCTGTCTAAGTCCTTAACACGGTACATTGCGCTGCCGGAATGAGCGTACAAGAACTCACCGCGGGCCAGTACATCAGCAATCTTGCCGAGCTCATAAGCACCTTGTTTAGAAACCTTGAGAATGCTTGTACGTTTTTGGAAATCCCAAACACCCAAAGGAGAAGAGTAACGGGCAGTTCTGGAAGTCGGCAGCACGTGGTTAGGACCTGCGCAGTAGTCACCCAAAGCTTCGCAGGTATAAGCGCCTAAGAACATAGCACCGGCGTGATGAATTAAATCAATATATTTTTCCGGATCTTCAACGGACAATTCCAAGTGTTCCGGAGCGATCTTGTCGGCAATGCGACAAGCTTCTTCGACGGATTCCGTAACGATAATTGCACCGCGGTTCTTCAAGCTGGCTGCAATGATGTCTTTGCGAGGCATTTCGGGCAGCTGTTTTTCGATAGAAGCTTTAACGGCTTCTGCAAAGTCTGCATCAGGAGTCAGCAAAATAGCCTGGGCCAACTCGTCATGCTCAGCTTGGCTGAATAAGTCCATCGCAATCCAGTCAGGATTTGTCTTGCCGTCACAGATAACGAGAATTTCAGACGGGCCGGCAATCATATCGATACCAACGGTACCGAACACATATCTCTTAGCGGCGGCAACATAAGCATTGCCGGGGCCGACGATTTTATCGACTGCAGGAATTGTCTTTGTACCGTAAGCCAAAGCAGCAACTGCCTGAGCTCCGCCGATAGTAAAGCAGGTGGACACACCGGCTAAGCAAGCGGCAGCGAGCACGAGCTGGTTAGGAGTACCGCCCGGAGTCGGAACAACCATAACGATATTTTTAACGCCGGCAACGTGAGCAGGCATCGCGTTCATCAGAACGGAAGACGGATAAGCGGCCTTTCCGCCGGGAACATAAAGACCGACGGAATCCAAGGCGGTGTAGCGAATACCAAGCTTTGTACCGTCTTTTTCAGTGATAGACCAGCTTTGTCCGAGTTCATGTTCATGGAAAGAACGAATTCTTTCAGCAGCTACTGTTAAAGCATGCTTTTGGTCTTCCGGCAAAGTCTCCAGGGCGTTTTTCAACTGTTCCTGAGTGATGCGAAATTCCTCCATGCTCTTGGCATTCATTCGGTCGAAACGATTGGTGTATTCCAAAACAGCTTCGTCTCCGCGTTTATGAACATCTTCGACGATTGCTTCAGCTCGTTTAGTAATTTCCGGATCAACGGAACTGTCAACAGCTACTAATGCAGAGAAATTCTTTTCGAAGTCTTTATCCTTCGTATTTAAAAATCTAATCGTCATATTTAACAGTCTTTTCAAAAGTATCAATTATCGGAAGAAGTTCACTGGTTTTGAGCTTCATGGCTGCCTGTCCCACAATCAGGCGTGAAGAGATGGTATCGATCTGCTCGACTTCAACCAAATTGTTTGCCCTCAAAGTGGCGCCGGAACTGACTAAGTCCACGATGGCATCAGACAAACCTGCAATCGGAGCAAGCTCCATTGAGCCGTAGAGCTTAATCAGATCCACGTGGACGCCAATCTTGGCGAAATAGTTGCGGGAGTACTTCATGAACTTGGTTGCGATTCTCAGGCGTGCTCCTCTTCTGACTTTGGCGTGGTAGTCAAAATCACGAGGACATGCAACGCACATTCTGCATTTAGCAATGTTCAAATCCAAAGGAACATAAAGTCCGGCCCCGCCGTGTTCGTACAGTGAGTCTTTCCCCGCTACTCCCATGTCTGCTGCGCCGTATTGGACATAAGTCGGAACGTCGCTGGCACGCACCACCACAATTCGGATATCCGGGTGGTTCGTGCCGATGAGCAGTTTTCTTGAAGTCTCAGGATCTTCTAGCGGGACCACACCGGCAGCTGCCAAGAACGGCAGTGTTTCGGTAAAAATGCGGCCCTTTGAAAGTGCGATAGTAATCATGCTTTAACCCTTTCTATCTGAGCACCCAAGGTCTTTAATTTTTCTTCCATTCTTTCGTATCCGCGATCCAAGTGGTAGATGCGGTCTACAGTGGACTCTCCGTCCGCAACCAAAGCAGCAATTACAAGAGCTGCGCTGGCTCTTAAATCCGTAGCCATCAAGGGAGCGCCAGAAAGTTTTTCTACACCTCTGACAGTCGCAGTATGGCCGTCAATATTGATGTCAGCGCCGAGTCTTTGCAGCTCCGGAACGTGCATGAAACGGTTTTCAAAAATCGTTTCCGTAATATGAGAGGCACCGTCGGAAATCGTATCCAAAGCCATAAACTGTGCCTGCATATCGGTTGGGAAGCCGGGATACGGCACAGTTCTAATATCAACGGCTTTGGTGCGGCCTTTAGATTTGGCACGAACCCAAGTGTCTCCGGTAATAACCTCAGCACCGGCTTCTAATAATTTTTCGATAACGGCGCCGAGATACTCGGGCTGGCAGTCAGTAACGGTGACATCACCGCCGGTTGCTACGCCGGCCACCAAGAAGCTTCCCGCTTCAATACGGTCTGCCATGACTTTGTAATTGGTTCCGTGGAGTTTCTTCACGCCCTTTACAACAATTCTGACGGTACCTTCGCCGGTAATATCGGCTCCCATGGACTTCAAGCAGCGTGCCAAATCAACGACTTCCGGCTCGCGGGCTGCGTTTTCAAGAACTGTTTCACCCTCGGCCAGCACAGCGGCCATCAGGAGATTTTCGGTTCCGGTCACGGTTACCATATCGGTCAGAACCCGGGCACCGACAAGTTTGTCAGCAGAGGCATTGACGTATCCGTGTTCCAAATTGATTTCAGCACCTAGGGCCTTCATGCCCTTAATATGCTGATCGACGGGGCGCGCCCCGATAGAACATCCTCCGGGCAATGAGACGGTTGCTTTGCCGAAACGGGCAAGCAAGGGACCAAGCACCAGGATGGAGGCCCGCATTGTCTTGACTAAGTCATAATTAGCCACGGTGGAGCGAACTTGAGAAGCATCGATTTTCACACGATGATCATTCCTCTCAATCTTGCATCCTAAATCCTCGAGAAGACGAATCATCGTATTGACGTCAGCCAATTCCGGTACGTTTTCAAAAACAACCGGTTCGTCCGTCAACAAGGCAGATGCTAATAAAGGAAGCGCCGCATTCTTAGCGCCGGAGACTGAGATTTCTCCATGCAGAGGGACACCACCTTTAATGACTAACTTTTGCACTACATGCTCCAATAAAAAAGAAGGAGTTGGGGTCTTTCGGGCCCCAACACTTGAGTTTATATCTTGTTTTCGTTTAATACATTGATTTGAAGATTATTTTTCAAGGCGAATTTATTTTGCGTATTCACGCCATTCACCCTTATCCATCTTCACATAATCTTTGTTCTGATAGTGGATCACCTTCGCATTAGCGTTTTCTGAAACGGCTTCCGTCTGCGGAAGGTCTTTAACTAGGTCGCTAAGGGGGACGGTGCCATGCTCTGCGCTGAAATAGTTGCTTTGCAGAACTCTGCCGATCAAGCTGCTGATTGCCAGATAGCTGGTCGGTTCCTTGACTTGAACTTGTTCGTCTCCGTCACCGATGCCGATGAATTTAACCATGGCCGGAACCTTGGTAATAGACGGGCTCGGGATGTCGCGCAAGTGAGCTACTTGGACCTTATCTCCGCGTTCGGCAGCACCGTGTTCCGGAACCACTATCAGCATGACTTTCTTGCCCGATGCTTCAATATCTTTGATCAATGACTGCAGGTCGTCGAGCATGGCCTTAGCTCTCGGCTTAAACGGCGCTAATCTTCTCTTATTGGCATATCTGTTGCCGTCATGAAGAGCAATTAAGTTAAAGAAAGTCGCACTGCGTTTATCTTTATTGGAAGCAAGAATTTTTTCCCACTCTTTAAAGACGGCGCGGGCATCTCCAATCGGTTCTTCATCGAAAGAATCATAGCGTTTCGGATAGTTCATTGCGCCGAGCTGCGGGCTAAGACCTGCTAAATGCCTCAAGCTCTGATAGAAGTTATCGTATTTACCGCTATGGTCCATGAATACGTGCTGGTTATAGCCGAGATGACCCAAACGGTTCATCAATTCGCAATCCGGATTTCTGCCTTCATACAGATCTTCATGGGAGGGCTGACCGCAGACGGACTTCAGCAGACGCAGCGCAGCAGGACCGGAGTAGGAAGTCGCGGAGTTAAAGTTATCGAAAACGACATTAAACTCTTTGAGAACTTCGTGGTTGGTCAAACCCGCAGTTTGCAGGTCATCGTTGGATAAAGAGCAAATATTGATGAGCAGAATATCGAATGGCGTATCGTCTTTGCCTAAACGCTCGGGGAATACGGCCCTACGGGCTTTTTCCTTACTGTGGAACTCGTAAAGCCACTTATCCAGATTTTCATTGGTCGGACGATCCTTCTGCGGAAGCAGATCGGAGCGAACCTCTTCCGTTTTCTCTCCCGGTTTAGCAACTTCGGTTTGAGCCACCACAACCTGTTCGGCAGGCTTCTCAAACCACGGCTGCCAAATCGGAGCGCAGATAAGAAGGAACAGATACAGCAAGGTAAATGTGGAGATGCGAACGTAGTCCTTTAAGCCGTAATAGGCGATGATCAGCAGAATACCGACACCGATCATTTCAAAATTCAGGAAGTTATAGGCAGACTCAAGCAGATAGCTTGTGCCCATTGCTTCTAAATTATGGAAATTTCCTTTGATGCTTTCGAGTCCGGGAAGCCAGCTTTCCGCATAGACCATTGCTGCTGCTGCAGCAATAGCCAGCAGTGTTCTGACGACGCGAAGGAAACGATTTTGAATTGGAAAAATGACGAAAGCCGCAAGCAGGCAGTTCTGCACAAGATTAAGGTGCAAATAGCCGAAACCCGCCAGTAAAAACTCTCCGACAAAGAAAACGTTCCAAAGCCCCAGCCCGCTCCAGCTTGCTGTTCGAGCACCGCTAACTCTCATGTGGTGTTTTTTCCTTTTTCTTATGGTTTATTTTGAGGCTGATTTACTCTGACCGTCATATTATCTTTCGGGATATACAAGCGGCCCTTCGCATCAAAGGCGTAGTTTTTGTAATCGAAGCCCAAGCCAAATATCGTCAATACATTCCGATAGTAGTTGTCTCCCTGCATTTTAGTATTTGTCAGCAAGGTTCGAATAACAGCGCCGCTCTTATCGTTAGAGACATAGGGTAAAAAGCAAGCCCCGAACGCATTCACTTCTCTCGGACCAAAGCTCATGCTGCCTAGATTAACCTCTTCCGGAGGTACATTTAAGGTCTTAACGGCATTGATCATCGGTGCATAGTGGCGTGCCAACTTGGCATACAGCGGATCTTTCGGAGAAGTAATAGCTGCCCACAAATAAGTGCGGATAGCGTTGTAGCTGCCGACCATCTTCTCGGGCTCAAGCAATTTTCCGGTTGAGTCGAATTTTGCCCAGTCAGGAGCCGCACCGCCCGGAGAACAGCGGATCATGGCGTTAATCAAGCCCTCAAGGATAGGCAGCCACGACGGATCGTACTCGGCGAAACGTCTGAGAATAAACGGCGGATAGTAGCTCGGATTGATAGTTACCACGCCCTTTTCTTCAAAGCCCACGCGGGCAGGAAGAATAACTTTTCCGACGGTCGGAACATCTCTGACCAATTCTTTGAGCTTAGCCATATAGGCTTTAGCTTTTGCTTCGTAGGCCGGCTCATTCCAGATGCGGGCTGCTTCCAAAAGACAGTAAGCAATCCACATATCCGAGTCTGTAGCGTTGTTGGTGTCAAGGATTTTGCCCTGACCGTCTTTCTTGCCGTCAGGAATACCCCACCACCAAGCAGGCTGATCGGGTCCCAAATTCTTTTCCGACCAAGCAAAAATCTTATCGAAAGATTCTCTGTCGTTAGCCACGAGAGCGAAGAACATTCCGTATGACTGTCCTTCGGAGGTCGTAATCAGTTTAGCGTCGCTGTAATCGACCACACGCCCTTCCGGAGTGACATTAACCGCTTTGAACTCGTCCCAAAGATCCCATGCATGTGCCGGAAGGTGTACAGCCAAACTCATCAGCAAAGCGGCAACCAGTTTCTTTTTCATCTAATTCTCCTTATTTATGACGGCGGCTGCGGTATCTAATCAAAGAGTGCATCAGGTAGTAAATACCACCGGCAAACAGCAATGCGCAGACGAGAGTAAAGAGAACCAGCAGCACGGGCTGATCAAGCATGGAGTACCAAATTCTTTGGTGCCAAGGCAAGGAACCCGTGTAGTAAGTAGGTCCGATGTTATAACTTGTAGGGGTTGCGTTTGTCTTAAAGACAGCAACGCTGCCGTCAATCAGCTTCAAGTCGCCCGGGATCATCAATCGTTTGTTGATGAGAAAACTTCCGTCCTGACCGTCGCCGAGCACTGCAACGACAGATCTGTCATCGCTGAAAGGAGACTGGTATTGAACAATGGCGGCTATGCCGGCATCTTCTGCTACTACCGACTCCATATTCTTATCATCGGATGCCGTCTTGGTCAGAGACTTTTCAATTCCCTGTTTAATTTTGTCAATAGCTACGCCGGCATCTTCCTTATCGATACCGTCCAGAATCCGGCTGTTTTCACCGAATACCAGGATGTCTTTATCTTTCAGAGCAGCTTTATCGATGGTTTCAACAACCGTCAGCTTTGTTGCCGGATAGCCGGTTTGCGCAGCAAGACGGGCCATCGTGTTGAGATAGGTTGTCAAAACGGCTGCCGGAGCATCCTTTGCCAGTACGACACCGGTCTCAGACAAGTCGGCATACTTTGTAAACGGGAAACCGCTTACCGTGAACAAGTTTAAGTTCGGGAGCTTAGCAAAGTGATAAAAACCGGAGAAATCGATTGTGGAAGTCGGATCGATTTCAACTTGGCTCGGAATCAGTGCAACGGACTTGCAGTTTTCAACGGAACCTCCGGGAACCGCCAGTCCATACTGGAAGTCAAACTGCATTAAGTTATCTGCTCCAAGTAAACCGGTAGGAACGGACGTGTCGTTCCACATATTGGCCAAGCCGTTGAGCAGAGAGAATCTGGAAGTGAAAGAGCTGCTGTTTTTCTTCGGATCCAATTCGAAGGACTCAACGAGCTGCTCATTGAGTAAGAAGCGCATTTGAGCAGCTTCACCGCTTGTCGGTTTGGTGTAGCGATAACGCAGGTCTAAATCGACATTGCTCTTGTTGACCATGTAGAGGTCAGGCGGAAGTCTGACTTCCAAAGAGATAGGAGCAGGATGAAGTCCGGAGCTTCTTAACTGACCGCGGTACTTGGCGATTTTTTCAAAAGTAACCTTATCGTTGGTCGGAATCCAATTCGGAGCGTCATAAGCTTCACGGTTAGGCAGCGGCTTAAAGTCTTTTACTTCAGCGGAACTGCCGGTAAGAACCTGAGAATTAACAGCGAGCCACTCAGCTGCGGTGAGAACTTCAGCTTCGTCTTTACCGCCGATAACCAGCACTTTGGCATAGAGACTGTTAGGAGCATCAACGACGGTTACGAAAGGTCCGGTAAAAGCCGGCAAGTTCTTGAGAAATTCCGGTCTGCTGTCATTGGTAGCAAAGACCACGAAATTCTGGGCCTGCGGCACTTCTTTGATGTAAACGGGAAATTCCGCGCCTCTCCATTCCGTTTTAGTGCCGATCCAAGAAGCAAAAATACCGGAGGCTTTCTTCAATGCCGGGGAAGGATTCTCATTAAAAACAACCGGCAGAGTCGTTGCATTCGGGCTCAAATTGTTAGCAAAAGGTGCCGGCATCAGGCTCAGGTCGTTGGCCAAACGCAGTTTCTGCGTATTAAACGACATATAGCTTGAGTCATCGATGGTCAGCCACAAAGAAGGGTTTGCGATATTGCCGCAGTTGTTGGTATACACACCGACGAACTCAATCGTCATGCGATTGCTTTCTTCGATATTTTTAGTATTGAGTTCAACGGTCTGCGTTACCGCATTGCCAAGCTGTTCTTTAGTGATCGGCAGACTCTTTTGTATCTGACCGTTAAGGAAGATATTGAGCTGGCTTTGCTGAGGAATCAACGAAGGCGACGGAGTGTACTTTAACGTAACCGTCACCTTGGAGATGATTTCATCTTTCGGGCTGTAAAACCTGAAGCTTCTTTCCGGATAGATTCCGGTGAGCTTTATCTGTTCTGTCTTACCTTCAGGAATAAAATCAAACAAAGCCGCATCCGAACGGATAACAGGAATCTCATCTGTTCTGTAATTCGGAACAACATCTTTGATAAAAGTCGATGCCTCTTGAGGGGCGGGCGCGGAGACAGCCGGCGTCAAAAAAAGAGCCGAAATAATAGCAGCCGTTGCTATTTTCTGAAAAAAGCACAGAGGCCCGGAGCCTCGAGTTCCTATCATTTCTTTATTAATCGACATAAACGTAACTTCTGAGGGTTAGATTCCGGCCTTCCTATAAGCAAGGAAGGCCAGCATGTTTCATGTTTTATTAGCGATTACCATTATATTTAATGAGAGCCCGCCTGGAGCCAAATTTCATAAATTAGGCACAAAAGACGCATGCTAATTAAGAGGCAAATACGGTTTGTTTAGACTGACTCCTAAGCTTTGGTACTCTAGGGATAAAGCTAATTATCCATTTCAGAGATCCAACAGTGATATAAAACAGCCAGCTCGATGACGGCGGGGTATAGTGGACGAAGGCCTCCACTCCTTGACGAGCCATCCTCAAAAGAGCCATGAAGCCGTCAAGCATTCCGAATCCTTTAATTTTGGCTTGTTTATTAATCCACAGTTCGGGGACACCGAATGTGCATGCCGTGTACTCTTTTTCTTTCTGCAATGTTTCCTGATGAACATCAAGATCAATAACCCCAGCAGAGAAAATAGCGGAGACCGTGCAGTTAAATTCGTGCACGGTCTTCCCTTCGCCGAATATTAACTTGACGCTTTCACCAAGCTTGAAGTTAGGGATGGCTGACGGAATCTTGAATACCAACTGACAATCTTTTTGAGAGAATGCCGCGAGCACGGCTTTGACTTTATGACCGTCAGAAAGTTCAACAGTAACCTTCTGCATGGCAGCCACGCGCGGGAACTTTCTTTGCTGAACGCTTTCAACGCAGACGGCGATTGAAGCAAAAAGAATGATGAGGTTGTAAAGAATCCATCCGATATTAATTGCCAACATCAGTACCTGGTACTGAGAAGCTCCGATCATCTTATATAAACCGAAACAAAGGCCTGCCAAGTTCAGAATCAGCAAATACAGATATGGCTTTGCAACCGACCAGTCTACGTAGGCTTTATCGATAACGCCGCCTTTAGCAGTTACGTTGAACTTACCTTTATGCGGAGCAAAGATAGCCACTAAGGTCGGCACAAAGATGTACCAAGAAAGAATCGTTTCGTAAATCGCACTGACGAACGGGAAGCGATAGCCTTTATGGATCACATAAGTTGTCATTGTCGAGTGAACCATATGTGGGACGAGGTACACGAAGATAGCGATGGCACTTGCGTAGATCACGTAAATGTTGGCGAACAAGAACGGCAACGGAGCAAGCAGGAAGATAATTCTGGGCAAGCCGTGCAAGAAGTGAATCATCGCATTTAAGAAACACAGGCGCTGCGGAATAGTCAGCCCTTTACCGAATAACGGATTATCCAATCGGAAGATCTGAATCATGCCGCGGGCCCAGCGGATTCTCTGGCCGATGTGAGCGGCCAATGTTTCCGTACTAAGACCAGCTGAAAGAGGCGTACTTAAAAATGCGGAGGACCAACCTTTGCGGTTGAGCTTCAAAGAAGTATGAGCGTCCTCAGTTACGGTTTCAACGGCAATACCTCCGACCTCTTCCAGAGCTTTTCTGCGCATAATGGCGCAAGAGCCGCAGAACATTGTGGCATTCCAAGTGTCATTTCCCTTCTGGATAAAGTCATGGAAGAGAGAGTTTTCATTCGGCACGTGTTCAGAGAGGTGAAGATTCTTTTCGAACGGATCCTGTGAATAAAAATGGTGAGGCGTCTGAATCAAAGCGATGTTCTTATCTTTAAAAAACCATCCCATGGTCTTTTTTAAGAAACTTCTGACAGGAACGTGGTCGCAGTCAAAGATAGTGATGAATTCGCCGGAAGTTTTAGTTAAAGCGTGATTGATATTGCCCGCTTTTGCGTGGTTATGTTTTTCACGTTTGATATATCCCGCACCGACGGAATTAGAAAATTCTTCAAACTCAGGACGGCTGCCGTCGTCAAGCACATGGACATGAAGTTTTTCTTTCGGCCAATCCATCGTTAAACAAGCGTAGACGGTCGGTTTAACCACGTCCAAGGGTTCGTTATAAGTCGGAATAAAGATATCGACATGAGGCCACAAGGAAGGATCTTTAGGCATCGAAGTCGGTTTTCTATCCAAGGCCCAGCAAACCTGGAAATAACCCAACAACATCACGATGAAAGCATAAGTTTCGGCAAGGATCAGCATCCAAGAGAAAATCACGCTCATGAAACTATTCGGGTTAATCGTCTCCGTGTAGCGCCACCAGATATAGCGGCTAGAGACAATCACGCTGATGACGATCAGCATGAGCAGCGTCAATCTTGTCTGAGCTTGGAAAAGGAGCAAAGCGCTCACCCACAGAATCGACAAAAAGATGATTTGCTCTTCCAAGCTAAAAGGCTGAGTAATACATAGGAAATACAGGACCAAACCGACGGAGAGGAGGAGGCCAATCACGGTTTTTCTAACCCAACCCATTTTATGAGGGGGAGGTTCCTCGGCAGAATTTTTACCTTTTTCTGCGGCAGATGAAGAGTCTGAAAGCAGCAATTTAGAAAGAGTCTCGGAGAGATTGCGGATTTCTCGGCCGATATTGACTCGAACGTATCTGACGAACTGAGACAGAGTTCCGGGCTGTCCTTTTGCTTTTCGCTGAGAGAATTTATCTTTTGTGATTACAAACAAGCAAAGGAAGCCAAGCTGAATGAGTATGCGAAAAGCATCAAGCGGGTGCAGAGAGTGAAAGTTAATCTGCGGAAAATAGAAAGCACGGTTACGGAAGATTTTTTTATATAGTTTGTTTTCCAATGGGAAAACCGCCCATGCGATCAAGAAAAAGAAAGCATTACAAACGTAGCTCCATGAAGAACAGCAATGGCTTTTCAACATAACCAAATCTGTCTTTAGACTCAGATCAAAACTTCTGAATAACTGGGTCAAAAGCATATTGAGTGGTCCTCCAAAGGCATCAATTTTTAGTATAGAAAAATTATAGGCAGTGTAATTTTAAGAAATAAATAATTTTCTAAGGAACTCTTGCGCTCATTACGGAAAACTACTGTTACGGGTTTTCAGCCCACTTTGCTCTCGTCAAACCTCACCCCGTTCATCTATAAGCAGACGTGCTATATCATTAGATCTTATTACTTATGAGAACAACTTGGAGAATGGAAATGGTTTCACTTAAACACGCTGCTCTTGCTGCTTCCGTTGCTGCATTACTTGCAGGCTGTCAAGCAAACGGCGACATTTATCGCTCTGACGTTTACTCTGCAGGACAGGTTAACCAAGCCCAGCAGGTTCAAACCGTTCAGATCATTGCTATTCAGCCGGCTAGAGTTGCTGTCAACAATTCTTCTGACAGAGGCACCAATCAGCTGTTAGGAACCGTAATCGGCGGAATTTTAGGCGGTGTTATCGGCCATTCCATTGACAGCGGCACAGGCACAACAGTCGGTGCGATTGCCGGCGGCGCACTTGGCGCTGCAGGAGCAAGCTATGCTTCTCCGCAAGACGCTCTGGTCAACGGCGTACAAATCACTTTCAAGATGAACGGCAGAATTTTCAATTCCGCCCAGGTCGGCCAGCTATGCGAGTTCAAACTTGGTCCGGCCATCATGACATCGACAAGTCCGACAAGCACAAGAATTCAGCCGAACAATCCTTACGGATGCCAAAAATAATTTGGGAGGCATGATCCATGAATCTTAAATTTACTGTAATTGCTTTAGCCGCAGCCTTATCCGGAAGCGTATATGCCCAACAAATCGTTGAGCAGACCTATCCGCTTGTGCCGGTAAGCCCCACGGATCAACAAATTATGGCTGTTCAGCAGGCAGAAAGACAGATTCAAGCCAATGAACAAGCCATTGCTCTGGAAAAAGCCAGAGCTGCTCAAAGACAAGCCAAGGCAAATGCAGCCGCAGCTGCAAAACGCAGAGCCGCCCAAGCCAAGGTTAATGAGAAGAAAGCCGCCGAAGCCGCTCAAAAGAAGGCTTACGACGACGAAATGAGACAGATTGACCTTGAAATGAAGAAGCTAGATCTTGAGCTCAAACGTTCTAATGTCAAAACTAGGATTGACATGAACGATATAGCTCAGCGTAAAGCCGAGTTAGAGCTGCAGAAGGAAATGCAGGCTCCGGGAGCAGCCGCACCCGTGCCGGCTCCTAAAGCACCATAGTCCAATCTAAAATTTGCGACCAAAGCGAAAGGCAGAGCATTCGATTGTTCTGCCTTTACTTTTATTGCGGTCTCTCCGAATCCGGCTTGCGCCGGACTCAAATTACTTCTGTTCTTTCTTCGGGACGAGAAGAGCAGAAAGACCTTTATCGTCCATTTCCTTTACGCCCTCAAAAACCATCTGTTTATAGAATCTGCGGACGAACTCAGTATGGAAGTCCATGTTGTTGAAATAGGAAAAAGTAAATCTCTTCGGGTCAAGACCAACTTTTCTCTTTTCTGAATCTTCATGGCCGATCCACATATGATCGGTTACCGGTGCAGCAGTAAAGGCTTTTCCTTGAAGAAGGTTCAGATTCATCTTCATCGTCATATCGTATTCGTAGACGATTTTTTCAGGATGACTTTGCGGGTCAGCTTCTTTGGCAGCGATAGCTTTTTTCGTTTCTTCGTCCATCCAACGAGAAAGATCGACGGTCAAGACGCCTTGCTTTTCTTCGTTGTCTTCATCGACGATGACAAACTGACCTGTCTGCTGAAGATAACGTTTAGTGGCTTCCCATAAACCATACTGTTCTCTCCAGTCGGCCGGTCTGTCTTCAAACGGTTCTTGAACGATCGGTCTGCCTTCCCATGTGTAGTTGACGACTAAGACAACTTTCAAAGGATTTTCGGCTTTCTGGAACTGTTCAGCCTCAATCAACTGACTGCCGGTTTTAAACCAGCTTTCTCTAGGATAGTCTTTGTGGTTGTAAGAAGAGCAAGCTCCAAGAGTCAGAGCAAGAGCAGCAACCGCAGCTAATTTCAATATATTTTTTTGTGTTTTCATGATTAGAAATTCCGTCAAATGCAGGTTTTGCAAGCCGGAGAGACGAAGCTCTCCGGTTCTTCTTGCTCATCAGAACATGTATCTCAAGCCAATTTGAGCCGTTTCGTTGTGATAGCCGGATTTACCAGCCTGTACACCGACTGTTGCCCATCCAAGCGTATTGCGACTCAAATGTCCTTCGAGACCCATACGGAACTCACCGACATTGCGTCCGCCGTTGCGATAGATATCACCGTTGGTCATCCGCACACCGGGGCTCTTAGTGTTATGGATCCAGTTTCCTTCGATAAAGCCTAAGCCTTTATTCATGTAGTTGGCATGAAGTCTGGCACCGACTCTGATGGAAACGTTATCTTTGCCCAGCTGGGTGTACTTGGTTCCCGTATTGTCAACCACGCTACTGGCTCGTACGCCGTCCCAAACCACCTGAACTTCCGGCTGGAATGTCCAAATCAGCTTGTTGTAGTCTTTTGTTCCGGATTCGGAGAGCGGGATCGTATAGCCACTTTCAACGGACCAGACCCAACCGCGGGACTTGTATTTGAAGCCTGGGTTTTCATCGCCCCATACCTTATTGTCGTAACGGCCGAACAGTAACCAAGAATCGACATAGAAGCAATCATCCGGGCTATTGCCGGTATAAATAGTTCCGTAGATACCCAATGAGTAGCCGTCAGAACGGGACTTTGCACTATCCCACGAACGAGTATTTGCGCGGTTATACAAGCCACCGGCAAATACGCCGCCAATGTATTTCCAATCCTCATTTGCTTCGTTTCTGATCAAATCAGCACCGACCTGAGTGATGGCTGTTCTAGCGTGTGTCTTGCTTGAACCGGCTTTGAAGTGGGAATGTGTTCCGACTTGGCGAACCCATCCGGCAGCCTTCTTTTCTTCGCCGTCAAACGGATCAATGTAATAAGCCTGACCGAAACGATCATGCAGACGCATATGCATCTTGGCCCAAGCTTCCGAGTTAGCGATATAGGCACCGCTTTCCGGTCTCAACGGATTGATTAGAGAGGGCTTGTCATCCTTGTTATACAATACCCATTCCCTAGAGCCATCGTCCATGTCGTTATAGCCGAGACTATAGACCCATTTATAGGCTTCGTTTTCTTTTGCCTTGACCCCGAAGTCTTTCATTGTCAAGACCAAATCATCTGCATTATCCGTTCGCTTTTCAACAATGAATACAGGGATACCGTTCTCTTTAGGAGTCTTTTCACCCTTAGACTGAGCAAAGACGCCAATTGGCGGCAGGTGACTGTGATCTCCAAATACGACCTTAGATGTACCGGTAGCAGTCTCTGCCCGAATCACATCGACTTGAGAGTTGTTTGGACCTTGTACTAAGCCGCGATAATGGATTTCCGAGCCTCCACTACCTTCGTAGGCATTTTTTACGTTCACAACATTCAGAGTATCAAGTTTTTGTTCTAAACCTGCATTGGAAAGGTAAACGTGACCACTATTTGTGATTGCACGAATGGTTGCCGTTGTGTTGCCTACAGCTTTGGTAATTGCCGGCGCAGCAGATGTCAAGAAATACAAAGATGAATCTTTTCCGACATTGGCAGCAGCCGCTTCAAGCGCATTTTGATTATTTAATAATCCGTTTGCACCGTCCTTGAGATAAACAGTTCCCAAGAAGTCCGGGTTGGCAGAGGAAATGTCAAGAGAATATCCCTCAACATTAATAATTGATTTTGCTTCCCCCTTGATATTTCCAGCGACTAAACCGCCTTTTCGTATTGTAAGTTCACCGTCAGTTGTCCCTCGATTGGCTGTGTAGCCTTTTCCGTCTTTAGACTTGACCTCAATAGGTGCATCTTCTGTCAAAGAGAGAAGTGCATTCTCTTCGACGGTGAGACTGCCAATCACCTGCTGATGGCCTTGCAAATAAAATGCAGTCTTTCCAGTTTTACCCTCAACTAACTGGAGCGCAGACGTATAAGAACTGTCAGATCCTAGAGCTCCATCAATTCCAGCGGCTAGAAGAGCATCTGACTCAAGAAGTGTCACTCCGGTATAAGAATTCGGTAATGCAGGATTGAATTCTACTTCAGCATTGTCAGCGTAATTTTGGACTTTGATGTTATAGATAGTTTTAGGAGTCCCTAAAACTACAATATTATTTTCTGGTATGAGCACACCGCCGTTACCGGTTAGTTCGGCAGATAAGGTGTATCTTTCTTGGGGATCAATACTAACTGTAGTTCCAATATCTGTATTTTCTGTAACACCGTTCAAAGTCAACATCTTGTTATCCAAGATATTTAGTGACTTGAGCCAATACTTGATCCCAATACCTCCACTTTCTCCTGCAGTTGTAACCTTTCCTGTATATGTGAGAGTTTTCCCATTTTGATCTATATCGGAGATAGTTCCGTCTTTCCCATCAAAGTGGAGATACTTATATATTCCGTAAGTAGCTTCTGCAACTACTTGTCCATTTTGATAGATGTCAAATCCCGGGCGACCATTCTCTTTTATTGGCTCAAAGGTCATTAGGTCTGCGTTTACAGTCTTCAGTCCATCAGGCTTTGAGTCTGAGAAAAATGGATGAGGGTTTCCTTCTAAGAACACACCGACAAAGGTGTTTCCGAATGCGTTTACTCCTTCTCCCTTTCTGAACTTCTCTATTTCCTCGAAAGAAATTTCGACGGCTTGTATCTTATTCTCAGTTGGGTCAGCTCCGGAATTTCCCTCCACATACTCAACCCCAGTATTTACCCCCACATACAAAACCAATCCGTCATAATGATATCTAAACTGGTGCATCAGCGATGGTCGGTGGGTTGCATTCTGATCTTGCGCTACCCCTGCAACAGTAGTCGGTTTAAAGTTGTATACCATACCATCATCATGAACTAACAATGATAGATTTTGGTCTGCCGAAGTCGCGCCGTCACCATAGTTATGATTGACCGTATAAGTCTTTTTATCTTTAAAAAGATCTTGTGAATCTTTGTTAAATAACTTTCCATCACCATCGACATTACTTACAAGATTCACATAAGCTCCGACCCAGAAGTTATGCAATCCGTTGGTAACAGTAGAGACATTGTCAGAGTCTTGCGAAGTTAAAGAGGAGTGAAATCCTGTCCTGTTAACAACATAAGTTTTAGCAACCAAATCACCCAGTTGCATACTGTATTGATTAGCCTCAGCGTTACTGGATGTGATTCGTTTCAAAGCCTCTGAATCGGACACTTTATAGTTTTGATTACCCACCGTAGATTGATAGTTTTCCGATGTAGGGTAATAATCTCTAGTAATATTCCTTTCTACGTCCGGGTTCTTTTCCAAGACAGCATTATCTACGTATTGACCAAAATGTACATAGCGTGCCCAAACAGAATCGGCCTCATTTTCGCCGGCAAAATATACGACACCTCGACGTCTATTTACAGCTTGAAGAGAGGA
The DNA here is from genome assembly GCA_900542195.1 of uncultured Sutterella sp. Classification (GTDB taxonomy): domain Bacteria; phylum Pseudomonadota; class Gammaproteobacteria; order Burkholderiales; family Burkholderiaceae_F; genus Turicimonas. Next base: position 1,399 of record UQNA01000018.1, on the reverse strand, counting down.
TTCAGACAAGCGAACGAATTTCGTGTTCGCGTCAACCTCTGCAACCCCTGAACCAGTTGCTGTTCCATATACGGAGCTCCCTTTTGTGAGTTTCGTATTAAATAAGGAAACAAGGTTGGCGTTCAAATTGCGCATATCATCCTTGGATGCATCTGCTCTATTAAGGAGTTCATATCCTCCGATAACGTTCCCATTTACAACAGAGTTTTTAAGGGAAACTATATTATCTTTTGCCTCCCCTATAGACCAACCACCATAAATAGAGAAAGCGTGTTCTGGGTTTTTCTCGTCTTTCCAACTAGTAGGGAAATCTTGGGATGGCCACAAATCCCAATTGTTATTGGCAATAGGGACACGGAAACCGATGTATGAATTGTCGACAATAACTACATTATTATTGGCATATCCAGATTGCTTCGCTAAGCTGTCACCATCCCAGATTAATGCATTATTTTTTACTGTTCCGCCGTTCCCGTCGGGAAGTTCCAGCTGATTGATTCTTTGATAGTAGTCACCTCGCCCTCCTACTAAACCCAGTTTACGAGCTGCCGGCATTCCCGCTACAAGAACTGTATTGTTGACAACAACCATATTATTGTTTGCCTCATACCCTTCTGCGCCAAAAACTCCTTTTGTTATGAGAAGAGAAGAGTTTCCATAATTCTTGTCCTGGGTTGTAACAGTCCCCTTTTCGTCTATCTTTGCAGTGACTAGATCTTTAGCTTGCCCATCGATAACCCCCTGAATCTTAACCTTGTTATAATTTGTCTGGAATCCTTTATGGACTGCCTTAGTAGTAACGCCCTGGACGTTCACCGAGGACCCGTTAATAGAATCTAGTTGGGCAGATCTTCCTCCGTATGCAATTTTCACGTACAGACAGGAATTTTCTTCCTGAATAAGGTTGAGGGTGTTATTGTTCGCTTCTCCAATAGTAGCAGCGTCAGGTACAACGTCAGAATTGATAGTTGCAGTGAGGCCTCCTCCGAGGTCATTTCTGGAACCAAAAAATTTCCCCATAAACGTAACATTTTTTCCAAAGGTCACGGAGAGCTCATTTCCATTAGCAGTCCGAGCACCCTTTCCAGTAACTGGGATGCTTGTCGCGGCTGCCACATCTTCTTTAGTCGCTTGCTTCCCATCGGAAAACAAAGAAACGAGTCCTCCCGCCAACCACATTGTCGTATTTGATGTATCTTTAAATTTCCCATCACCGTTTTTACTCCAGTCTTGGGTTTTCGAAATGACCACATTTAAAGAGCTTGGAGAAGGAGTAGTCGAATTAGAATAAGACCATAACCAGGCAATGCTATTATCGTAGGGGTCGACAGTTGTGTTCTGCATAAGTGAATACACAGGAATCTGGTCCGTTCCCCCCGTTGTAACTTGGACACCACTA